>CAUFXK010000022.1 GCA_959596495.1 uncultured Collinsella sp. | reverse complement strand
GCACACGACACAAAAAGGCGGGCCATCTCCCGCAAGAGATGACCCGCCTCTCCAATCAGTCCCGCGACAACCGTGGCCGCCGCGGGCCTCAAGCATGTCCCGGACTAGGAGAACATGCCGGTGAGGTAATCATTCAGCCGCTTATCCTTGGGCCGTTGGAAAATCTCGTCAGTTTCGTCGTACTCGACCATATCGCCCATGTAGAAGAACGCCGTGCGGTTGGACACACGCGACGCCTGCTCCATGTTGTGCGTCACGATGACGATGGCACGGTCGGCAACGATCGACGACATCAGGTCCTCGATCGCCAACGTCGAGATGGGGTCGAGCGCCGAGCAGGGCTCGTCGAACAGAATCACGTCGGGGTTGAGCGCCAGCGTGCGCGCGATGCACAGGCGCTGCTGCTGACCGCCCGAAAGCGCATAGGCGCTCTTGTCGAGCTTGTCTTTGACCTCGTCCCACAGCGCGGCGCCGCGCAGGCTTTCCTCGACCATGCGATCGAGCTCGTCGCGGTCGGTGATGCCGTGGCGCTTGGGCGCAAACGTGATGTTGTCGCGAATGGACTTGCGAAACGGATTGGGCTGCTGGAACACCATGCCAATGGAACGACGCAGCTCGTACGTGTTCTCGGTCTTGGTGTTCACGTTGCGCCCGCGGTAGTTGATCTCGCCCTCCACGCGACAGCCGCGAATCTCGCGATTCATAAGGTTGAGGCTGCGCAAAAAGGTCGACTTACCGCAGCCCGAAGGCCCGATGAGCGCCGTGATCTCGCCCTTATGGAAGTCGAGCGACGTATTGTGCAGCGCATGGTGGTCGCCATAGTACACGTTGACGTCCTTGGCGGAGAGCACGACCTCGTCGCTCACGGCCTTGCCGCTCACGCGCACGCGCCTCTCGCTCTCCCCCACGCTCGACAGAAAGTCCTGGGTGTCGGACGCGGCCGCCTCGGTTGCGGGCGTTGCATTCATATCGCTCATTCGGCCGTCATCTTCCTTGCCAGTTGCTTGCCCACGATACGGGCGACTACGTTAAACAGCAGCACGCAGGTCATCAGCAGTGCGGCGGTGCCCCAAACGATCTGCTGGGCCTCGGGGCTGCCCTCGCCATAGATCTTGTAGATGTGCACGGCCAGCGACTCGCCGGGACGGAACACGTTCCAGGCGCAGGTGGGGCTCGACAGGTTAAAGCTCAAGAAGTTCAGGCGAACCGGCGAGCTCATGCCCGAGGTAAAGAGCAGCGCCGCGGCCTCGCCAAACACGCGGCCGGCCGAAAGCACGATGCCGGTCACGATGGCGGGCATGGCCTCGGGAATCAGGATGTGCAGTGTGGCCTCCCAGCGAGTGAGGCCCATGGCCAGGCACGCATCGCGCTGGGCCTGCGGCACGTCCTCGAGCGCCTGCTGAATCACGCGCACCAGGGTGGGGATGTTGAACATGGTGAGCGCGACGGCGCCGGAGATGATGGAGTACTTCCAGCCCAGCTGCACCGAGAACACCAGAAAGCCGAACATGCCCACGACAATGGAGGGCAGCGAGGACAGCGTTTCGATGGCGGTGGAGGCGATGTCGCGGATGGGCCCATCGGGCGCGTACTCAACCAAAAAGACCGCGCCGCCCAGGCTAATGGGCACCGAGATGATCAGGGTGATCAGCAGCAGATAGAACGAGTCGAACAGCTGGTAGAGCACGCCGCCCTGCGTTCCGTTGGCGCGTGCGGGCTGCGTGAGAAAGCCCGGCTGGAACAGCGTCGAGATACCCTCGAACAGGATGTAGGCCACCATGGAGACGACGATGAGCATGACGATGGCGGCGATCGCCGTCAGCACGCCCGTGGCGATGCGGTCCTGCTTTTGGACGCGCCCGAACCTCGCCTCGTCGATATGGATGCGCGTGCTAGCCACGAGCCTTCGCCCCCTTGCGGCCGATAAGGTGGATGATCAGGATGAAGATGAGGCTCATGCCCATCAGCAGCAGACCGAGCGCCCACAGAACATCGTCCTGGGCCGAGCCCTCGGCATAGACCGCCATAGACGTGGTGAGCGTGGTGGTGATGGTGGACGCCGGCGACAGCAGCGACGTCGGCATGGCCTCGATGCCGCCGATGACCATACGCACGGCGAGCGTCTCGCCAAAGGCACGCGTCATGCCAAGGATGACCGCGGTCATGAGCGACGGCATGGCGGACTTGAGCACCACGTGCCAGATGGTCTGCCAGCGGGTGTAGCCCAGAGCGAGCGAGCCCTGGCGGTAGCTGTCGGGCACGGCGCGCAGACCATCGACCGAAAGGGTGGTCATGGTCGGCAGGATCATGACGGCCAGCACGATGGCGCCGGGCAAGATGCCCAGACCCGTGCTCACGTGGAAAACGCTCTTCATAAGGCCGACGACCACGTGAAAGCCGATGAGGCCAAAGACGACCGAGGGAATGCCGGTCAAAAGCTCAATAAGCGGCTGAAAGATCTTGGAACCAAACTTAGGTCGAATCTCGACCGCAAAGATGGCAGAGCCGATGGCGATGGGCAGCGCGATGAGCGTGGAGAGCACCATGACCGCAAACGAGGTGACGATCAGGGGCAGGGCGCCGGTATAGGGCAGGCCGTTTTTAGCCGTGTTGGCCAGGTCCCACTTGGTGCCGGTAAAGAACTCGACGACCGAAACGCCGTCCTTGAGAAAAGCCGAGAGGCCCTTTTGGGCGACCATAAAGATGAGCGCGGCAACGACAAGCGTCACGAGCGCTACGCACGCACCCGTGACGCCCAGGCCCACGTTCTCAAGGTCGCGCTTTGGCAGTTGCTTTGCCATTGCAAACCTTTCCGGGGCGATTACTTATTTAGCAGAAACCTTGCCGCTGGCGTCCTTGACGACCTTCATGGCAGAGACGGGGATGAAGCCCTGCTCCTCGACGAGCTTGCCCTGGACGTCGTCGGAAAGCATGAACTCCAGGAAGGCCTTGGTGGCCTCGTCGGCGTCCTTAGCGCAGTACATGTGCTCGGTAGCCCAGATCTTAAAGGAGTCGTCGGTGACGTTTGCGCTCTTGGGCTCCACGCCCTCGACCTTGATGGCGTTGAACTTGGAGTCATCGAAGTGCGAGAAGTCCAGGTAGGAGATGGCGTTGTCGGTGCTGCCCATCTGAGTCTGGACATCGCCGGACTTGTCGAGCTCGGCGTCGCCCTTAAAGTCGACAGCCTCGTCGCCAAAGACGGCAGCCTCGAAGGTGGCGCGGGTACCGGAGCCGGCCTTGCGGTTGAGAACGACGATAGTAGCGTCGTCGCCGCCGACCTCCTTCCAGTTGGTGATCTGGCCGGAGAAGATGCCCTTGAGCTGCTCGAGGGACAGGTCGTCGACCGTCACGTTCTTGGAGACGACGGGACCCATGCCCACGACGGCGACCTCGTGGTCGACGAGGTTCTTGACCTGATCGGCCTCGAGCTTGGTTTCGGCGAAGACGTCGGAGTTGCCGATGGTAACGGTGCCGGCGGCGACAGCGGTCAGGCCCTTGCCCGAACCGTTGCCCGAGCCGGAGACGGAGACGTCCGGGTTGGCATCCATGAACTTCTCGGCAGCGGCCTCGACGAGAGCCTGGAACGAAGAGGCGCCGTCGTAGGTCACCTCGCCGGAGACGGACTCGGCAGCAGCGGCGCTGCCCTTGTCGGCAGCGTTGGAAGCGCCGGAGCCGCCGCAACCAACGAGACCGAGGCCCACGAAGCTGGCAAGACCACCAGCGAGGCCGAGGAACTGACGACGAGAATAAGCCTGATCGAGCATGATCTTCCTTTCATACATGCGAATCGCGGGCACCCTGCCCGCTTTGCTGTTTGGAAAGATACGGCCCCGACCGGGCAGCGCTCGCGCCAACTGCGGTTTCTTACAGGCATCTGATAGACCCTTACCGCAAGCGCGGCTCGGCTTTACAAGCGAATAACAAATTCACCACCAAGCATGACCCGCCTTTTACACCAATAAAAACAAAGTTGCGGTGAAATAGTTCCTGTTTGGCCATCAAAAGGCCCATTCTAGGAACTATTCCACCGCAACTTAGATTGGGAAACCGCGTAATCTTAAAGTTCGAGCTCGTTGAGGCGCAGGATTGCCACGATGTAAATCTTGAGTGCCTGCTTGAGCTGTTCCTCGTTGGCGCACTCGTTGGGGCCGTGCATCTGACCGCCCCATGCGGGCAGCTCCAGGCCGGTCTCCTCGGGGCCAAACGATACGGCGCGGGCAAAGTTGCGCGCGTACGTGCCTCCGCCCATGGCAAAGGGCTCGGCATGCTTGCCCGTGAACTCGTTATAGGTATCGATAAGCGCCTTCACAGCCGGATCGTCGGCAGAGACCGAGAACGGCACCTTTGCACGACCCACACGGCACGTCACGCCAAAGCGGCCCACGAGCGGCTCAAGCTGCTCGCAGATGGTATCGGCACTGGTGCTATCGGGGAAGCGCACGTCGATGACCTGCTCGATGTGGCCATCCGCCACACGGATGACGCCGGGATTGCAGGTGAGCGGACCAAACGCGGGGCTCGTCGCATCGATGCCCAGGCCGCGGCCATAGGCGTCCGCATGCACAAAGGCCAGAAACTTGACAAACTCGTGCTCGGCAGGCGTCAGCAGGCGCTCGTCACGGGCACCAAACGCGTCCTCGGCCTCGCGCAGATACGACACGATCAGGCCGACGGCATTGATCGTTCCCTCGGGCATCGAGGCATGACCGCCAATACCGTGGGCAAAAATCTGCGCATGGCCGTTATCAAGCGCCGTAATCTCCAGGCGGTCGGCGTTCTCAACGGGCGCCGGCAGCTCATCGGCGGCAATCGCAAGCTCGCAGATAGACTGCGACGGAATGGCGTTGCTCGCCTCGGCACCGCTCCAGGACACAATGCGCCCGCCGTCGATCTTGAGGCTCACAAACGTCGCCCCAAACTGGCCCTTCTCGGCATTGCAGACCGGAAACTCGGCATCGGGCGTAAACAGAAAGTCGGGGTCTGCGTGGTTCTCCAGATAATGGTGAACGTCGGACATGCCCACTTCCTCATCGCAACCCAGCAGCGCGCGGAAGGTGTAGCGCGGCACAATCCCGTGCTTGAGCAGGTAGGCGCCGGCGTAGAGCGACAACACCGCCGGGCCCTTATCGTCGATCACGCCACGGCCGAGCAGCCAGCCCTCGCGACGCTCCATCGCAAACGGGTCGGTGTTCCAACCAGGACCGGCGGGCACCACGTCCACATGGCAGATAGTCGCGAGCTGCTTATCGCCGCGGCCCGGGATATCGGCGATGCCCACAAAGCCCTCGTCATCGCTCGTCTGATAGCCGAGCTTTTGCGCGATGCCGAGTGCGCAATCGAGCGCATCACGGACCGGGCGGCCAAACGGCGCGTCGGGCTCCGCATCGGCAGCAACGGCCACGGACGGATAGCTCACCAGCTGCTCGATATCGGCGACGACATCTTCCCAGACCTCGTCGACATACTCGGTAACGCTCTGCTCCACCTGATTCATGGACGACCTCCTTACCAATGAGGGACGAGCGCGCCCGCCCCTCACATTACGTCATTAGATAGCGAAAAGTTTAGCAAGCTCGGCCACCGAGTGCACCACCGCATCGGCACCCGCTGCCTCGTGCTCGCCCGGCGCCGCCGCACCCGAATAGATGCCGATGCACGGCACGCCCATCGCGTGCGCGCCCTCGACGTCGTTAAAGCGGTCGCCAATCATCACGGCATCGTCGGCCGTCGCGCCGAGCGCCGCCAGCGCATCGCGGACCGAATCCGCCTTGGTCTCGCGCCCCTGCGGCGGATTCATACCGACCACCGCCTCAAACTGAAAAAGCCCGAGCTCACGTACCATGTCGATGCACTTTGCCTCCATGCGCGACGTCGCCACGGCCATACGCTTGCCCCGGGCGGCCAACCCATCCAGCAGCTCGGGGATTCCATCGAACACGGGGTACTTCTCCGGTCCCAGCTCATCAAAAAAGGCGCGGTACTCATCGGCCACCACAAGCGACTCCTCGCGGGAAAAGCCATAAAAGTCGTGAAAGCTCTTCCACAGGGGCGGCCCGATCATGCGACGCAGGTCACCCATCTGCGCCTCCGAAAACCCGCGCGCAGCCAGCGTCTTGCGCGTCGAGGTCATCACCGCCCGGCCCGTATCTGCCACCGTGCCATCGAAATCGAACAGCACGACCGGCCGTTTGCCTATCTCCAACGCCCCCATCGGCATTCCTCTTCCCCAGTTGACGATTTCCACACCGACACTTCAAACTGTTGACTATTCGACAATTGAACCTAGCAATGTGGAACGACTCTACTATACTTGTCGCACTTTGCTCTCAGAAGGCGGCGCGCAAGCGCCCCAACGAAAGGTGCAATTATGTCTTTTGCCATCATAACCGACTCCACGTCGGACATCTCCCCCGCCCGTGCCCAAGAGCTCGGCATTTACGTGATTCCGCTGCATGTGATTATCGAGGGCGAGGACCTGCTCGACCAGGTGCAGATTACCGCCCAGGAGTACGTCGCGCGCATGGCCGGCTCCGAGCAGCTGCCGCACACCTCGCAGCCGAGCGCCGGCGAGTTCAAGGCGCTCTTTGATCGCGTGCTCGCCGACGGCCACGACAGCGCCATCTTTATTTCACTGTGCAGCGAATGGTCCGCCTGCTATGCCAATGCCAGCCTGACGGCCGAAACGCACGAGCTCGACGTGCGCTGCATCGACTCGCGCACCGGCTCGGGTGCCGAGGGCCTGCTGGTGGAGTACGCGCTGGCCATGCGCGAGGACGGCCGCAGCCTGGACGAGACCGAGGCGCAGATCCGCGCGACGCTACCCGACGCCCACCTGCTGCTGATTCCCCGCACGCTCGAGAACCTCGTTAAGAACGGCCGCGCGCCCAAGCTCGCCGGCCAGCTCACGCAAATGCTCAACATTCGCCTGGCCGTTTCGCCGGAATGGAAATCGGGCGAGATCAAGGCCATCAAGAAGGGTCGCGGCGCCAAGCGCATCGTCGCCAACACCATGGCAGATTGCCTCGCGTTTTTGGACGAGCACCCGGGCTCAAGCGTGCGCGTGCTCACGACCGGCGCCGCCGAGGAGCAGGAACTTGTCAACGAGGCGCTCGCGGGCCAGGACTACGTAGACGCCGGCACCGGCCCCATCGGCTGCACCATCGCCACCCATGTAGGCGTGGACGCCATAGCCATCAGCTACTGCCCCCGCTACCAGCCCATCCACTAGGGGCACCTTTACCACTTGCGGTGGAATAGGGACTGTTTTTTGGCGTATGGCCACAAATCAATCCCTATTTCACCGCAACTTCTTTTGCTGAGCCATCCATATACAAGATATGCTGACGATCGGCGCATTCCCAGCTGTTTAGGGGAGCTTCGACTAGCCCCTAGCGGTACCCGGTGGGCAAAAAATGGCAAATATGAGTACTGTCATAAATTTAGTAACAGCAAAATTTCGCTGAAATTGCCCGCTCCCACCGATTTCAAGCTCCATAAAGCCCCGAATCGTCGTGTTTAGGGGGGGTGAATATACTAAAACTCAGTCAATTGGTCTTAGATGCTTCTCAAATGATATGAGACTAACCGGGTAACAGTACTCATATTTGCCATTTTTTGCCCACCGGGTCTGAATGAGGTCCGCTCTTTACGCCTCCGGCTACCCATATGACCGCAAACCCTGATTATCAAGGGCCGTCGCGCGCCTTGGCATCGACCGAAAGCCGCTCGCAGAATAATCCC
Source organism: uncultured Collinsella sp. (assembly GCA_959596495.1). Taxonomy (GTDB): domain Bacteria; phylum Actinomycetota; class Coriobacteriia; order Coriobacteriales; family Coriobacteriaceae; genus Collinsella. The sequence goes on along the minus strand of CAUFXK010000022.1, from coordinate 17,145 downwards.
TTGCCATTAGCAAACTTGAATCGAAATTACATATCCCAAAAAGCCGTAATGCCGTACCCTCGTCTCAACAACTCCAATACAAGGACGGCATTCAAATGGGCAACGCCATGCATCAATACGCCCTCTTTGGGACCGCACAATTTAAATACGATCAGACGATCACACATATATCGGACCAACACCGACAAATCGTCATTTGCAACAACGGTTCAGACGTACGCTACGCAACGCTAGAAGAGTGGGAAGAAGCTGGCGCTTTGTTCGATGAACGAGCACAAATCGAGGGCATCGTCACCAGCGCGAGCCCAGCACGCGATAAACTCGAGCTCTTTCGCAGTCTCTTTACCGGGCGCAAAGATGTTTACGCTCATGGATATCGCAGAAAGGACGGGGGCATTGGCTATACGCCTGCTTGTGCTAATGAGTGGGAGCCAGGAATTTGCCCCAAAGCAGCCCATCAAAGAGTTAAATGTGTAGAATGCAGCAATCGCGTCTTCCCGGAATTAAGCGATGCCGCAATCATTGCTCACTTTAAAGGCAACGATGACCGGTTCCGCGATGTCCTCGGGCAATATGTTCTCGATAGGAACTGCAACACGAAAGTTCTCGTCATCGATTTTGACAAAGCGGACTGGAAAGAGGCAACAAATGCCGTACGGCTTGTTGCAATACGACGGGGCATTAACGCCGCCGTTGAGCGCTCAAGGTCCGGCAACGGCGCCCACATCTGGTTTTTCTTCCTCGAGCCAATCAGCGCAAAGGCTGCCCGAGAGTTTGGAAGTTGCCTCATAACCGAAGCTGCGGCGCATAATAAGACAATCACGTTCGAGGCCTTTGATCGAATGCTACCCGCTCAGGCCACTATTCCCGATGGAGGCTTCGGAAACCTCATCGCACTCCCCTTTCAAGGCAAGGCGCAACGTGAAGGAAACAGTGTATTTGTAGACGAACAATTCAAGCCCTTTCCCGACCAATGGCTCTATCTATCACAAGTCCAGCTGATTCCGCGCTCGACGGTGCAAGATCTGATTGAGGCCCCTGGAAACAACCCACACGGACCAGCAACAACTACGGTGGCAAACAAGGGCAAACGGTATGCCCAAAGACCACGAAAGCGACTACCACTCACATCGCGGGACTTTCCCTCATCGCTGCCCGTTATTCAAGCCGATATGCTGTACATCCCCGAGAAGTCTCTGAGTCCAGCAGCTCAAATGGAAATCCGCGGACTTGCGACATTTGCCAATCCGGCATTCTATCGCGCGCAGTCCATGCATCAATCAGTATTCGGCAAACCGCGACTCATAGACCTTAGCGAACTGAGAGATGGTCATGTTGCAATTCCCCGGGGCTGCAAAACTCAACTTGAGCGGCTAGTTCAAGAGACCGGCGTTACCGCCCACTATTCAGACGAGCGCAAATCGGGCAATCCGATTGTTATGGCATTTAAAGGAGTCCTTCGCCCTGAGCAGCAAATCGCCGCTGATCAGATGCTCATATACGAAGACGGAATCATGTCCGCGCCGACAGGCTTCGGTAAAACAGTCGTCGGAGCTTATCTTATTGCATCCATTGGTCTTCCAACGCTCGTCATCGTTCCCAAAACCGCACTCATAACCCAATGGAAATCCCAGCTCGAGCGATTTATCGACATTACGGACAACAGGGAGCCCGTCCGAACCCCAAAAGGACGAATCAGCAAAAGGCAGCCTCCGGTCATCGGACAAATAGGAGGAGGCAAAATGGCCGTAAGCGGCCTCGTCGACATCGCTTCGTTCCAGTCGTTATCTGGCAAAGACCGTCAAACCGGAGAGCCGATAGTTAAGGGCCTTGTTCGTAATTACGGCCTCATTATCTGCGACGAATGCCACCATGCCGCCGCACCACAGCTCGAGCTTATTCTCAAGTCCGCCCCGGCCAAATACGTATACGGCCTTTCTGCGACGCCCGAACGATCCGACGGCCTTACGCGGGCGCTCTCCATGCTCTGCGGCCCGCTCCGTTATGTTATCGATCCAAAAGCGCAAGCGATTCAGCAGGGCATCCAGCGCATCGTACGGCCTCGTTTTACTGGAATTCGACTACCCGCCTACGAGCCAGGTGCAAGCTTCAATCAGATTCTCGACCTGCTGTGCACGCATGCAGCTAGAAACGAATTGATTGTCAACGACGCTATTGAAGCTGCGTCAAACGGCCGGCATCCGCTCGTGCTGACTAAAAGGAAAAAGCATGCCGAGGAGCTGTTCGGGATGCTCAAAAACCAAGGACACGAACCCGTTCTCCTGACCGGGGAAATCGACGCCAAAGAAAGAAAAACGATACTGAGCAGTCTTCCCCGCTTCGAGCATGAACATCGAATCATCGTCGCCACCGAAAGCCTTTTGGGCGAGGGCTTCGATCTGTCCTACCTTGACACTCTACTCATTGCCACGCCGATATCGTGGGACGGCAGCATCACGCAGCAGGCAGGCAGGCTCCATAGAAGCCACGAGGGCAAGCGACGGGTTGAGATATTCGACTACGTTGATTTATCTATACCCATGCTCGCCCGCATGTACCAGAAGAGACTCAAGACCTACGCCAAGCTCGGGTACGAAGTCTACGTGACCGGAGGCAGCGAGCAGTCCGATCAAAACATTCTCATAGAACCGGCTAATGCCGTAGAGACTCTGGTTGAAGACATCGTTGGCGCCGCTAAGAGCATCTTCATTGCCGCGCCCTACGCATCCGCCGCCTGCCTCGCAAAGCTCGGCGATGCAATCAAAGGTGCCACTGCCCGAGGGATTGCTCTTGAGTTTTTCATTGCCTCGACTCCGCGCGAAGATGCAAGCGAGACTTTGGCAAAAATGAACGTCGAGCATGCCATTAGAGCAGAAGGACGTTTGTGTGCAGCGATAATTGACGAAGAAACTATCTGGTACGGAACGATCCCGCTACTAGCTTTCCCCAAGAAAGAAGACTGCAGCATCAGGTTCAAAAACAGCGAGATCGCAGCGGAGCTCTTAGACGAAATCAACCACAAGGGAAAGCCAGATGCCACGTCAACAGGCAGGACATCCCCACCACTTGCGGTGGAATAGGGACTGTTTTTGGCTTATCAGCCGCAAATCAATCCCTATTCCACCGCAACCTAGAAATCGGCAATCAGCCCTGCGGGCCCCGGAACAGTTCCTCATGCGAGCCCATTCTGACCAGTCGGATCACAGGATTAGTCTTATGCGGCAAGTACAGAACGACCACATCGACCAACCCATCGGATAGATGGAAATCGATGTGGCCGTTGTAATTGCCGCCCGGGTTTGAAAGCTCATGGGCGCCATATTCCGCGGGAAGCGAGCCGCGAGCTGCAAGCTCTGCGACTGCCGCCTTAAACTCGGTTTTTAGCTGCGGATGGATGCGCGTCGTCCGTTTGTAATCCGCCTTAAACTGAGCCTCGACTTTAATCTCAAACATCGCTAGTCCTCATCGAGGAACGATATAAGCTCATCAGCGTTATTGAATGACGGGCTGTCGTCTGGCAGAATCCCCAACTCATGAGCCTCGGCAATCACCATGGCGCGCCTCGTCGCCTCGTTGGGAACTTCGGGCCGACCCACAATCTCAAACGGAATCTTTCGCTGATTTACCAGCTGCCGAACAGCAAGGTTGAGATACGAATTGAGACTCAGGCCAACTGTATCCAAGAACTCAGTCGCCTGTTCCTTGAGCCCCTCTTCGATGCGAACCGTCGTAGGCTTAACCGTTGCAGTAGACATACGCGACCTCCTCGCTCTCGTCTTTTGCATCAGTATACCCAGTTTAGAAGGCAGACTGATGTTAAATAGCATCAGTCTGCCTTCTCATCACTACAACGACAGGCGCGCTCGCCCTACATCAGCCCGCTCAGGGCGATATCGACGGCCTCGTTGAGGTCGTCGGTAATGTGCACCAGCTCCGGATCGAGCGGGCTAATCATACCGGCGTCCATCACCGGGCCGTTGAGCCAGTCGAACAGGCCCTGCCAGTACTCGGTGCCCACCAAAACGAGCGGCATACGCTTGACCTTGTGCGTCTGCACCAGCGTGAGCACCTCGAACATCTCGTCGAGCGTGCCAAAGCCGCCGGGAAACACGATGGCGCCCGAGCTGTATTTGACGAACATGGTCTTGCGCACAAAGAAGTAACGAAAATCCATGCCGAGGTTCACGTATTTGTTGAGCCCGTGTTCGTGCGGAAGCTCGATACCCAAGCCGACCGACTTGCCGTTCACGCTCGCCGCTCCCCTGTTGGCCGCCTCCATGACGCCGGGGCCACCGCCGGTGATAACCGCCACGCCGCGTTGGGCGATTTTGCGACCGACCGTGCGAGCCGCCTTGTAGAGCGGATCTGTCTTGGGCGTGCGGGCACTGCCGAAGATGGTCACCGCAGGACCAAGCTCGGCAAGCGCGCCAAAGCCATCGACGAACTCTGCCTGAATGCGCAGCACGCGCCAGGGGTCGGTGTGCAACCAGTCGGTCGAGTCCTCGGGTGCCAGCAGGTTGGCGTAGGTGTTGTCCTTGGGAATCATGGGGCCGCGCATGACCACGGGACCGCGCCGGTACGTCTCGTCGTAAGCCGGCTCGCCCTCGACGTTCTCATTCTTAATCATGGGCACTCCTATCGAAAATAGAAACGGGCGGGGTCGACGCCATGCGTCAAACACCCGCCCGAACATCAACTATTCGGTATGGTACCCACGATGCATCAAGTGCTTGCAAGGCATCGGTCAGCGGTCGCGGCTCTTAGTAATCCACCGCCGCAGGACTGTTCATCCAGTCGCTCACAAACGCGCCGTAGCGGCCCTCGATAATGGCCTGACGGGCACGCTGCATAAGGTTGAGCAGGTAGTAAATGTTGTGCATCGACAGCAGAATACCGCCGAGCATCTCCTTCTGCGTGACCATGTGACGGATGAGCGCACGGCTGTAGCCGCCCGTGCACACCGGGCAGGTGCAGGTGGGGTCGATGGGGCCGTCGTCGTGCGCAAAGCGCGCGTTGCGGAAGTTAAGGCGACCTTCACTGGAGAACGCCGTACCCATGCGGCCGGTGCGCGTCGGCAGCACGCAGTCGAACATGTCGATGCCCACGCCAACGCCGCGCACGAGCGTGGTAGGGTTGCCGACGCCCATGAGGTAGCGCGGCTTGTGCTTAGGCATGTACTCGGAAACCAGCGGTGCCAGCGTCTCGAACATGGTCTCGTGGTCTTCGCCCACCGAATAGCCGCCGATGCCGTAACCCGGGAAGTCGCCGCACTCCTCCAGATGGCGCAGCGAGCGCAGGCGCAGGTCCAGGTGCATGCCGCCTTGGACGATGCCAAAGAGCGCCTGGTCATCGCGGGTATGCGCCTTATAGCAGCGCTCGGCCCACATACTCGACAGCTCAACGGCGCGCTCGACGTAGGCGCGCGTGGCGGGATAGCCCGGGCACTGGTCGAGCTGCATGCAGATATCGGAGCCGAGCTTCATGGCGATTTCCATGTTGTCCTCGGGCGTCCAGAACACGTGGCGGCCGTCGTAGTCGTTGACGATAAAGCGCACGCCCTCGTCGGTGAGCTTGACGGCGTCGTTGTGGCTGAACACCTGGAAGCCGCCCGAATCGGTAAGAATGGGGCCGTGCCAGTTCATAAACTTGTGCAGGCCGCCCAGCTCGGCAATGGTGTCCTCGCCGGGACGCATGGACAGGTGATAGGTGTTGGCAAGCACGATCTGGGCGCCGAGCTGTTTGACGGTCTCGGTAGGAATACCCTTGACGTTTGCCTTGGTGCCCACGGGCATAAAGATTGGCGTCTCGATATCGCCGTGCGGGGTGTGCAGTACGCCGGCACGCGCGTGCGTCGTCGGGTCCTCGGCGATCAGGTCGAATTTAAAAAGGCTCTGGTCCATAAACTGGAACTCCTTGGTTGCGGTTCATACGCAAACCATTATACGGGCAACCCGCAAGGAGCACCGACTCGACAGAAACTAGTGCAAAGGGGTCATAGTCGTTTAAGAACGCCCCCAGCGACTACGTCTGGGATCATTTCCAACAGCCAAGGTAGCGCCGATGCTATGGCACCGACAGCGAAAACCCGCCAGAGCGAGCAAGGTGCCTTCAAGCAAAATGGCGCCGCAAGTTGAGCATAAGTCAGCGAGCGAGCCGCATTTGAGACAAGGTGACGTGAAACAAAAGGGCGCTGACCTTTCGGTCGCGCCCTTGAAGTTGAACGTCAGATTGTCCAAATGCGGCCCGCGCAGCGTCGGCTGGTCCGCCGTTCGTTAGAACGGCGGAACCTGAGACGTAACCCCTAAGGCCGCTGGCCCATGCCACCCTCGAGGGTGACGGTCTCACCGTTCATGTACTTAAAGTCGGGGCCGCAGAGCTGAACGACCACGCGGCCGATCTCCTTCTCGACGTCGCCGTAATGACCCGCCGGCGGCATATGGACGTTGGCCTTGAACGCCTCGGGATAGGCATCCTGGAAGTTCTCGAGCGCAGCGGTCCAAGCAAGCGGGCACACGATGTTGACGTTGATGCCGTCCTTGCCCCACTCGTTGGCGGCAACGCGGGTCAAGCCGCGGATGCCTTCCTTGGCGGCGGCGTAGCTGCACTGGCCGTAGTTGCCAAACAGACCGGCGCCCGAGGCAAAGTTGACCACGGAACCCTTGGTCTCCTTCAGGTGCGGATAGGCCTTCTGCATGTACAGATAGGTGGCATACAGGCCGGAGTAAATGGCCAGGTTAAACTGGTCCATGGTGTGATCGGCAATGGTCACGCCCGAAGCGCTGGCCTGGGCATTGTTGACGACGGCGTCGATGCGGCCGAACTCCTCGATGGCCTTGTCGATGACGTTCTGGACGACGGCCTCGTTGTCCTGACCAGCCGAGACATCGGCCTGAACAGGCAGAACCTTGACGCCGTAGTCGGCCTCGAGGGACTCCTTGGCAGCCTCGAGCTTGGCAACGTTGCGGCCGGTAATGACGAGGTTTGCGCCCTCCTTGGCAAAAGCGATATCGATGCCGTAACCGATGGAGCCAGCGGAACCGTCCTTGAGCGTGGCCTTGCCGCCGCCGGTGACGATCACGGTCTTACCAGTGAAAAGTCCCATACAAAGTCCTTTCGAATCGCGACGGGCACACCCGCCGACTGCGCGTATCCAACTTCACGCGCCAAAAGCTGAAATGCAACTTTAGCGTGTTCAAGTGAAAAATAAAGACCGCAGCAGGCGAACGGCGCAACGTCATTCGGCGAAGGGAATGTCAAGCGTAAACTGACTTTAGAGGATGAATTTTTGCTATCCAAGCGAGTCATCGAACACGTTTTGAAACTTTGCTGCGGGGCGCGGGATGTCGGCGCGAGACTTTATCATAGGGTGACAAACAACGATGAGGAGCACATGCCTATGACAGACGAGCTGGACCCCCAGACTCAACAGCATATTGATGATTCAGCAGACGTCGCCGCAGATACTGACGCTGCGACCTGCAATGATACCGACGTCGACGACGCCACTCTAGATAACGGCGCTGCGACGGAAATCCCTACGGCCGAAGATGCCGGCGAGCAAAACGACGATTCGGCCGCTCAGGACGACGCCCCCGAAAAGGACGCCGCCCCGCAAGCAGAAGGCCCTATCGAGGTGTCTTCGGAAGAAGAGCTCGATGCCGTCATGGACTCCATGATGGATGCCGTCAAAGCGATGAAAAACGCCGTGGCCGACGCCGATATTGACGCCGAAGAAGAGGAGGCCGCCGAGGCCGCCTCGACCTTCGTGCCCGGCGAGACCCCCGTTGCCGACCAAGGCAGCACCCTGCCCTCGTTCCTGCAGCTTGAGCACCCCACCATTGGTGCCGATGCAGTCGACCCGCACGCTGCCGGCTTTTCCGTAGTCGAGGGCGGCACCGGCAGCATCGCCACGCCGCAGACGCCCGATGCGGGCACGGCGAACGCCGCTCACCCGACCGCCCTGCACACCCCAGCAGCCAGCCGCGATCTGGGAGGCGCCGTCTCAAACACCGCCAGCGCCGTGGGCGCCTTTATCGCCCAGGGTGCCTCGGCCATGCGCGAGATGAACGCCGCAAAGAAGGCACTCGCGGACGCCCGTGCCCACCTGGCCGAACTTGAGCAGCGCATCGCCGATCAAGGCGAGGAGCTCAAGACACGCCAGGACATCGCAGGCCGCTACGACCAAATCGTCGCCGAGCAGCGCCAGACTATCGACACGGCACAAAAGGCCGCCGCGGCGGCAGAAATCGGCCGCGATACCCATGCTGCCAAGGCAACAGAGCTCAAGGAGCAGCTCGAGCAAATAAAAGAAGAGGACGATGCCACCGAGCGGCGTCTCAAAGCCGCACTCGATGCCGTGGAGGCGCGCGAAGCCAGCTCGCGCGAGACCGGTAACCGCCTCGTTCGCCGCCTCGAGGATTCCAAGCGCATCCGCGACAAGGTGCAGGCCGAGCGCGACGCCGGCGTTGCCGCAGCGCAGCAAACCGTCGATGCCACGCGCGCTCAACTCGAAACGCTGCGCCGCGAGTATGCCGAGCTGCAGCGCAATCCTTCGGCGAATCCCGCCAATTACACGGTGCGCACCAGCGAGCTTTCGATGCAGATCTCCGACACGGCCGATGCCCTGCGCAAAGCCGAGGAAGATGTCCCGCACATCACCGCCGATCTTGAGCACTCACTCGCGGCCGCCGAGCACGCCGTCGAGCAGGCACAAGCCCCCATCGCTGACGCCAGGCGTGCCCATCAGGCCGTGACGGCCGAGGCCGATGCCGCGCGCGACGAGCTGCAGACCGCAAAAGCCGCCGCCGCAACGCGCCAACGCGAACTGCGCGAGAAGATCGCCGTCGAGGACAAGGCGCGTCGAGAGCAGGAGCAGGCTATTGCCAATGCCCAGGCGGATGTAGCGCATGCGCAGTCGATCATCGAGCAGGCGACCGAGGTGCACGACCATCCCGAGATTACCGAATCGCTCGCAGGCTCCTTGGCCCGCGATAAGGCCGAGCACGCCGAAACCGAGCGCGAAGTGGCTCAACTCGAAGCCGCCGAGGACGACGTGCGCGAGCGTACCCGCGACTCACGCATCAAATTCACCGGAGCCATCGTCTGCATCATCGCCGTAATCCTCGTGATCGTCCTGATCGGGCTCTTCGCGAGCAAGTAAACTAGCTGCCAAAAAACACTCAAGGCAGTTGCGGTGAGATAGTTCCTGTTTAGCCATCAAAAAGGCCAATTCAAGAACTATCTCACCGCAACTTATTAGATTGATGCAAGGCAACCTATCCCTCTTGTACCAATCTCTTGACATAAGGAACGTCCCCAGGTGCCGGCACAAAAGGAACGTCCCCAAGTGCCACATTGACAGCCAAGGCAACGCCGGTGTTTTGGCACCGACAGCGAAAACCCACCAGAGCGAGCAAGGTGCCTTGAAACAAGGCGGCATTGACCTTCTGGTCATGCCGCCGAAGTTGAAAGGCAGATTGCCGCTCTGGCGGGTTTGCAGCGTCAACCGGTTACGCGGTTTGGTAAAACCGCGTAACTACAAAGGTCATGCCCGACGATTGAACGTCAGATTGCCGCTTAGGGGCGTTTGCAGCGTCGAGCAGTTACGCGGTTCGTAGAACCGCGTAACTAACAAATGAGCATGGCGTCGCCAAAGCTGAAGAAGCGGTAACGCTCTTCGATAGCAGCAGCGTAGGCATCCATGATCTGGTCGCGGGTGGCAAGTGCGCTCACGAGCATCATGAGCGTGGAGCGCGGTACATGGAAGTTCGTGATCAGAGCGTCGACCACGTGATAGGTCGAGCCGGGCATGAGGTAGAGCTGCGTTGTCGCGTTCTCGTGCACCACGATGTCACCGCGGCCGAGCGTGTCAGCGCCGTCCTCGCGGCCCTCAAAATAGCGCGCCGTCACAGCCGGATCGGACACCGGCGCCTCCGCATCGAACGCACTCTCGAGCGAACGCACTGCGGTGGTGCCGACGGCGATTACGCGGTGCCCCTCGGCCTTCGCCTTATGCACGGCGTCGACAACTTCCTGCGACACGTGGTAGCGCTCGGTGTGCATGACGTGCTGCGTAGGGTCGTCCTCCTCAACCAAGCGGAAGGTGTCGATGCCCACCTCGAGCTCGACGGCAGCAAACTTCGCACCCTTGGCCTCGATAGCGGCCATAAGCTCGGGCGTAAAGTGCAGGCCCGCCGTAGGAGCGGCAGCCGAGTGCTCCTCCTTCATGGCGTAGACGGTCTGGTACTTCTCGGGATCGCCCTCGTAATCGGTAATGTAGGGCGGCAGCGGCACGTGACCGGCCGCATGGATGGCCTCGTCGAGCGTGCGCGGGTCGCCGGCGGCATTGCAACCGGCCGGCTCAAAGCGCACCAAACGGCCACCGCGGCTATCGGTGACAAAGTCGATGACCTCGGCCGTCAGCACCACGGGAGCCCCCTCGGGCGCATGGGCGCCACCGGCGCGATACTCAATCTGAGCACCGGGCTTCAGGCGCTTGCCCGGCTTGACCAGACACTCCCAAACATGGCCCAGCGGGTCAATATCCTCGCGGCGCTTGAGCAGCAGCGTCTCGACCACGCCGCCCGAGCCGGCCTTGCGACCGATCAGGCGGGCCGGCATCACGCGCGTCTTGTTGATGACGAGCACATCGCCCGGCTCGATATAGTCGATGATGTCGCGGAAGATGCGGTGCTCGACGGTGCCGCCATGCTCCAGCGGCATTCCCGCCTGGGAGCCTTTGCGATCCACCACCAGCAGGCGGCAGGAGTCGCGCGGCTCGGCAGGCGCCTGGGCAATGAGCTCTTCAGGCAGGTTATAGTCAAAATCATCGGTACGCATAGACACGTCGGATACTCCTTATATAGTTAAAGTCCGCTCTACATCCTAGCAGGCTGCCAGCCCAAAAGGACTACTTTTTGGACGCTTTGCGCTCGTCGCGGATGCGGGCGCGGTCCATGGCCGCCTCGACGGCCGAGAAGCGGCAACCACAGTAGTTCTGCCGATACATGCCAAGCTCACGCGAACGACGCGTGGCCTCGGGGTAATACGGGCGAAAATCGCGAATGACCGGAGTGAGACCGCGGGCGGCAGCCAGACGCTCCAACACATCATTGCAGGTTTCGAACAACTGATACGGCGAGACGGCGAGCGTCGTACCCACAAACTCAAACCCACGCTCCTGGGCCACACGACACGCCTCGGCCAGACGCAGGGCATAGCACGCGCGACAGCGACGAGGTCGATCGGCGCCCAGCGGGGCCACGCCGGCCTCCCAGCGCTCGCGGTCCTCCCCCACCTCGATAAGCTCGATGTCGCCATCGGCACACCACCGGCGCAGCTCGTCCAAACGCCGCCGCCATTCATCGCGCGGCTGGATATTGGGATTAGTCCAGCAAATTGTGGGTTCAAACCCCTCCTCGCGCAGCAGGCGAACCGGCTCAAGCGAGCACGGCGCACAGCAAGCGTGCAACAACAACGGCTTCATGGACATCTCCTCTCCCACAATGATTTTTCTGGGACGGGGATTAAAAAATCATTGCGTACCTAATGATTTTTTAATCCCCGTCCCAGAAAAATCATCCCAAAAGACTACCTTGCGAAAAAGCGGACGCCAAAGGACGTGTCCTCGCAGGCGACAATGCGGCGGTCGCGCAGGATGGTCCGCACGTAATACCAGTCCCCACACAGCCCGACAAATGCAAGCCGGCCGCCAGGTAGCACATCAGCGGATAGCCCGAAAACGCAAACCCCAGGGCAAACGCTGTCGTCACAACAACCGTCGGCGCCAGGCAAACCGCCATGTACCGCCGGCGCGAATACACCACGCCTTCGGCGCAGGCGTAAATCATGCAGGTTTCGAGATTTGCCCCAAAGGTCACCCGCGTGCCCGCAGGCGCCAGCAGCTTAAAAAACACACCGTGCACCAGCTCATGCACGGCAAATGACGCCGCCGAAACCGCAGCCAAGCCGACTATCCAGCCCAAAACCGCCGTCCAGCCGCCCGCGTCCGCCACATCCAAGTCCACAGGCCCGCCCAGCAGCATAAACACCGGCACCAGGCACACGGCAAACACCACAAGCACGGCCATCCCCCACACAAAGCAGGCGTGCAGAAAATCCTCGTCCTCAAACGCATGTATGTTGGAAATCTCATTCATAGCATCTTAGGATAACGCCCCTGCCACGTACCCGTCCGCATGTGCGATAATGTCGAACGATATGCACGAATTGACCACCGCGTCGTCAGGCCTTGCGCCCGGCCGCGCTCTCACCATATGCGAAGGAGTCCCATGGCATCCAAATACTCCATGAACGACCGTCCCAGCTGGCCTCGCCGCGCCATCGTTACCGCCGGCGAGCCCTACGGCAACAAGGGCCTTCACTTTGGCCACGTTGGCGGCGTCTTTGTCCCGGCCGACTTCTTCGCCCGCTTCCTGCGCGACCGTCTGGGCCGCGAGAACGTCATCTTCACCTCGGGCACCGACTGCTACGGCTCGCCCATCATGGAGAGCTACCGCAAGCTCAAGGAGAACGAGGGCTACGACAAGTCCATCGGCGAGTATGTCGAGTCCAATCACTCCCGCCAGGCCGCGACCCTCAACAACTACAACATCAGCTGCGATATCTACGGCGGCTCGGGCCTTGAGCCGGCTGCGCAGATTCACAACGAGGTGACCGCCGAGATTATCGAGCGCCTGCACGAGCAGGGCACCATCTCCAAGCGCTCCACGCTGCAGTTCTACGATGCCAAGGCCGGCACGTTCCTCAACGGCCGTCAGGTGATCGGCCGCTGCCCCATTCAGGGCTGCAAGTCCGAGAAGGCGTACGCCGACGAGTGCGACCTGGGTCACCAGTTTGAGCCCGAGGAGCTCATCGCTCCCAAGAGCCAGCTCACCGGCGAGGTGCCCGAGCTGCGCCCGGTCGACAACCTCTACTTCGACCTGCCGGCCTACCTCGACTTTATGAAGACCTACACCGCCAAGCTCGCCCAGAACCCGCAGGTTCGCTCCGTGGTCTCCAAGACCATGGAGGAGTGGCTGCTGCCGGCACAGCTCTATATTCAGAACAAGTTCCGCGAGGCCTTCGACGCCGTCGAGGACCAGCTACCCGAGCACACCGTGCTGGAGCCCGAGGGCAACAAGAGCAGCTTTACCGTCACCTTCCCCAGCTGGAAGGAGCGCGACGACGCCCACGCGGTGCTCGCCAACGGCGGCGTGCGCTTCCGCAGCGGCAAGGCGCTCGTGCCCTTCCGCATCACCGGTAACATCGACTGGGGCGTTCCGGTGCCCGAAGTCGACGGCGTGAACGACGTCACCTGCTGGTGCTGGCCCGAGAGCCTGTGGGCGCCCATCAGCTACACCCGCACCGTACTCGCACGCGATGCCCGCGCCGCCGGCGTAACCGAGGGCGTCGCCGCCCAGGACGCCGCCCTCATGGGCGAGCCCGCCGCCGATTCCACGCAGGTCCCCGCGCCCACCTATCAGCACAGCTCACTCGACTGGCGCGACTGGTGGTGCTCGGACGACGCGCAGATCTACCAGTTCATCGGTCAGGACAACATCTACTTCTACTGCATCGCGCAGACCGCCATGTGGGAGGCCCTGGGTTGGGACCTTACGCAGAGCACCGTCAGCGCCTGTTATCACCTGCTCTACATGGGCAAAAAGGCCAGCTCGTCCTCGCAGACGCCTCCCCCGCCGGCAGACGACCTGCTCAACCACTACACCTGCGAGCAGATGCGCGCGCACTGGCTGTCGCTCGGCCTGTCCGAGAAGCCGGTGAGCTTTAGCCCCAAGGCATATGACACGCGCGTGACCGGCAAGGACAAGGACGGCAACGAGGTGCGCGCCTGCGACGACAAGCGCGTTATCGATCCAGCCCTTAAGGAGAGCGCCCTTTTGACCGGCGTGTTCAACCGCCTGGCCCGCAGCTGCTTCTACGGCGTCGCCGTCAAGGAGGGCGACGAGAGCCCCTATCGCAACGGTTGCATTCCGGCCGGCGCCGCCTCTTCCGCTGTGGTCGAGGCTGCCGAGCAGGCCGCCCTTGCGTTTGAGCAGGCCATGTACAAGTTCGAGACGCACCGCGCGCTCGCCGTGTGCGACGATTACCTGCGCGCCGCCAACAAGCGCTGGAGCGATGCCTCCAAGGCCGCCAACAAGCTCGAGGGCGAGCCAGCCTACGCCGCCATGAAGCAGGCCCTGGTCGACGCCTTTACCGAGCTGCGTGTGGCGACCGTACTCATGCACGGCATCGTCCCAGCCGGCTGCGAGCTCATCTGCGAGTACTTCGACATCGACCCGGTCGCCTTCTTTAGCTGGGATAACATCTTTGCCTCCACGGATGAGTTTGTGGAGAGCCTGGGCGAGAAGCCCGGCGAGCACCGCGTGAAGCCGCTGCCCCCGCGCTTCGACTTCTTTAGCAAGCACGAGAGCCAGTACTAAAGCACTCGACATGTAATGGAATGGGAAGGAAAGACGGATGTCTAAGCCGCGTCGTCGTAAGCAGAAAAAGCAGGTCAAGGCCGAGCTCAAGCTCAGGCAGTTTGCTGCTACCGAGCTTTCCGACCAGCTTGCCGCCCAACACTCCGCCGCCGACCTGCCGCGCTTTATGGTCGACACGGTCGCCGGCGCCTATGCCCCCGCCGATGCCGAGCTCATGATCGAGGGCTTCGGCGCCGCTGCCACACGCCCGGTCACGCTGCGCGCCAACACGCTCAAGGCGACCGCCGAGGACATCGCCGCCGCACTCGACGAGGCCGGCATCGCGCACCAAACCGTTACCTGGTATCCGGACGCCTTCATCCTGCCCGAGGCGCAGGTTTCCGATCTGTGGGACCTCGACATCTACCGCGACGGCAAGATCTACTTGCAAAGCCTGTCGTCCATGATGCCGCCTTTGGTGTTGGGCGCTCAGGCCGGCGAGGACATCCTGGACATGTGCGCGGCCCCCGGTGGCAAGACGACGCAGATCGCCGCCCTCACCCAGGGCCAGGCACACCTCACGGCCTGCGAGATGAGCATTCCCCGCGCCGAGAAGCTCGAAGCTAACCTCCACCGCCAGGGCGCCAAAAACGTGCCCGTCATGCGTATTGACGCACGCGAGCTCGACGAGTTCTTCCGCTTTGACCGTATCCTGCTCGACGCTCCCTGCACCGGCACGGGCACCGTCATCAGCGGCAACGAGAAGAGTCTGCGCGGCCTCACCGAGCAGTTGCTCGGCAAGTGCGCCCGCTCGCAGCGAGCACTTCTGGACCGCGCCATGGGAGCCCTCAAACCGGGCGGCACGCTCGTCTATTCGACTTGTTCGATCTTGCCGCAGGAAAACGAGGACGCCCTGCAAGAGGCCCTCGACAAGCACATGGACTGCGAGCTTATCCCCCTCGATGGCACGCCGAGCGAAAGCGAAGCACGCCGCGCTCAGGAAGCTGGCGAAGAGCCGCGCATCGAGAGCAACGCCCTCACCGAAGCCATCGCCGCCGGCCACGTCTCATCCGTCGCCAACGGTATGCCCGGTACGCTGACCATTCCGCCCAGCCGCGACTTTGAGGGCTTCTACATCGCCCTGATCCGAAAACGCAGCTAGCGCACGGATTCAAAACTCAACAAACTATCTCTGTGCGCGCTTGTCCTGCTGGTCACGGTGCTGCTTAAGTGTCTCGCGTTCCTTGCGCTCGGCTCTTTTGCCTTTAATGGCCGTAACCACCAAGTAGATGACCGCGGCGGCTACGATTGCGCCCACACACAGGCCAATCGAGCCCAACATTGCTGTGAATTCCATTCCGCGTCACCTCTCTTTTAAACGGGACTTTCAAGATAGCACCTCAATACCCGCCACCACAGCTCCTTCACGTTCGCCGGCCCTTCGGTCTAACGGATGGCACGGCGGGGAAAAATCAACTCGTCAAACGATTTAGCAAGCACAGCGCTGCCGGCACCCTGCCGACCACCATCGCATAGAATCGAGTGTCCATGGATACCCTCAACGACCTAAACGAGCGCGTCGACGCCTTTGTCGGCACCAGCTCCTTCGACACGCCGGTCACGGCAAACGACCAAGCCCCCATCGATGTTCCCGCCGAGGTTCACGAGGACATCGTCGCGTCGGTCGATTTTTCCGAGGTCGAGCTCGCAGACGAGTTCACCGAGCCCCAGGTAGCCGTGACCCCCAACGGACTGCTCCCCATGGAGCCGCTGCCCATCGACGGGCGTCTGCGAAAGGCGGCCCTCCGAATGCCCGACGAGATCGAGGAAGCCAGCGGCTTTACGCTCTTCGGTCGTCGTATCAAATCGCTTATCTACACCACCGACGTCGCGGTCATCCGCAACTCCAACGCCGATGCCGTCTTTGCCGTTTATCCCTTCACGCCACAGCCGGCCATTACGCAGGCGCTGTTGACCGTCGCCGAGTGCCCGGTCTTTGTAGGCGTGGGCGGCGGAACTACGACCGGTAAGCGCTCCGTACAGATGGCAGCCGTCTCAGAGATGCAGGGCGCGGCGGGCTGCGTGGTCAACTCCCCCGCCACCGCCGAAATGATCGAGCACATCACCAACATCGCCGACATCCCCGTCATCGCCACGGTCGTACGTTGCGACGACGATGCTCACGCCAAAGTGCGTGCCGGAGCCAAGATCCTCAACATCGCGGCCGGCAAGAACACGCCCCAGGTCCTGCGCGAGCTGCGCGAGCACTATCCCAACCTGCCGCTCATCGCACCGGGCGGCAAGACGCCCGAGAGCATCCGTGAGACCATCGCCGCCGGCGCCAACGCCATCATTTGGACGCCGCCTTCGGCCCAGCAGCTGCAGACCGACATGATGCAGCGCTACCGCAAGATGAAGGAAGACGCCACGCCTGTCATCTCGCGCGACGATGTGCCCATTATCGACCAGGTCGCCGCCGCCGAGGTCAGCCAGGTCGAGAATATGAATCCCGACGTGCCGATTCCCGACGAGGTCATCGAGCGCGTCGCTTCGATCCACGATCATATCGAGGAACGTCGCGCCAACCGCGGACTCAAGCCCTCGCTGCACGGCTTCTTCTTCCGCGGAAAGAAACGCTAACCGCAACAGCAAGGCCCGCCCCGCAAACAATGAACTGCGTCCCAAATCTTGGACGCCCTAAATAGCGACTAGGCCGCGAGGGCCT
>CAUFXK010000021.1 GCA_959596495.1 uncultured Collinsella sp. | reverse complement strand
GCATCATCACGCTCCCGTTCTGGAGCATGACCGCGAAGCTGCCGGATGCGCACCTGTTGAGCGTCAACATCTCGAACGGCTCGGCTCCGCTGCAGCTCGGAAGCAAGGCAGAGGCGATTCAGGCAGATTTGGGCGCGCTGCTCTCGGCGGCGCGGACGGGCGACGGTGCTTAAGCCTCCTTGTTGGTCGCTTTAAGGTATGCATCGTCGCCCACGGGCTCCAGCCACTCGTTGGAGGTCTCCTCGCCCGGAACCTCCAACGCGAGATGCGAGAACCAGCTGTCGGGCGCGGCGCCGTGCCAGTGCTTCACCCCCGGGGCGATGTTGACCACGTCGCCGGGGCGCAGCTCCTGTGCCGGCTTTCCCCACTCCTGGTAAAGCCCTCGACCAGCCACGCAGACGATAATCTGTCCGCCACCGCTTTTGGCGTGATGGATGTGCCAGTTGTTGCGGCAGCCGGGCTCGAACGTAACGTTGTAAATGCCGACCTGCTCGGTGGAAAGGGGCGCGAGGTAGCTTTGCCCGATAAAGTACTTCGCGAATGCATCGTTGGGGGCACCGATGGGAAAGGCCATCTCGTTTTGGTGCTCGGCCTTTGCGTCGGTGGCATCGCCATCCGCCCAGACCTCCTTCGCCATACGAAAGGCCGCCCACGCCTTGGGCCATCCCGCATAAAACGCCGCGTGCGTAAGGATTTCCGCTATCTCCGTCCTGGTCACGCCGTTGTTCTTAGCAGACATCAGATGATATTGAAACGAAGAGTCCGTCAGTCCCTGCGCCATCAGGGCCACAACCGTTACCACGCTGCGGTCTCGAAGGGAAAGCCCGTCTTCTCGGCTCCACACCTCGCCGAACAGCACATCGTCATTGAGCTGTGCAAATTTGGGGGCAAAGTCCCCCAGAGCATCTCTGCCTGCCGTCTGCTTAATCGTCATGTTTGATTCCTCCTGTCGATGGTTTTGAGTGCAAAACTGCTTCCGTGCAGCTAAGCCGCGTCTAGACTCTCATGCCCATTCGCCGCGCCTGCTCCAGAGCAGGATGCCCGGCGATATCGCCCACGCCGTTTACGCCGCCGGCGAAAACCGTACCAACAAGCGTGCAACGGGAGAAACAGTCAACCCATCCCTGCACTGCCTTTTTCGCGCCGTCGAAGGTTGAGCGCCCGTCCTCCGCCGCCGTTGCCAATAGATACGCCTCGCTGAATGCATAATCGGAGCCAAATAGCGGGTTGGCGCGGTCGAGCATGGTCTTGAGCTGGCCACAGACGCTGTAGTAGTAGACGGGCGTTGCGAACACCAGAACATCGGCGTCGTGCATCTTGGCGGCAATTTCCACGGCATCGTCTTGGATAACGCAGTGACCCAGCTTTAGGCAGGCAAGGCAGCCCCTGCAGAAGCCTATTTGCTTTTCGCGCAGGCGCACGGTCTCAACGCTATGGCCCGCTTCCCGCGCACCGTTGGCGAAAGCGTCCGCCAACGTCTCGGAATTGCCATTCTTTCGTTGACTTGAAGAGACTATCAAAACCTTTTTGCTCATTACGAAACATCCCTTGCATTCTCTGTTTTATTAACGAGAATGAAGGTAATACCTAAACCTAACTTTAGGTCAAGGAATGAACTTAAGATTTATTCGGAGGAGCCATGTACACAATCGGACAAGTGTCGGAGATGTTCGGTTTGCCCACTTCTACGCTGCGATATTACGACAAACAGGGATTGTTCCCGGGGCTGGAGCGGGCGTCCGGCATTCGCCGGTTCAGCGATACGGAACTCGAGGGGCTTCGGGTCATCGAATGCCTAAAGAAGGCGGGGATGGAGATCAAGGACATCCGGCTGTTCATGGAATGGTGCGCGGAGGGTCCCTCAACATACCCCAAACGCAAGGCCATGTTCGAGGAGCGAAAGGCCCACATGGAGTCGGAGATCGCGAACATGAACCGTGCGCTGGACATGTTGAAGTACAAATGCTGGTTCTACGGGCAGCTGAGTCAGGGCGAAAACGAGGCCGAGCTAAGGGCCATGATTCCCGACAATTTGCCAGAAGAAATCAAAGATACCTACGATAACGCCCACGCTCAATAATACCACCCGATGCTCAAGGGGCTTTGGCAAGGGGCTCTTTCCGAGCAGAACGAAAAAGAAAGCCTCCGAGCCAGAGGGTCCAGAGGCTGTTATTCCCGTTATTTCGCTGGTGGCTTTGCTCTGTGGCGACGCCGAAACAGCATCAGGCGGTACTCGACAGCACCAGAACGCGAGTTTAGAAGCCAGTTCCCGCTATTCCCACTCAGCGACTAATCCAGTCCGAGTGTTGTCGATGCGTGTCGCATCGCGCCGCCCAAGGGCTGATTCGTGCACAATTTGGGCGAATCAGGCCCTTGATTCGCGATTTAGGGAATGACTCAATTGATTCGCAAAACCGCAGGTCGCTCCTTTAATGACTCCCTGGTTTCCGCCGGGGTTCGTAGCGGGTGGCGTAACAAGGGGTGATTCAAAGGGTCGGAGAGATGCCCATAGCGCAATCGTCAGGTATTGGCGCGGTGAGGGACTTCTCGCCTCCATCAGTCCAAATCGTCAAGCTCCGAAAGACGTCGAGCTAGAGAAAAGGACCTATTTCCCGTCATGGATTGGATTTACCTGCATGACTAGAGCCCTGGTGTAATTGGCTGGATCACCGTTCCGGGAACCGGTATCGACCTACCTGTCCGCCAAGTTCCTTCTTCAGCTCCAGCCTAGTATCTGACTCGCGCCGCTATAAGCGAAAACCGAAGAGATGCGTCTTAGCCAAGAAAAGAAGGTTAGCCTCATCTTACTGCATGATTCGTGTGTTATAGTTAGATGACTCTAACTGTTTGGGGGGCGTCAGCCATGCACGAACGCGAGGGTTTCTGGGACAAGAACGCCGGTCGGTATGACCGTTTCATGCGAAACGACCGGGCGGCGTATGAGAAGATATATGGGCTGATCCGGCCGGTAGTGAAAGCAAAAACCGTACTGGAGGTCGCCACCGGCACGGGGCTTATCGCAAAGAGCATCGTGAATGCGGCGGCGCACATCGAGGCTACGGACGCCTCTGCAAAGATGATCCTTGAAGCAAAGCGGGACAATCAATCCGCAAAGCTGCACTTTTCCGTACAAGATATGTTCCGCCTGCCCTATGCACAGAAGTCCTTCGAAGTGGTGATCGTGTCCAACGCGCTTCACATAGTGCCGCATCCGGAAAAGGCCCTGCAAGAAATCAGGCGGGTGCTGAAGGACGACGGCGTGCTCATCGCTCCAACCTTCACCCACGCGGGGAACTCGGTTTCCGGCAAGGCAAAAGCCTTTTTCATGAGTATGGCGGGATTCCCCCTCCACAGCAGGTGGACAAGCGAGGAATACCCGCGTTTCCTGCGTCAAAACGGCTGGGCGGTGCAGAAAAGCGCGGTGCTGAAGGCCTCGTTCCCATTGACCTATGCGGAATGCACGAAATCGGAGGGGCCAGATGTCGTTCTTTGAAAACACCCGCAAGCCCGTGGGCCTCGGCGGAAAACTTATGGTTGCCATGATGAATCTGGGCCACAGCCCTGTGGCGCGGTGGGGACTTCGATTTCTACGACTTGCACCAAATGCCAAGGTGCTGGATTGCGGCTGCGGCGGCGGGGCGAACATAAAACGGCTGCTGAAAAAATGCCCGCATGGCGTCGTCAAGGGCGTCGACTATTCGCCCGTCAGCGTGGAGAAGACTAGAAAGCTCAACCGAATTGCAATTCAGGAGGGGCGTTGCGCCGTTCTGCAAGGCAGTGTGGCGGATATGGTGTTTGAGGATAGCTACTTCGATGCCGCCACGGCCTTTGAGACCGTCTATTTTTGGCCTGATTTGCCCCGATGCTTCCGTGAGGTCTGGCGGACGCTGAAGCCAGGCGGGACAATTCTTATCTGCAACGAGAGCAATGGCGATACGGACAAGGACGAGAGGTGGACGCAGATCATCGGCGGCATGACCATCTACAAGGACATTGAATTAAAGGCATGTCTGGAGCAGGCGGGTTTTCACGAGGTGCAGATACACAAAAAGAAAAAGTGGCTCTGCGTCACGGCGCGGAAGTAGGGGTATCAAGCACGGGCATTTTTGCATCCATCCTGCACATGGCGATAGGCATGACGGTCATAGCGGCTATGCTGGCGGCAATTATGACAGTTTTTATTCACTGAGGAAGAAACCTATGAAATGTAAAATTGAGAAAAACACCGTGCAGGAGACGCTGATCCTCCCGCTGTATTCCCGGAAGCTGTGTACGGAGTTGTACCCGAACCTTTACAGGGATGAAACAGCGGTTCGTCTGCTCGACCAGATCGACTACGACTTTTCAGAGGCAGAGAAAAACTCCCGCAGCCTGATGCAGCGCTTTGGTGCGCTGGAGGTGGCCACACGGCAGAGTGATCTTGCTTTCGAGGTGCGGGATTACCTGAAAGGCCACCCCAATGCGGCGGTGGTCAATCTGGGCTGCGGGCTGGACAACACCGGCAGAACCTGCGACAACGGTAGATGCAAGATCTATAATCTGGACTTCCCGGATGTGATTGCCTTGCGGCAGCAGCTACTGCCCGCCGGGGATCGGGAACATAATATCCCCTGCGACCTGAAAGACACCGCATGGTTTAGCAAAATCGATGCCTCCCGCGGGGCGGTGTTCTTTGCCTCCGGGGTGTTCTATTACTTTCTGACCCAGCAGGTCCGGGAACTGGTGCGGGAGATGGCGGACGCTTTCCCCGGCAGTGCGCTGGTCTTTGATGCTGCCAATCGGACGGCGGTAAAGATGATCGCAAAAACATGGCTTAAGACTGCAAAAATCAAGGATGTGGGGGCATATTTTGCGGTTTCGGATGCCGCCAAGGAAATCGGCATGTGGGACAGCCGTCTGCAGGTCACAAGTCGCGGCTATATGCTGGGCTACAACGATTTGAGAGACCCTTCTGTCAGCGGCTTTTTCCGGTTTCTCGCAAGGGTCGGTGACAACGGGATGAAAATGCAAATCGTGAAAATAAGATTTTGAGAGGCAAAAAACGAAGCGCATTCACTTTGACGTCGAAGAAGACGGCTTTTACGGCGCATATTGGGCATGCAAGGATACGCATACAGCAGCGGGCACGGATTCAATTGAAACCGTGCCCGCTATCTGATACTATATTATTTTATCGAACGTCTGTTCTACTCCCACTCGATGGCTTCAGTTCTGCCGTCCCGTCATTCCAGTTGCACCCAGTTTTCGGTTCCGTCTCGAATCGAGTGCCGCCAGGTAACGCCATGTCGTACTTCGTCGGCCTCGGTGACAAAAGCTGGGACAACTTCAAAAACTTTTTTCAAACTCAGGGCGTTGAGTTTTTGTTTTTGTCCCAAAGCGCGCGGCGGGCCGCCCTTGGAGGCTCGATAGCGCCGAAAACGCCCGTTTTGAAACTCAGCCGCCCTCTAGTCTGCAAGCCGCCAGCTGCAATCGTAAGTGAATTAACTCGGGCGGCTTGTGCGACATTCGCAAAACCCAAGGTCGCAGGTTTTCGCCATCGGCGGGAAAGGTGAGTACTCTCGGGCGGCTTGCCCATGAGTTAACGAATTGAATGAAAGCCTGCTCGTTTAACGGTTCTCACATCAGATAAACCACTTGGAGCAGAAGCCGATCTGAAACACCGAATGAAGCAACATCAAGATTCCGAAACAAACCACCATCACGCAAAACCCGATTCCGACCCACTTCATGAAAGGGTCTTTACCCAGCTTGTCGGAATCCCGCTCCAGACAACCGGGCGAATACGTGTCGCCATACTCGTCAGTCTTGGCGGACTCTTTCGAAAGCAGATCAAGGGCTTCGTCTAGGCTCCGAGCAAGCCTGTCCCCGTCGATCCCGACCTTGAAGAGGTGCGTCTCATCATGCTGTTTGAGCGCCGATTCGTCCTGTAGCAGGTAAAACCTCTCGCCGTTCACTCCGTTCGCCAGAGCGGTCCTCTTGCTCGAGAACAACCGGATCTCCCTCTTGAGCCTCGAGAAAGTCCCCTTGCTTTCTATTCCGAACTTCCGTGCGAGCAGTTCAAGCTGCCAGAGCAGGTCGTACAGCCCCACCGCGGGCAGAAGCCCGGCCCCGTACACCTTCTCAAGCATCGATCGCTCGAAGCGGTTGTATGCGGGGATCGCTTCCCCGTGCGTCAACCTGGTGCCAACTTCGGGAAAATCGCTGCGTTCCATACGGTCCCCTATCATTCAAATCGAGCGTTGATTCTTTGGCGCGCGTCGCCGGCGCTGCACCCCATAACAGCGACTGTTGTTTTCGCGTGGGCGTATCGCCTAGCACGCAGGGCACAGGTCTAGTCTGAAATCCCCCTTGGCGATGGCGAGGCTGTAATTCGACACGGCTATAATCACGACGCCCATCAAAACCAGGCCGCAAGCGGCAATCAGCTGTTCCGGCGAAAAGCCGAGGGCCTTCTTTCCGTCATCGCACGCCATCTCCGCTACGGCTTCGATTGGCGAAATCGTCGGGATGCCTACCGCCTGTCTAGCATTGTTCATGGTTGCCTCCTTCGCTCTTTTCCATTGCTTCGGCCCTTATTTTCAACCGCCATCGGAATTTCGTCTCCTCTGACAGGCTAGGATTACCTACAATTTCATGGGTAATAGTGCTGTTTATGGAGGGCCTGCCATGTCTAGGACATTCACCGAGGAGGAGATCTCCGAGTTAAAGGAATCCGGATTCGCAGCGAGCGGCACATCGAGAAGCAGGATCCTGTCCGTCCTCGACCTTCTCGTTCGATTCACTGACGAAAGAACGGGCATATCCGCATCGGAAATCGCGCGCGTCATAGGCATCTGCTCCGAAAAGCCGACGTCGGAGAACGCCATCCTCAAGGACCTGCACCAGATAAGCGAAAGCATGCCAATGGGGATCCGCGTAGCGATACCAGGTCACGGCGAGAACGTCGGGTTCAGGACCGTGAACAAGCCCTTGTCGTCCGAGGAGGCGATTCTCATCTCGGACGTGCTGGGGACGAGCTCCTTCATCGGCGAGGGGCAGAAAGACGAAATCTCCTCGAAGGTGCTTGCATTCTCTTCCGACTACGACGTCGACGAAAGCGTGGAGACCGTGTTCGTCGACCGCAAGGCCGGCAAGGACACTGACGGGGTTTTCAGCGTCCTCCATGCCGCATCTCGAGCGATTCGGACGAACGAAAGGATGGCCTTCAAGAAGCAGGTTCACCTGATGAACGGATCGACCGTAAAAATCGGGCCGTACGAGGAGGACCCGGTGGCGATCGTGTTCAGCTTCGGCAGATACTACCTCGAGATCGTGCATGTCGACGAAAGCGGTTCCTCAAGCCCCTACTTCCACCGACTAGACGATATCGTAGACCCGGTTGTCACCGGAAAGCCGCTGTCGGACTATGAAAAGGTCGAGGCGCTGAGGACGCGGGTGGTCGCGGACACGCGCCAGCGGATCGACATGTTCGGCTCGGACACCGCCAGGACGCTGTTCCTCAAAGTCTCCGGCAGTCATGCCAAGTACGTTTACGAAAGGTTCGGCCACGACCTCAAGTTCTGCCATATCGACGAGAGCGGCGGAGATAACGTCGTCGGCTACGCCTGCGTCAACGTGATGCTGTCACCCACTTTTTTCAGGTGGCTATTCGGGATGGGCGGCGCGGTGAAGCTGGCGAAGCCGAAGGGAAAACGATGGGTCGGGAGCTTTCCGAATGCCGCCGCCTCCGACTTCGGATCCTATATGCGAGATTACGAAGCGGCCGCAGAGGGCTATAAAGCCGCACTAGAAGCTGCTATTTTGCAATTGGCCTGAAAAGCCGCCAACGAGAAAACAACCCCAATCGACTCGATTCGGAGAGCAAAGACACCCTTTTAAAGGCTTTGACCTGCGGGACGGAGCAGAGATGAACGACAGCAGCCAGATTATCTACAACGTAAAAAAGACCGCGACAAGAATAATCCAAGAGTATTTAAAGCTATGGGTCAAAGAAAGGTGCCCGGATAGTGAAAGCTGGACAAGGCAGGTTGAGTCCATTTGCGACGAGGCGCGCCGCAGGGGCGACGAGAACCCTCGCTTTAAGCCCAGCTATGACGCGGTAACCGCGCCACTTGACCGCGTTGGTCTCGAGAAAATGGACATGGGCAGCTGGGACCTAACCGCGCTGCGAACGATCGTCCTGCACATTCACCCCTTAGGCATATGGCTCTCTAAAGAGCAATACGAGCTCTTCGTAAAAATCGTGGATGACAAAAACTACGATTCGCACGAATCGACGAACGAACCCATGGAGTACGTCAAACCGTGGTCATGCGAGGCCCTGGACCGCATGGAGCTTTTTGCGAAGAGCGCAAATGGCTCGCTGCAGGAAGACCATTACAAGGAGTATTTCGAAGAGTCCATCAAGACGATCCAAGAAACGCGGAAAAGGAACAGAGAGGAATACGATGCGCGCTATGGACAAATAGCGGAGCTAAAACGGCAAGCGGAAACCGAAGCGCATGACATAGCAACATCTCGCGACCCACTGAATGCCTACGGTGCCGCATTTCCGAAATGGATCTGCAAACTCCCTAACGACTCTCGCGCGTCCTTCCACCTTTGGCACAGCTTCAATGAGGCATTAGTGGCCGAAGGATTTACGCTCGCAGCATCGAACCTCGCGGATACGTATTATTCAGGTGATGAAATCACTCCCGTCGACTACGAAAAGGCAGCCTACTATTTTGAAAAACGGGGCGTAGATGACCTCATGTGGTATCAACGAATCCAGTATGCCGGAATACATTTGCGTGGCTTGATTTCGAACGCCTCAGCCGATAGGGGCAATGCCATTCTTTCCGAAATGGAATCTCCCTCGATGAAACTGTGTCTTGCAAGGGAGTATCTATTCGGCAGATGGATACTGAAGAATTATGCAAAAGCGGCCGCGCTTTACGAGGCTTCCCCCACAAAAAGAGCGACCCCTGAATCCAATTCAAGCATCATGATGCCACAGGACTATGCAAACCTCGCAAGTCTTTATTTGGCTGAATTGGCAAATGAACCCTCGCCTGGGAAAGGAAGCGAGATAATCGCCGCACTGGAAGATGCCCTTCGTGGCACCGATTCAACACTCCAGGCCTATCAAAACGAAGACGGCTTTACTTTCTACCGGGTGATAACTGCTGGCGGCAAAAGCCATCGAAAGACACAGGGTTGAGATAGGCGGCATCGTTCGCCTCTGATTCGGCGCCAATGTCTACGCCGCTCGTCTGCCTCCCATTGTCAAAACGCTAGCCATGGCGAACCATGTCCCAGCGGGTGGGTACCATTTACCCGGGTGCACCTGGGGCAACGGGCTGAAAAACCTGTGCAAGGTCGCTCGCAGAACACGCAATATCAAACACGACAAAAGAGGCGAGCGACAGATGCCGGACCCCGGACGACAGCACCGCGGAAGAGAAGCATTCCAACCACAACCGAACAACTCCAGCTACTAGGCAGGCGCCCGCATGGGCGCCTTTCACTTTCCAGAGACTTAGCTGAGAACTAAGAAGCGCGGCTCATGGCAGTTTCGTGGAGGCCCGACCAGCTCGACCCGTCTCCGCCCCCGCCGCGTGCATCGCGCCATCAGGCGGTTCAACCATCGCGCAGACGAAAAGGCACACGGTGTCGTGCGGTGTCCTCGCGCGGTGCCGCACGGGAAGATTGGAGGAACCATGGCACGCACAGCCGAATGCGCCACGCCCGAGGGAAGCCAAGATCGGGACGAATGGATGACGGTGATCGAGATGCAGGAATACATGAGGGCGAGCCGAAACAAGGCGTACAACCTCATCTGGACGGGAGAGATCGACTCGTACAGGCTCGGCAGGAAATGACGGCGGCGACCGCCCCGGGAGCCGCCCGCGGCCGGGCACGCGAGGGAGCCTAGAAACGAAAGGAACTCGAGGACGACCATGACAAAGAGCATTAGCAGGAGCCAGGTGAGGCTCATCACATCGACTAACGCGATATTCGGCGCCGACGAGGCGCGCGATGCTGCGCATAAGCCGCGACGCCATGTACCGGCTCGCCCCCCCCTTGCACTCACCGTCAGAGCATGCTATAAGATTATTGGTGGCTCATTAAGCTACCTCCAAGTGCCGGGGGAGTCCCCCGGCTATTTTTTTATCCATTCCATTAGGAGTCCCCATTGGCCAAGGAGCTCAGCATCTTCGTCGACGAGAGCGGCGACCGCAGCGGCAAAGCTCGCTACTACCTGCTCACACTCGTCTTTCACGACCAGGCAGACAGCATCGCCGAGGCGGTCACGGGCTATGAGGCCAAGCTTGCCAGGGCCGATCTCCCTAACATTCCGTTTCACTCCGAGCCTCTCATGAACGGGCACAAGGATTATGAGTTTCTTAACATCGAGCAGCGCAAGGTGATGCTCGCCTACTTCTCCTCGTTCGTCCGCAAACTTCCCATTTCCTATATTACGTTCGTCTACCGCCGCAGCCAGTTCGAAGACCCGACAAGGCTAATGGAGCGTATGGGGCGCGATATCTCCTCTGCCATGATTGAACACCTGGGCTTCTTTCAATCCTTCGACGATGTGAAGGTCTATTACGACAACGGTCAGGACATTGTCAAGCAGGCGCTCGACCGCTCGGTGGGCAAGGTCCTCTCAAAAGGGGTCGTCCGACGCCGTAAGACCTCGATGACCGACTACCGCCTCGAGCAAGTTGCGGATTACCTCTGCACTATCGAACTTGCCTTGGTCAAGTACGAGGCCAAGGAGAACGGTGAGACGTACAACAAGTTCTTCGGAGGTATAGGCTCTTTCAAGAGGAACTGGCTCAAGCAAGCCCGCAGCAAGCGGATATAGGTGGTCTCGCGGTTTCGCAAGGAACGGTTAGCTCTCCCCTGGCGGGGAACTCCAAGCGACGTGCTTCGAGCGGCGGAAGCTGAAGCGCAAGCAGAAGCAGCGCGGGCAATGGTCGGTGCCGACATGGGCCCAAACGTGAACAGTGCTACGTCCCCTGTTCACGGGGCGCGAAACCGCAAAGGTTACAAAATAAGAAACCTCGACCTGTTCTCGCAGGTCGAGGGCTTGAAATCAACGAATATCGCTCACGCCCACTCGATGGTTAAAAAAAACTGCCTCCAGTTTGTTGCAGTTTGTCCCATTTGCATCCAGTCTCAAAAATGGCCGCGAGTCCATGGGGTCAAATTTGGGTCACAGATTTCGGGGCGGGGCAGGGCGGTTTCGTGAGCCACAGTGGGTCACGATTTGCTCCTGATCAAACGGCGAACGCATTATGAAGCGAAAGTTTATCGCGCGAAGAATGGCTTACTGGATTAGTTAGAAGTCCATCTTGTTGAGATCAATGGAGTATCCCATCGATCTCAACTCTTTCAGGAGTCTGAATTCCCAATTATCTGTTCCGGTATATACGACGCCTTGAAGATCGGAGGGGATTTCGATTCCTTTATCTACGAGGATGGTGACGTTCTCTCGGCCCAGCCGACCGATAAAGTATCCTGCTTCAAAGACGACATTCTGTCGTGCCCTGGGCCTTGCTGATTGTTCAACACGTGATTTTCCCTCATCGTCTGCGGTAAAGAGACATACGGCACCAGCGGCGTTTCCTTCTGTCTCTAATTTCTCAATGATTGTCTGACCGTGGTTTGATTGCTCGTTTAGAATTACCGCTTTCAAGCCCTGCCTTTCGATGATTCTTGCAACTCTCTCTCGAAGTTCTCCGTCATGACCATGAACAATGAATACTTTCGAGAAGTCACCTATGTTTGTTATCGATGCAGACTCCTCCTGGTCCGAAAATTCATCGAGGTATGTTTCAAGTACGGCCTTCGCCTTTCGCAGGCCGCTTGTGCAAGCTTCAACGAACGCTGAGTCAGGTGTGCTGATAGTGAAGAGAGACAGAGAATAACTGATTTTATTAAAGCTCTTGAATTCGTAGCTGTCTTCGCCGAATCGCCTTATCAAAAGCCTATCGGCTTTCGTCTTCCATGCTTTGAAGTCAGGCGAGCTAGCGCTGGTATACCTATTGGACAACTGATCGGCTGTGTTGCATAACTGCTGCAAAGCTTCGAAATCGGTCATCAAGCCTTCTTTCCGTGAATAATACAAACTCTAATAACTTGTTATTCCAGCGAACAACCAAATCTCTTTATCGTTTCCTCTGTGCTTCTGTCGGAGATAGATTTGCCCATAGCAAGCTCAATCGCATCAAGCAAGGCAATAGCACGAGCTTTGAAATAAGCGTCGAAATCATCCACAATAAAGGCGTCCCATGCGATGAGGTTCGACTCGATTCGATTACGAAGCTCATCTTGTTCGATATCAGCCTTCTTGAGGATTTTCGCTGAATAGACGCTAGGAGCTGCACCTCCGATTTCTCTATTCGATTCAGGAAGTAGGGGCGTCTTATTAATGACAGAATTCCATTTCTGCCTGTCGTACCCCATCTTTTCGCAGTAGCTCTGCGGAAAGACGTGATGGATATCAGGAGCCGTTTCCATGCTGTTCACGATATCGATGGATATACCACGCATGAAATCTAGACCCTTACCCTTATAGAGAAGAGCCATGATTCCCTTATATGCTGCCGATTGCCTCGACTGGAGTCCCAAAAGTCGGGTGGATTGGAAGTGGGCATCGTTCACGGTGCGCATCTCGGATTCAGCGCCTTCAATTTCAGCGACTACATCCTCGATGTCATAGCAGTAGCGGGTTTCGTTCGAGCCGCCATACATCTCACCGAAGATTCCGCACCAGAACCAGCGCGCAACAATTTTCTGACTCTTAGGGTCTTTGAACAGCTTGGAGCCCACGTAGCCTGCAATTGCAGCCAATGGAATGATCTGGGTTGTGTATGGAAGATCGCGCTTCCTAAATACGGACTGCGATAGCAAAAATTCGCGAGCAAGCTCATAGCCCTCGATGACGACTTCCTTGTTTGCCTGATAATCCTCGAATCGCAGGTCCAGCACGTCTTTCTTTTTGCAGCTGACGGCTCCACTCAAACCATCGCGTTTGCGCTTGTAGTTCGTGAACAGTGTCACTGTGGTCAGGAACGCGGTTTCGTCCACACTTTCCGTAACGTCGGTGCGAATGTCCTTGTCGAGCGCATGGATTCGGCGCTTGTTGGCTTCCCAATCGCCCCGGAGGTCAAACTCGTATGTGGCAAAAGTGGCAGTAATGAGCTCGAATACGGTGAGGGATACGCCTCCGGTATTGACGTTCTCGAATACCTTGCAAACAGCCTCGCGCGGCGTGCTTTTATCCATGGTTATTACAGGAAGTCTATATGAGGTGATTGTCTCGATGACATCTTGCTGGAACTTGTTGAACTTGGCCACAGCATCCGGAGATGATTGGTGGAAAGCCATGTATCCAAGAAGCCATTGCGTTGCAGCGCTGGAGTCAAAAAGGATGTTTGCAGGGTACATCTCATGTTCATATTCGAGTTCACGGGTAGATAAGTCGAGCTTGACGTCTCGATCGAAATTCTCCTTAATTCTCCTGTCCTCGGGAACGGAAACAATGGCGTCATACCTATCAGCTTCCGGATCAAGGCAAGTGTTCATGTCCAGATAATAGAGACGTGAGATGGCGACGCGTTTGTCGTTGGTTGTAGCAACTGCATCCTTCCCGTACAGGGATCGATACATCGAAGTCAAACGCTGCTGACCGTCCATAACTAAATAACGAGGTGTTGCTTCTGAGGAAGGAGCTCCTTCGATGGTGCGATATTTGAATTTAACCTCCGAGCCGCCATATTCAAGTTGCATCAATGCGCCCATTGGATAACCTTGCGAAAGGCTTGCGAGCAAGCTTCTAATTCGATTATCGTCCCAGGTCCATTTGCGTTGGAAGTCGGGAAGCTGTGTCTCTCCCTTATGAATGCTGAACAGCAAATCGGAAAGATTCGTGTCATTTGATTTTGGTGCTGATATTGCCATCTTTGCCTCTGTGAGTCTTTTCGATACTTATTGGATAAGGAGACTATTCTGCTCTGAGTAGACGCCTTTTCTGGGGTGTTTTCCAAACTCGTCGGCGGGATTGCACATTTCGAGTGCTAGTCCAAGTCGATTAACAAGGATCTCGGAATCAATACGGTCCAAAAACAACTCCTATGTTCGGGTTGGAGCGTGTCGCGCCATCGATGAAATGCAGGTATTCCTCTATTGCCCCTCTTCGAATTCCAGGGAAAACAAATCAGGGAGCATCGCGCTTCCAACTTCCTTCGGGAGGATTTCCAGAACATCGCCACTATAGCTTCGTCCGCATAGCCCAATGAAAGCAAAGTCAATGCTATTGTAGTACGCCAATAGCGCAATTTCATGATTGAAGCCATCGTTGAATTTCATTCTATGCATCATGTCGGTGAAAACCGCGGAACATGCATTGAGAACAAACTTCGGATACAGGTTGTTACGCCTTAAGAAAAAAGCGTCGGGAACCCATACGGATGGGACGGAATACCAGCTGCCGCTTATCGAGCATTTATATTCTGCGTGCTCGCCATTCTCTTCACCTTCGTCAAGGTACGGCATGCTGAACGGGGTTCAGCATGCCGTACTGATTGGGTTTAAGGACGAGTAGTCGAGACCTCTTTCCTACAGCCCTGTTCTCTTTCCAGTCGTGCTCCTCGAATCTAATTCTCGATGCACGCGAACTTCTGCCAATTGGCGGCATGGCAACAATCCAGTTCATACTTGTAAGAGGTGTTGTCGTCGAGAGAGAGAAAACCTGTTGCTTCCTGTCGTTATGCCCACGTTGATTAGAGCGACGTCCGAAAAATGCACGGATCTCGAGTCTCGCTTAATTTCAAATAGAACTTTGGCATCTTCAGCGCCAATGAAACACTTCATCCATTTTTCATGAACGCGCCTTATTGGCTGAAATGGAATAGTGGAGATGTCACGTTTCGACAAAGTCTCTATGTCTTTGACTCAATTTCACGGATTTTGCCGTCATCGGTTGGTAGTGCGCACAGATGTGGTGTAAGAGCCGGCGGGGAGCGGGGGCTTGCGCCCGCGACCCGGGGCAGATGGGAGGGACATCGCCTACAATCCGTCGTTGACTCAGATAACGGATGAAAGGAAGACGATGTCCCCTGATGAGAGTGTAATGCCTATGGGCCTCGAGGAGGCCCTCTACTTCCAGCGGCTCTGGAACGAGTGCGGCGACGCCCGCGAGTTCGCCTGCAGGGTCCTGTCGCTGGTCATGAACGCGGTGATGGACGAGCAGGCCCAACTCGCCTGCGGGGCGGCCAGGGGCGAGCGCACGCAGGCCCGCACCAACAGCAGGAACGGCTACAGGCCGCGCACCCTGAAGACGGCGACGGGCGACGTCGAGCTGAGGATCCCCAAGCTGAGGGAGGGCTCCTACTTCCCCGAGGAGATGCTCACCCGCTGGTCGAGGGTGGACGTGTCGGTGGCCGCGCTCGTGCGGGAGATGTACGTCTCGGGGGTCTCGACCAGGAAGGTGGAGAGGGTCGCCGAGAGGCTCGGCATCTCCTCTCTGTCGAGCTCGGAGGTCTCGAGGCTCTGCGGCGAGCTGGACGCCGAGGTGGAGGCCCTGAGGGGCCGCGACCTCTCCCGGACGCCCTGCTGCTACCTCTGGCTGGACGCCACCTACATGAGCTGCAGGGAGGGCTCCGTCGTCTCCTCCCACGCCGTGGTGACGGCGATCGGGCTGGGGGCGGACGGGCGCAAGCACGTCCTGGGCGTCGAGGCCATGGACACCGAGAGCGAGGAGGGCTGGAACGGCTTCCTGGCGGGCCTCAAGGCGCGCGGGCTCTCGGGCGTGTTAGGCTCGTGGTCTCCGACGCCCACGCGGGGCTCGTGGCGGCCATAGCGCGCCAGCTGCAGGGTTGCGCCTGGCAGCGCTGCGTCACCCACCTGCAGAGGAACCTCCAGTCCGCCATGGCGGGAAGGCCGCAGGCCTCCAAGGAGTGCGTGGCGAAGCTCGTGCACGCGGCCTGCTACGAGAGCGAACCTGAGCTCTCCAGGGCGATATGGGAGGAGGCCGCGCCCTGGGTCGGGAGGGCCTCCCCCAGGGCGGCGGAGATCTTCTCCGCCGCCGAGGACTCGGCCCTCGCCTTCCAGGCGTTCCCCGGGGCCCACTGGGCGAAGCTCAGGACCAACAACGTCCAGGAGAGGGCGAACCGGGAGATCAAGAGGCGCTGCAGGGTCGTCCAGTCCTTCCCCTCGGTCGGCTCGATGCTGCGCCTGAGCGCGGCCTCCATCCTCTCGGAGGAGGGGCGCTGGGCCACCCAGCGCGTCTTCAGCGAGGAGTCCGCCGCACTCGGCTTCAGAGACCCCGGGCCCAGGGAGGCCCCATCGAGGGAGAGGAGGGAGGCGCTGGAGAGGAGGGCCGCCCGGATCGTCGCGGAGATAACCGAGGCCTACGGCCTCAGGAAGGAGTAAGATTCGGCTGACGACGGCAGCAGGCGATGCGCCTTCTTACACCACGCTCGCGCGCGCGATCCATCGGTTCCCCTTTTTCCAACAAACACGAGCACTTCTTGTTCAATTTCAGGAAAGACAAGCACCTCGAATGTGAGCAAAGTAATACTCGAAAAATGTGTTGATAAAAACAATCGTAGGTCTTGCGCGTACGCAACTTGAATGACTTCGGCTGGAATAACAAAGGCCAGAGTTCCATCATTACGAAGCATATCGGTACAAGCGACTACAAATCCAACCCAAGCATTAACTAGCTTGTTTGACCAGCTTGTTTGCTTTCATGTTGTGCGAGGTCAATATCGAGGATAGGGAGAGCGCTGGGTGCTTTCGCGATACTGATACCTAATGTACGGAGGATTGCCAATTATGAGATCAAACTGCGAAGACTCATTCTTCCTGTAAAAGTCGAAAAAATCTTCATTTAGCACGGTCATGTTCTGGTGCTGAGAGTATCGATCTTCTTGGACATGCTCTGGATGATTCCGGCGTCCTTCAGCGCGGCCACTGGAAACAAAACACGGTCTCCGTCGGGTAGTGGCGGGCATGCAGGAGTTTGCATCAGCAACCCGTCTCCTCGGTTGCCCCTTGTCTGCATGGTCGTCTACATAAAGGGGGAATCAACCATGCAGATCAGCTTGTCGTCAACCCTGACTGTATATTACGATGGTCAATTTTGTGTTGGGTTGGCGAAGCGCGCCGAGGAGGGAAGGTACGATGCCGCGCGGAAGAGGTGGAGGAGCGTTTCGGGCGACGAACGCTGAGGCGCAATCAGAAGCATCGCGGGCATTGATGCCGACATTGACCCATATGCAGTAGCATGTGCAGCTTCAATTGAAACTGCACATGCTACCTGGTACTATAAAATAACCGAACGTATGTACGTTATTCCCACTCGGTGGTTATAGTTTTGCCGTCTCGTCACTCCAGTTGCACCCAGTTTTCGGCGGCATCTCGAAGTGAGTGCCGCTGAATGACGCGACGTCGCGTTTCATCGGCTTCGGGGACAAAAGCTGGGACAACTTCAAAAACCATTTTCAAACTCAGAGTATTGAGTTTTTATTTTTGTCCCAAGGGGCACGGAGAGCCGCCTTTGGAGGCTCGATATCGCCGAAAAACGCCCGTTTTGAAACTCAACCGCCTTTGAGCCTGCAAACCACCAGATTCAACAGTAAGTGAGTCGACGCGGGTGGCT
This sequence comes from uncultured Collinsella sp., assembly GCA_959596495.1. GTDB lineage: Bacteria > Actinomycetota > Coriobacteriia > Coriobacteriales > Coriobacteriaceae > Collinsella. Next base: position 7,324 of record CAUFXK010000021.1, on the reverse strand, counting down.
TACGAGCCGTTCACAAAACCGCAGGCCACAGGTCTTTGTCAACGATAAGCAAAGTGAATAGTCTCAGGTGGCTTGCCCATGAGTTGGCGTAAGCCTGTTTAGCAAAAGGCTAATCGGACACGACAGGCCGCCCGCATGGCGACGGCGTTTCCCGTGCGGGCACAAACAGCCCTGCGTGCCCTGTCGCGCGATATCCCAATGCGACGTTCAGAACCCTACCCGCCAAGCAGCCACCTCGCGAAATTCAGCACGAGCACGCCCTCCCGGGTATGGGGCTCATGCCTCGTGCGAGTGATGAGAATCTTCGGGAATGCATCCCCGATGGATAGAATCGGCGCAATCTCCCTCTCGAGCGTCGAATCGGCGCCGATATCGTCGCTCACATACACTTTCCTTCCCGGTTTCGAAACTTGGAAGGCAGTATGCGCAAGGATGCGTCGAGGTGCGATCCCAGTCGTACCATGCCAGCAGAGATGTCGAGGCACATTCGTTCATGCTGCAATGCGGGCATCGGAGATGAAAAACAGCCCGTCGGGTAGTCATGGGCGTGCGGGAGCCCGCATCAGTAACCTGCCTCCTCGGTTGTCCCTTCTTTGCATGGTCGTCTACATAAAGGAGGAACCAGCCATGCAGATCAGCATGCTTGCCCTTCTTGGGTCACGGACCGGGGAGGCGAGGGCCTCCGTCGGGACTGCCCCGAGCAACCGGCATATCCAAGGAATGACAAGGCTCGATCGCTGTGCTGGTCAGGATGCCGAAGCGGGCCGTCCGCCAATCGGAATGCGGGTCAGGATGCTGCAACGTGATTCCAGCTGCAGGATACGGCTCCTTTGCGGTTGCCGCAAAACCTGCTGGCAACATTCTTACTATCCGAATGATGTACGCATCCCTTGGGATCGTTTCGCCTGACCAGGGCCATCTTCAGCGCCTCATCGGCCAGCTCGGCAGGCGCCTCTTCCACGCGTAATAGCCCTGGCGGGTCACCTATGCAACCAAAGATACAAAAGGAATCGAATGGCCAGAGAGGATTCCCCTTTCCGATGGTCGATTCTTGACAGGCAAACTCAAGCCTCGTTAATATTACATGGTTTGCCAGACCGAATTAACAAAGGAGGGGTGTCATGGTTGGTCTTTTCCGCACGAGGATGAGCGCCTAGAAAGCGGCGCTGTTGTGGCGTCGCGCTGTTTTTTTGCACGCCATTTCACGATTGGACATAACCATGATATTTGAAACCTCTCGGCGCAGGTCTGTTTCGCTGTGCCATTCATGGCAATTTAAGATTTGTTTCGTATGGGGCGGGGAGCTCGTGTCGACATTGACGAGCTTGATTCTCCAAATGGGTCTCATTTGGCATATCGCCCTCACGACAGAATCATCTTCCCTCCTCTCCCTGGCATCGTTAGCAGGCTTTCTGCCGATTGCTTTGTTCGGAGTCCTTGCGGGCGCCGTTGTCGACAGGCTGCCTTTGAAACGTGTTCTCATCGGCGCCGACCTCTTCGTTGCCGCGGTGGGCGCCGCCTTGGCGATTGCCTCGTTGGCCGGCAGCTTACCTGCGTGGTCAATACTCATCGCCCTGTTTCTCCGCGCAGCTGGCACTTCGTTCTACACGCCGGCCTCCCAATCCCTCACGCCCCATCTCGCCCCGCCAGAGCATCTCGTTCGCCTATCGGGAGTGATGCAGGCGATTCAGTCCGCCGGATACATTCTTGGCGCCGCGCTCGCGGCAGTGATTTATCCTGTGGCGGGCATTACCGCCATGATTGCCCTCGACGTGCTGGGGGCGCTTTTCGCTTCTCTAGCTGTCCTCGCCGCTCAGATAGACGCAGGAGGACTCGACGAAGCCGACCGCAGCTCGTCCTTTTCCAATAAAGTTCGAGAACTTTTCTCTGAGATTTCGGACGGCTACAAGCTGATCAGGGGATACAGGGGGCTGTTCGCCCTTCTTTGGTGCGGGTTCGTCTTCGCTTTCGCGTTCTCCCCACTCGCGGCATTGTTCCCAATAATGACCTTGGGACATTTTGGCGGTAGCACGGGGGATGCTGCTTTGGTGGAGGTCCTTTTCTCCGCAGGCATGCTGGCTGGGTCCGGCATTTTGGCGGCCACGGGAGGGTTCCGCAATAGGTCGCTCACCATGGTCGCCGCGATCGCCGGCTTCGGCGTCGTCGCAATCGCATCCGGATTGCTCGGCCCGTCGCTGTTCGCCGTTTTCCTACCGGCGAGCTTTCTTATGGGCGCATGCTCCCCGTTGTACGCGGGAACCCAAACTGCCCTTATGCAGGAGCAGATACCTCCTGAGTACCTAGGCCGCGTTTTCGGCCTCTACGGAACCATCATGGCGTGGGCCATGCCCATGGGCCTCGCGGCCCCCTCCGTTTTTGCGGATCTGCTTGGAGCTCCGTTATGGTTCGTCGGCTCTGGAGCGACCATGGTACTGCTTGCGATGGCTATGCTGCTTGTTCCGAGCGTCCGAAACGTGGGGAAAAGAGATACCGGGCGGATTCAATAGCCCAAGTATTCGAAAAAAAGAGGCGGCAGCCATCGGTTCACGCGTCAGCCTTCAAGCCCTTGCGACGACGAGGTATTGCGCCGACATCCCACATCGCGCTCCTTATTCGTCGCCAACTATCATTTTCGGATTTGCCGGCTTGCGCAAGGTCAAAACGCTCGCGCCGGCAATTGGGCAAAGGCGAAAAATCGACGTGAGCAATCTTTTTTGGCATGGCTGCGCTTCCAGTAAAAGGCTAATACACAAAAGGCGGTTCAACCTATGGAACTCATAGTCAAAGCTAAAGACATCTTTTTGGAATATGCCGGCCGCGATATCCTGGATATCGAAGAGTTGGAAATCTACTCCTACGATCGCATCGGCTTGGTGGGAGACAATGGCGCAGGCAAAACCAGCCTGCTTAAAATTCTGAGCGGCAATCTTACCATTGCGGACGCCGACGTCAGGCGCTTCGGCAGCATTGCCCTCATCGGCCAACTCGATGAACTCGACCTTGATGCGGCTCAGGACAGTGGTGAGATGCTCTCCCGTCTCAACGTCGCCGGAGTGGCGCAGGAGACGATGAGCGGCGGGGAGGAAACACGCGCCAAGATTGCCTCTGCGCTCTCCCAGAATGCAAGCGCGATCTTCGCCGACGAGCCTACGAGCCACCTCGACCAAGACGGCATCCGCCTTCTCGTCGGACAACTCAAGGCATTTGATGGGGCTCTGCTCATCGTGAGCCATGACCGTCATTTTCTCGACCAGGTGGTAGACAAGATCTGGGAGCTCAAAGACGGCGGTATTTCCGAATTCTGGGGTGACTACTCCGACTATCTGCGACAGAAAGAAGAAGAGCGCAAAGCTCAGGCGACTCGATACGAAGAGGCGATGCGCGAGCGCGATCGCCTCGAAGCCGCCATCGAAAAACAACGGAAAAAAGCACGGCAGGTCGACGCCAAGCGGAAGGGTGCGAAAAAAAGCAACGAGTATGCAGGTCGATTGGGGCATCAGAAAGCAACCGGCACCAAACAGAAGAGGATGTACCAGGCGGCTAAGGACATGGAGAAGCGCCTCGAAGCGCTCGAAGGGATTGAGGCCCCCGACAGCATTCGCGCCGTGCGGTTCCGCCAGAGCAAGGCCCTGGAACTGCATAGTAAATTTCCCATCTCGGCAGACGATTTCAGCTTGAGCTTCGGCAACTGCATGCTCTATGACCACGCGAAATTCGAGATACCGCTCGGTGCCAAAGTGGCCATCACCGGTGGCAACGGTACAGGAAAGACCAGCCTGCTGAAGGCAATCGCTCGACGCGCCGACGGTATTAACATCTCTCCCAAGGCAGAGATCGGTTACTTCGAGCAAACAGGCTACAAGTTCGACGCCCGTCAGTCTGCGATCTCGTTCATGCAGGATGGTTGCGAGTACAGCATGACCGAAATTCGAGGCATCCTCGCCTCTATGGGAATCGGACCGCGCGACCTGACAAAGGACGTTGGCGTTCTCTCGGGAGGCGAAGTCATCAAGCTGCTACTCGCGAAGATGCTGCTGGGCAGATACAACATCTTGCTCATGGACGAGCCTGGAAATTACCTGGACATCAAGAGCGCCGAAGCCCTCGAGCAGATGATGAGCGCCTATGCCGGAACGATAGTGTTCGTCTCCCACGATAAGAGGCTGGTCGAGAACGTCGCAGACATTGTCTACGAAATAAAGGACACCAAGCTAGTCAAAATCTTTCAGCGCGAATAGCCCTAAATGAGCAAGAAATAATCCCCGAACGGAGACAAGGGAGTAAAACGGCAAAGAAAGAGCCTCCGTCCCAACGCAGGGAACGGAGGCTCTTTAATCGCCTTTACTCATCTCCGTCGCTGGTGGCTTTGTCATGACTCTCGTACGAAACGAAACTCAGCGGCATAGTGCGGCACTCAAAATCGCAGGTCAGAACCCTGTCGTCCTATTCCCACTCGATCGTCGCAGGCGGCTTGGACGTGATGTCGTAGCACACGCGGTTGGCGCCGGGAACCTCGGCAACGATGCGGCCGGAGATGCGGGCCAAGACGTCGTAGGGCAGCTTGGCCCAGTCGGCGGTCATGGCGTCGCTGGACTCGACGGCGCGCAGGATGATCGGGCGCTGATAGGTGCGCTCGTCGCCCATAACGCCAACGGACTTGATGTCGGGCAGGACCGCGAAATACTGCCAGCAGCTGTGCTCGGAGTTGCGCTCACCAGTCTGCTCAAACAGACGCTGGTTGTAGGCGTCGAGCTCCTCGCGCACGATGGCGTCGGCGTTCTTGAGGATCTCGAGCTTCTCCTTGTCGACCGCACCGATGATGCGGATGGCCAGACCCGGGCCTGGGAAAGGCTGACGGAACACGATGTGACCCGGCAGGCCCAGTGCCAGACCAAGCGCGCGGACCTCGTCCTTAAAGAAGTGGTCGAGCGGCTCGATAAGGTCGAAGTGCACGCCCTCGGGGAACGGAATCAGGTTGTGGTGGCTCTTGATGGTGGCCGTCTTGCCGCCCGTCTTGCGAGCGCCGGACTCGATGATGTCGGGGTAGATGGTGCCCTGAGCCAGGTACTTGACCGGCTTGCCATCGGTCTCGAGCTGCTGCGCCACGGCGAAGAACTCTTTCCAGAACTGCGTACCGATGATGCGGCGCTTCTCCTCGGGCTCGGTCACGCCGGCCAGAAGCTCGGCATAACGGTCCTCGGCGTGGACGTGGATAAAGTCGACATCGAACTGCTTGGTGAAGACCTCCTCCACCTGCTCGGGCTCGCCCTTGCGCAGCAGGCCGTGGTTGATGAACACACAGGTCATCTGCTTGCCCACGGCGCGAGCGCCCAGCGCAGCCACGACGGAGGAGTCGACGCCACCGGACAGGGCCAGAATCACGCGGTCGTCGCCAACCTTCTCACGGAACTCGGCCGTCATGGTCTCGACCAGGTTGTCCATGCTCCAGTTGGGCTCCAGGCCGCAGATCTCAAACAGGAAGTTGCTCAACAGCTGCTGACCGTACTCGGAGTGCTTGACCTCGGGGTGGAACTGCGTGGTGAAAATCTTGCGCTCGACGCATTCCATGGCGGCAACCGGGCACACGTCGGTGCTGGCGGTAACGGTAAAGCCCTCGGGCACCTCGGACACGGCGTCGCGGTGGCTCATCCACACGGTCTGCTCCATGGGCGTGGAGTTAAAGAGCTTGGCGCCGGCCGTACGCGTGATGGTGGCGCGGCCGTACTCGCCCACCTCGGAGTGGCCGACCTTGCCGCCGAGCGTCACGGCCGTGATCTGATGGCCGTAGCAGAAGCCCAGGACGGGAAGGCCCAGGTCGAAGATGGCGGGATCGATGGACGGAGCGTCCTCGGCGTACACGGAGGCCGGGCCGCCAGAAAGGATGAGCGCAGAGGCGTTCATCTCGCGAATCTCATCGGCCGAGATGTCGCAGGGGACAATCTCGGAATACACGTTGAGGTCGCGGACGCGACGGGCAATGAGCTGACCGTACTGCGCACCAAAGTCGAGTACGAGGACCTTTGCGGAAGCCTTTTGATCCATGGTTTCCCCTCCTGTTGGCGGGGAGCCGGTGCCCACCCGCGTGAATGAACGAAAATAACTTTCATAGTGTACACGTAACCAGCGGTTCTGCGCCCGTCATAGCCATCAGAGCACGGCAAACGCACGACCTGGGCCCCTATTTGACAGCAAGTGGAGCGTTACCAAACGTTACAGATGATGTAATACGTTTGAACATTGGACGCCCTGTGCCACAATACTGCCGAACGACTCCGCCTCTGCGGCGGCAAATACGATAGGAATACCAGCATGAAGCGAATCCTTCTCATCGCCACGGGCGGCACCATCGCATCGACCGAGGACGGCAACGGCCTCTCCCCCGCCCTGACCGGTGAGGAGCTCGCCCAGAGCGTCCCCGAGATCTCGGGCCTCTGCGAGCTCGACGTCGTGCAGCCCATGAACATCGACAGCACCAATATGCGCCCGAGCGACTGGATGCGTATCCGCGACGTCATCGTCGAGGGTTATGCCGACCACGACGGCTTCGTGATTCTGCACGGCACCGACACCATGAGCTACACCGCGGCAGCGCTTTCCTACCTGATTCAGGACAGCCCCAAGCCCATCGTGCTCACCGGCTCGCAAAAGCCCATGGGCAATCCATTTACCGACGCCAAGCTCAACCTGTACCAGAGCCTGCTCTATGCGCTCGACGAGCACTCGCACGACGTCTCGATCGTGTTTGGCGGCGTAGCCATTGCCGGCACGCGTGCCCGCAAGCAGCGCACCATGAGCTTTAATGCGTTCATTAGCGTCAACTATCCGCCCATTGCCTATATCCGCAACGACCGCATCGTTCGCAACGGACTCCACGGCACTCACCAGAACGAGAACCCGGTTCGTTTCTACGACAGCATCGACCCGCGCGTATTTGTACTCAAGCTTACGCCCGGCGTAAACCCGGGCATCCTCGACGCCCTTGCCGATAGCTACGACGCCGTGATTCTGGAGACCTTTGGCATTGGCGGTATCCCCGAGTTTGGTGAGTCGGGCGAGTCGTTCCAAGAGGCAATTTTCCGCTGGGTCGATTCGGGTCGCACCGTCGTTATGACCACGCAGGTCCCCGAAGAGGGCCTCGATCTGGGCGTTTACGAGGTCGGCCGTGCTTACGCCGATCATCCGGGCATTCTGCGCGGCGACGATATGACAACCGAGACGCTCGTGGCCAAAACCATGTGGGCACTCGGCCAGTCACGTGATGCCGCCGAGATCCAGCGCCTGTTCTACAGCCAAGTCAACCACGACCGCATCCCGATGGCGTAAT
>CAUFXK010000020.1 GCA_959596495.1 uncultured Collinsella sp. | reverse complement strand
CTATGAACGAAGCAGTTCCCGAGGCACCGTCGAGTGTCGAATCGATGGCAAAGCAAGGTTGCGAAAAGCTCGGTCTGGAAGCGTTTGATGCGCTGGTCCGTCGTGCCCGTACGTGCCGCCGTTTTGACGAGTCCATGCGCGTGCCGCGCGAGTTTTTGCTCGAGCTGGCGGAACTGGCGCACCTGGCTCCCTGCGGCGCCAATGCTCAGCGTCTGCGTTTTCACGTGGTGAGCGGTGCCGAGGATTGCACGCGTGTATTTGACGAGCTCGCATGGGCCGGCGCACTTAAGGACTGGCCGGGTCCTGCCGAGGGTGAGCGCCCGACCGGCTACATCGCGATTCTTGCCGAGCGCGCCGTTTCGGGTAAGCCCGCCGCTCCCATTACCGAGGTCGACACGGGCATTGCCGCGCAGACGATGATGCTCGCCGCCCGCAGCGCCACGCCCGAGGTGGCAGCCTGCATGTTCAAGGCCTTTACGCCCCACGCGATCGATGCCGTGGGGCTCGATAACGCCAAGTATGAGCTCAAGCTGATCATGGCGTTTGGCATTCCGGCCGAGACACAGGTGATCGATGCGATCGATTCCAACCCCGACGGCTCCATCAATTATTGGCGCGACGAGGCGCGGGTGCACCACGTACCCAAGCGTCCGCTTGCCGACGTGCTGCTGTAGTTGTGCGTCGTTGCGGTGCAATCCGGCGGCAAAATCACCACAAAGGCTCCTGTCCCCTTTGTGGTGGTACGAGGGGAGGGTGTGTGGCAGATCTGTATTTGGTGCGGCATGGGCAGACTGAGCTCAATGTGCAGAGCATTTTGCAGGGCTGGCACGATTCGCCGCTTACGGCGCGCGGGCGCGAGCAGGCGCTGGCGACGCGTTCGGCGTTTGCGGCGCGTGGCGTGGCCTTTGATCATGTGTATTCCTCGCCGTTGGGCCGGGCGCGGCATACGGCCGAGCTTATCGTTGGCGAGGGCCGTTCCATTGAGCTGGTCGATGACCTGCGCGAGTGGCATTTTGGCTCGCTGGAGGGCACATCAAATCGCGAGATGCCGCCGCAGCCCTGGGGCGATTATCCGGTGGCCTTTGGCGGCGAGTCGGAAGTGCAGCTTCAGTCGCGCATGGTCGCGGCGCTGTCCCGCATCATGGCCAGGCCGCAGCACGACTGCGTGCTGGCGGTTTCCCACGGCTCAGCCTGCCAGGAGTTTCTTGAGTATGTGACTGGCGGGGGAGAGCTGCCCGACAACGGTGCCGTGCTTCATTTTGGCTATTGCGACGGGGCGTTTTCGCTCTTGGGTTGGTGACGAACGAAAGGACCCCTATGAAAAAAGATCTGTATCTGGTCCGTCATGGACAGACGATATTCAACCTTAAGCGTATCATTCAGGGGTGGAGTGATTCGCCGCTTACGCAGTTGGGTTGCGACCAGGCGGCGCGCGCCGGCATGTTTTTACGTGCGCGCGGCATTGAGCCCGATCATGCCTACACCTCGACGTTGCACCGCACCGAGCAGACTATCGCCAACCTGTGGCCGGGCCTTGCCTACGAGCGCCTAGACGGCCTGCGTGAGTGGTTCTTTGGCGATTTTGAAGCCGAGCGCGTGATGCTGATGCCTGAGCGCCCGTGGCGCGATTTCTATCGCCAGTTTGGCGGCGAGGGTCAGATGCAGGTGCGTGAGCGCATGGTGGCGACGTTGACCGATCTTATGCGACGCCCGGACCACGAGTGCGTGCTCGCGGTGAGCCACGGATCGGCCATCAAGGAGTTTTTGGACCACGTGAGGGGAGCGGCGGCCGACGAGCGCGAGCGCGTGCCGGGCAACTGCTCGGTGCTGCACTTTGCGTTTGACGACGAGGCCGGTACGTTTGAGCTGATTGAGATTATTACGCAGGAGGATTACGCGCGCGAGCTGGGGCTTGAACCGCTTGTGGCTACTGCAGTTCCGCAGCGCGGATAACGCGAGCGCGGCGGCACGGGTCGCTGGCATAACTTCTCGACGCAAAAGGGGCGGAGATGCATGTACCTGCTGCATCTCCGCCCCCTGTTTGTTGAGCTGCCGATTTTTGTGCCGGGCGGTCTGGTCTTGCTAGAACCGCGCGACCTGGTGCGTGAGCAGACCTGTCGGAACCTGCGGCGCGGCGCCGCTGACCTGCGCGGCGGGGAAGAGCACGGCAACGGTAAAGTTGAACGGCTCCTTGCCGGTGTACGTTCCGGCGACACGGGCCTCATCGGCCAGCAGCTGCGACGCCCCGGTCAGAGCGGCGGCGTAGGCGGGGTCGTCGGCCAGTGCCGGCTCCGGTGCTTGGTCGAGCATGGCGCGGATGGCCCCGACGGCGTCCTCGCGCTTGACCTCCCACGCGCGGTGCGTAATGCCCGCGGGGTCGGTGACGGCGTAGAGTGACGCGCCCTCTTTGGCGGCGCCCAGGATGATATCCATGACGGGCGACGCCTCGTAGGAGAGCGACACGGGGCGCGGCTGCACCTTAAGCTCGGCGATCGCGCGCGCGGCGGCGGCCACGTCGGCGCTGGCATCGCCCTTGTCGCCCGCAAGTACACTCGTCGGGCAGATTGCCACGACACCCGTCACGCGTCCCGGCTCGCCCGAGCATTCGTACACGTAATACGCCGCACCCGGGTCCTTGAGCATCAGACCATCGGCAATGGATACACGCAGAGCATCGTTGCCGCTCAGGATGCTGCCCATTGCAGGCAGCGCCTCGAGCACGCGGTCCTGAGCTGGGCGGATGCAGGGAAACGGAAGTGCTTTCATGGGCGGTCCTAACGCACGAGTCGGTTTGTTCGCGGCTTATTATGCCCCAACTTGGCCGCTCGCGTCCCAGAGCACGTTATCGGCGAGCGCGATGAGCACCTGCTGACAACGAACGATATCGGCATGGGGCACATATTCGTTGGGCTTGTGCGCGAGCGCGAGCGACCCGGGACCGTAGCTCATGCAATTGCGGTTACCTGTCTTGCCGGCAATGACGGCGGTGTCGGTGTAGCCGGTAAAGAAGCCGACGATCGTGTTCGCGTCCGTCACGTCATCCGCGGTACGCTTGAGCGCTGCTAGAAGGGGAGAGTTCGGGTCGCGCTCGATGGCGGGGCGGTCGCCCGTCACGGTGTAGCTGCCATGGCAACCGGGAACGGCGGCTTCGGCGACGGCGATGGCCTGCTCTACCATGCGCGTCGCGGCGGCCGTATCGGTCGGCGGGGTCAGGCGCATGTCGACCCAGACCTTGGCATGGTCTGGCACCACATAGGGACGATAGCCGCCCTCGATCTGCCCAAACGTAATGGTCGAAGGCCCCAGCTCATCGTGCGCTGGCAGCGCCGCAAGCGCGCGACGGAGCGAACACACGACCTCGGCCATGGCGGCGACGGCATCCGCGCCCTTCCACGGCTGGCTCGCATGCGCCGTTACGCCAGCCATTTCAATCTCGAACCACGTGCGTCCCTTGTGCGCCACCTGGATCTGTCCGTCGGTGGGTTCGGTGTCCAGCACCCATTCACGCGAGCCGACCCAGCCGGCATCGATCGCGGCCTCTGAGCCGCGCATAAAGTCCTCCTCGTCGACTGAGCAGATGAGCGAAAAGCCGCGTCGGGGCAGCTCGCCTTCTGCCGCCACGCGCTCGAGCGTATGGACCAGTGCGGCAATGGCGCAGGCCAGGCCACCCTTCATATCGCAGGCACCGCGGCCGTAGAGTTTATCGTTGCGCACAACCGCCCCGAGCGGCGGAATGTCCGCGTCCCAGCCATCGCCCAGCGTAACGGTATCCATATGGCAGATATAGACGAGTCGTGGCTCGTCGCTCAGTCCCGGCACGGTGACCATAAGGTTGCGGCGCCCGGGCAGCACCTCGAGTTCCTCAACCTGCACGGCATGGAGCACCGGATGGCTCAGCTGCGCCAACCGTTCCTCAACCAACGCTTTGATATAGCGCTCAATCTCGTCCTCATACGCACCCGGGTCTGAGCTGTCGATCCGCACGAGTCCTTGCGTAAGCCGCCAAGCAAAATCTGTATCAACCATAGGCACCTCACAGATAGTTAGGTCAACATACAGATTGTATGCCAAAAAGTGGCTCGGTGCATTTAATGGAGTGCTCACAAAAACGGGGGCGCCTCTCGTGCGAAAGGCGCCCCCGCGGGCATTCAATGTCAGTGACGGGCAGGCCACATGGGGAACTGCCCGTCAGATCAGCCGGCGCTATTTGATCACGCGCACGCGATACATCGACGGAATCTGCTTGAGCGCCTCGATGGTGCTGCTGTCCAGGTGCTCGTCGGTGTCGAACATGGTGTAGGCGTTCTCGCCAACGGACTCGTTGGTCATACGCTGCACGTTGGCGTTGTCCTTGGCCAGGATGGCCGTGATCTGGCCGATCATGTTGGGCACGTTGGCATGCAGGCAGGCAATGCGGCTTGCAGCGCGCGCCTTGCCCATGCTGCAAGCGGGGTAGTTGACGCTGTGGGCGATGTTACCGTTCTCCAGGTAATCCTTGAGCTCGCTGATGGCCATATCGGCGCAGTTGGCCTCGGCCTCGCCGGTGCCGGCGCCCGAGTGCGTGGTGATAAACGTGTTGGGCATCTTGACGGTCTTGGGCGTGGCAAAGTCGCAGCTAAACCAGCTGAGCTTGCCCTCGCGCAGGGCGGCGTCGACGGCGTCCTCGTCAATGATGGTCTCGCGTGCGTAGTTGATCAGCACGGCGTCCGGGGCCAGCAGGTTGATCTGCTCGGTGCTGATCATGCCGATGGTGTCGGCCTTGCTGGGCACGTGCACGGTGAGGTAGTCGCAGCCGCGGCAGAGATCCTCGAGCGTGCCCACGCGCTGCACCTCGCGGCTCAGCACCCACGCGTGCTCAACGGAAATGAACGGGTCGTAGCCGTAAACGTCCATGCCCAGGTCGACGCAGGCGTTGGCGACCTTGGAGCCTACGTTGCCCAGACCGATGACGCCGATGCGCTTGCCTTTAAGCTCGCGGCCCACAAAGGCCTTCTTGGCCTTTTCGGCATCGACCTGAATCTCGGGGTCGTCGGCGTTGTCGCGCACCCAGTTCATCGATTGCACCACGCCGCGGCTCGAGAGCACCAGCATGCCTAGGACGAGCTCCTTAACGGCGTTGCTGTTGGCGCCGGGGGAGTTAAAGACGACGACGCCCTTCTTGGCGTACTCCTCGACGGGGATGTTGTTGACGCCGGCGCCGCAGCGGGCGATGGCGCGGATGCCCTCGGGCAGCTCGTAGCCGTGCAGGTCGGTCGAGCGCATCAGGATGGCGTCGGCCTCTTCGGCGGTGCTCACAAATTCGTAGCCCTCGCCAAACTCGACTTTGCCGTCTTTGGTGATGTCGTCGATGGTCTTAATCTTACGCATGGAAAAACTCCTTAGCAGGTTTGGTTTATACAGGTGGTTTGAAGTGGCTGGTCGGCCCGCGCGTTGCGGGCTAGTTAGATCGCGGACTCAAACTATGCTGCGCTTCGAAGTCCTTCATGTACGAGGCCAGTGCCTGCACGTCTTCCATGGTCACAGCGTTGTAGACGCTGGCGCGCATGCCGCCCACCAGGCGATGGCCCTTGACGTTTTGAATCTGATGCTCGGCCGCGCCTGCGACAAAGGCGGCGTCGAGGTCGGCATCGCCGGTGCGGAAGGTGACGTTGGCGATGGAGCGGCTGTCCTCCTGCGTGGTGCCGTGGAACAGCTCGCTGTTCTCGAGCAGGTTGTAGAGCAGGTTGGCCTTGGCCCAGTTGCGCTCGGCCATGGCGGCAAGTCCGCCGGTCTCCTCGACCCACCGGAACACCTTGCCGCACACGTAGATGCCAAAGGTGTTGGGCGTGTTGAGCATAGAGCCCTTGGCGGCCTGGGTCTTAAGGTCCATGTACTGCGGCGTCTGCGCAAAAGCGGGGCCATCTGCGATGAGGTCGTCGCGCACGATGACCACGGTCACGCCCGCGGCGCCGGCGTTTTTCTGCGCGCCAGCGTAAATGAGCCCGTAGCGCTCGACGTCGAGCGCTTGCGACAGAAAGCAGCTCGAGACATCGGCGACCAGCGGCACGTCGCCGCAATCGGGCAGCTCGTGGTACATGGTGCCAAAGATGGTGTTGTTCTGGCAGATGTAGACGTAGTCGAGCCCATCGCTCGCGGCCTCGGCGGCAATGCGCGCGTTGATGTCGGCCATGGTGGGAATGCGGTCGAAATTGGTGTCCTCGGAGCTCGCGAGCAGCACGGCCTCGCCGTACTTGGCGGCCTCCTTGTACGCCTTGTTGGCGAAGTTGCCGGTCACGACGTAGCCGGCGCGGCCGCGGCGCATGAGGTTCATGGGGATGCCCGCAAACTGCAGCGTGGCGCCGCCCTGCAAAAACAGGACGCGGTAGTTGTCGGGGATGCTCAGCAGGCGACGCAGGGTTGCCTCGGCGTCGTCGATGATCTGCTGGTACATGCTAGATCGATGGCTCATCTCGAGCACGGACATGCCGCAACCGCGGTAGTCCATCATCTCGTCGGCGATCTCGGCGAGCACGCTTGTAGGCAGTGCGGCCGGGCCAGCTGAGAAGTTGTGCGCACGTGCCATCTTCTAGTTCCCCCTCGTAGTCGTTTGAACGTTCGGGATACTTTAGCACAGTGCAGCGCCAGGCGCGACCGCATCACAGCAAAACCCGAGTGCGCCGCTATGATTTACAGGATGGTTACATGGGGGGGGGCTTATCTCGAGGCTCGCATCCGATCCGCCTCGGCCTTCGCTTGTTTCCAGGGGCGCACACGACCGTTGGTGAGGTCGTCGTAACCATGAGCGATGGTACGTTGAATGTGATCTTCGCGTTCCTGAATGGTAGTTAGCGCGCGCGTCTGATCAGAAATAGGCTTTACGACAGGCATACGAAACTCCTTACATAGAAGCATATGTATAACTCTATGTTGAATATAGCGGAGGATGGCGTTGGGCGTGTGCGTGCCTGCATTCGTAAGCGCGGTTGTCTGGCAAGTGTGATTTGGGGCGACCTCGTTAAAGTTTCTAAGCTGCGAAAATGACCGTTAACCGGATTTAATTTTGTTGCTCAACATTTGACACTCTGGGCGTGGTAACTTTTTTACCAACAGGTATGATTATCGTCATGTGCGCCGCGCCTGCCTGCCGGGTTGCGGCGCACTTGTGACAGCCTTTGACACCCTTGGAGCGTGTACTGTGGATGTAACCACAAAAAGCGTTCGGGGGGGGGGTGCTCACCCGCGAGCAATTCCTCCCGCATGAGATGCGCATCGTCGCTGCCCTTCGTATGCAGGGCGCAAGCGACGAGCAGGTCATTGTACGCGTAAAGAGCGAGAACCTCTTTCAATATCCCACGGAGCGCATGGTCGCCAACCGCGCAACCGTGTGCCTTCGCCGCCTTGACGCCATGGTGCCCACGGACGCCGTATGCGCCGCGCGCGGCATCGACCCCAAAACCGCCGTCGAGGCTGCGTCATCCCTAACCAGGCTCATGGCATCCGGCACTCCCACGCAGACGGACCAGGCCATCTTCTACAGCATGATCTGCCGCTACGATATCGTGCGCGAGCTCGTGCTCGTCGAGGTAGGGGAGCGCCTACAAAACTTCGATTATGCCTTTACGGCGGTTGACCTCAACGCCTTTATGACACGCTTTACCACGGAGTATCCGGACGCGGCCCGCTGGACTGAGGCTACGGTCAAGCGCATTAAGGGCTCGCTCCGCCAGACGCTCCGCCATGCCGGCCTTATCGGCGAGGGCCAGGGCCCGGAGTCCGAGCGCCTGTCACCACTCTTCCTCGATTCCGATGTCGAGCGAGCCTTGGTTCAGCTGGGCGAGCAGTCGCTTATCGCGGCCCTTACCGGCAGGGCGGTGATGTAGCGTGGCTCCCGTTAAAAGCGCCGTCGGCCCTGTTATCACCCCGGCGACCAATCTCACCACCAATATCGGCATCCATTCCCGCAAGAGCGTCGTGGCGGCGCATGCCCGCTCCGAGCGCGCCTGTCAGGAATTTGAGCGCCGTGCGCAGCTTCTGCGCGAGTGCCTGTGCAGCGAGGACTTTTTGGCCAACAAGGGCATAGGCAATGAGATCGGCTTCCACACTTTTTGCTATGACCCCGCGCTGGAGTTTGAGGCGCGTGCATTATTTGACACCCTTTCACGCGATGCCGAGGCCGACAAGCTTCCGTGCACGCTCAAGGTCGTGAACCTTTACGACGCCGTGCTGGCAATTCTCGAAAAGCGCCGTGTCCTCAAGGCTATCCCGCACCAAGAGGAGCGTCGCGGTACTCAGCGCGTGCTCGAGGACGTGGCCAAGTTCGCCTCGCCCGAGAAAGTCGCCGCGTACATCCTTGAGCAGACCGAGCCGCACGCGCCTGGAGACGTCGTTCTCCTCACCGGCGCGGGCGAGGTTTTCCCGTTCTTTCGCATGCACACGCTTCTCCACTGCATGCTTGCGGATTTTGATGAGGTGCCTGTGATCGCCGCCTATCCGGGCAGTTTCAACGGCTCTTCTTTCCAGCTCTTCAACCGTCTGCCGGCCGACAACTACTACCGCGCCATCGATATCTCGTAAGCACGGCTCCCCGCAGGCAAGTCCCTGCCGCCGGTAACAACCCTTTGCCATAACGTTCCCAAACCCAAAGGAGCACCCATGGACAACACGATCATTCGCGACCTCTTTGCTAAAGACATCAACCGCTCCATCAACGGCGTGGTCAAGGTCCAGGATTCAAAAGATGGGTCCATCCGCCAGGAGCTTGACGAGTACGTGGTGACGCGCGAGTTGCAGAGGCACTTTGCCACGTTCTTCAAGGCCTACGGCGATGCCATCAATGTGCGCACCGACAAGATCGGCGTGTGGATCAGCGGTTTCTTCGGTTCCGGTAAATCGCACTTCCTCAAGATGCTGAGCTACCTGCTCGAGAATCGCCAGATCGGCGGTAAGAGCGCCATCCGCTACTTTGACGGCAAGATCGTCGACCCCATGGTCGCGGCTGCCATGGAGCGCGCCTGTTCGGTGCCCACGCAGGCCATCCTCTTTAACATCGATAGTAAGGCGGGCCAGTGGAAGCAGGGCGATACGGCTCCCACGGCGCTGCTTCGCGGCTTTGAGCGCATGTTCTATGAGGCGCGCGGCTTCTACGGCGAGGACCTCAAGCTTGCAAAGCTCGAGGACTACATCGATTCCCTGGGCAAGACCCAGGAGTTCCGCGAGGCCTTTGAGCGCATCAACGGCGAGTCCTGGCTCCAGACCCGCGACACCTACAGCTACTTTGAGGACGACGTGGTCGAGGTGCTGCAGAGCGTGCTCGGCATGAGCGAAAAGGCCGCATGGAACTGGCTTGAGGGTTCTGAGGACGAGGTTTTGGCCCCCGATGTTTTTGCCAAAAAGGTCAAGGACTACGTAGACGCTCGGGCAGCGGCCCACGGCGGCAACTTCCGTTTGCTCTTTATGGTCGACGAGGTGGGTCAGTTTATTACAAACGACAAGGACCCAAGCCTTATGCTGAGCCTTCAGACCATCGTCGAGGAGCTGGGTGCCGCCTGCGGTGGCCGCGTGTGGGTGATGGTCACGAGCCAGGAGGCCATCGACAACCTGAGCCTGCCCGTGGGCAACGACTTTTCAAAGATCCAGGGCCGCTTCAATACCCGCCTTTCGCTCTCCAGCTCCAGCGTGGACGAGGTCATCCAGCGCCGTGTGCTCGAGAAGACCGCGCCGGTGGCCGATATGCTTGCACAGGTCTACGAGCAAGACGCCGCCGTGCTCAAAAACAACTTTACCTTTGAGGGTGGCTCGCGCTCCGACCTTGCCGGCTACGCCAACTCCAAGGATTTTGTGGCTAGCTACCCGTTTGTGGGCTACCAGTTTAAGCTCCTGCCCGACGTCATGACCGAGGTGCGCAAGCACGGTGTCAAGGCCAAGCACATGTCAACGGGCGAGCGCTCCATGCTGAGCGCGTTCCAGGAGAGCGCTCAGGCCATCCAGCATGACCAGGCCGGTGCGCTCGTGCCGTTCTGGCGCTTCTTCGATACCATCTCCAAGGACCTGGAGCACGGCATCAACCAGGTGGTCGACCGCGCGGTCCGCGCGGCCGAGGACGCAAAGGGCCTTGAACCCTACGACGTTCAGGTGCTCAAGCTCCTGTACTTGATCCGCTACATCGGCTACGTTAAGGCCACGGTCGAGAACATCTCCATCTTCATGATCGACGGCCTCGACGTGGACATGCGCGCTCTCGAGGACCGCGTCAAGGAGTCCCTTGCCCGCCTGGAGCGCGAGAACTACGTGGCACGCCAGGGCGATACTTATAGCTTCCTCACCGACGAGGAGCAGGAGATAGCGCAGGAGATCGCACGCACCCCGATCGATAACGCGCAGGTGATCGAGTCTATCAAAAAGCGCCTGTTCGACAGCATCTATACCGCGCGCAAACTCAACCGTGGGGCCAATGACTTCCCGTTTGACCGCTATGTGGACGGCTCGATCCACGGTACCAGCATGGGCGGCATGGAGCTTTGCGTGGCGACTATGGCGAGCGACCTGGGCCGTGCGGACGATACCGAGCTGGCCTTGGCTTCTTCGGGCAAAGCCATCGTGGCCTTGAGCGATGAGGCGGATTATTGGGAGACGCTCGTCAACGCCGCCAAGATCCGCAAGTACGCCAAGACGCGAAATCTCCAGGAGCTTCAGCCAAGTACGCGCCAGATCGTCGAGTCCAAGATGCGCGAGGCGGCCTATAACGAGAAAGAGGCCGATGCCCTTTTGAGTGAGGCCGTGCTCCATGCGCGATGCGCCGTCAACGGGCGCATGATTGAGGTCCGCGCGGCCAAACCTGCCCAGGTCTTCGACCAGGTGCTGGCGCAGCTGTGCGATGTGGTCTTTGAAAAGGCCGACTATATCGGTTCGCCGGTCATGAGCGATTCCGATATCCGCTCCACTCTGGCGGGCAACGTTCAAGCGGGGCTCGCTGGCATGGACGCGGGTAACACGCGTGCGCTCAAGGAGGTCGAGGACTACCTCAAAGTTCAGCACCAGCGCCACCTGGATACCGCTATGGGCGATATCCAGCGCCAGTACCAGCAAAGGCCCTTTGGCTGGCGCGAGGTCGACATCGCAAATGTGGTGGCGCAGCTTGTGGTAGAGCAGCGCGCGCAGGTGCTGTTTGGCGGTCAGACGGTTCAAGCTAACGACAGCCGCATGGTGGCACTCCTTCGCAAGGATGCCGATAAGGCCCAGGTGCGCTTGCGCATGCGCATGAGCGACCGGTTGCTGCGCGCCACGGGCGAACTCATGTGTGACCTGTTTGATCTCAAGACCGTGCCCTCCAACGAGGATAAGCTCGTGGCCGAGCTCAAAGAGCGCCTTGAGGGCTTGCGCGAGGCGTGCCTCGCCATAGCACGCGACTACTACACGGGCATCAAGCCGGCCTACCCTTATCCCGGTGAGGACGAGTGCGAGAAGATGCGCTCGGAGGTGGCCGACGTCCTTAAGGACCAGAACGAGGCCGAGGCGTTCTTGACCACGTTCACCAAGCATGAGGAGCGCTTGCTCGATGCCAAGGAAGACTTTGACAAGGTGGTTGAGTTCGTCGAGTCCAATCAACGAACAGCGTTTGACCACGCCAGGGATTTCTTGAACCGCACCGAGGGTATCGAGTATGCCTCCGATGACATTCCCAGCGCGGTGGAGAACGTGGCAAAGGTTCGTGAGATCCTCAAAGATCCCAAGCCCTACGGCCGTATTAAAGACCTGCAGCCGCTTATGGATCCCGTCGAGGATGACATGAAAAAGCTGTTGGGCATCCGCCGCAATGAGTTTTTGTGTCGCATCGAGAGCGATCTGCAAGACCTGCGGGCGCAGGCCGAGAGTCAAAAGGGCTTTGTCAATCAGGCCAAGGATGCCATAGCAGACGCCGGCACCAAATACGAGTCGTTCAAAAACCGTGCCCACAGCGCTCAAAGTCTCAACGAACTGAGCGTTGTTGCAACTAACTGGGGCGACTGGCTCAGTGCGGCGGCCAACGAGATGTACGACGCTGTGGATGAGGCCCGCGTGCGTATGGACAACGAGCGCCGCACCACCGAGGTCATGAGTACGGGTGAGGTGGTCAAGAAGGTCTCCAACAAGGGCGCCGCATCGTCTGCTCCCGTGCCCGCGCCCAAGCCCCAGCGCAAGATCAAGACTGTGCGCCGCGCCGATCTGGCCAAGCCGAGTCGTCTCTTGTCCGCAGAGGACGTTGAGCGCTACGTGGACGACCTGCGCTCCCGCCTTATGCAGGCACTCGCTGCAAACGACGAGATCCGTATCAACTAACCCGCGGAGCCACCGGTGCCAAAGCGCGCACCGGTGGCTTATGGCGTTTAGAAAGGCTCATCAACCATGAACGATTCTGCTCTTAAGAGCTTCTGCACCTGGGCCCGTACGGAGCTCATCAAAGGCGTGGAGGCGCAGATGGTGCGCTACGGCATCACCGAACCTGCGCCCGCGCCCGTTGGGTCCGAGACCGTCAACGGCCTGCCCCTAAGTCCGGCTGAGATTGAGCAACGCGACGAACTACTGCGCATGCAGGCAGAGGTGGGTCACGAGGCGCTGCGCGACCGTGCGGCCTACACCTGGTTCAACCGCATCGTGGCCATTCGCTTCATGGATGCACGCGGATGGCTTCCCAGCCGTATGCGCATGCTAAGTCGTGCGGACGGCAGCCATGGCAGCGAGGCCGTGGAGAACGCACTGGATGTGGAGATAACGACGGCCGATACCGATCGCATAGCCGAGCTCAAGATGGCGGGCTTGGATGAACCGTTGTGGCGCTATCTGTTTGTTGCTCAGTGCGAGGAGCTTGCCGATTGCCTGCCGGGCGTCTTTGAACGCGTGGGCGGAGCCATGGAGCTGCTGTTGCCCCAGGGCCTCATGATGGCTGACAGTGTGGTGGGCAAACTCAATGCCGTCCTCACTGACGAGGACTGGCGCGAGGGCGTGACCGTTCTGGGCTGGATGTATCAGTACTACAATGCCGACGTTAAAGACGAGTTCTTCAAGTCCAAGCGCAAGGCAGCGGCGGCGGACATCGCGCCCGCCACGCAGCTCTTCACCCCCGAGTGGATCGTGCGCTATATGGTCGAGAACTCGCTCGGCCGTCTGTGGATGCTCAACAATCCAGGGAGTTCGCTACGCGAGCGCATGGAGTATTACATGGAGCCCGATACTGAGCACGAGGACTTCATCCGCATATCGAGTCCCGAGGAGATAACCCTCTGCGACCCCGCATGCGGCTCGGGCCATATCTTGGTCTATGCGTTTGAGCTGCTCTTCCATATGTACGAGGAGCGCGGCTATCGTGAGCGCGAGATTCCCGAGCTCATTCTTACTAAAAACCTTGCAGGTATGGAAATCGATTCCCGCGCGGCACAGATCGCGGAGCTGGCGCTTGCCATGTGCGCCCGCGAGCACGACCGTCGCTTCTTTAGGCGTGGCGTTCGCGCCGACGTTACCGTGCTCTCGAGCATCCCGTTAGGGGAGGACGAGTTGCCGGGTAACAAGAAGCTCGCCGAGGAGCTGAGTCATTTGGGCGAGATCGGTTCGCTGCTCAATCCCTCAGAGGACGAGATCGACGAGCTCAAGGCTGCCGCCGCGAGTTGTTCCGATGACCTTTTTGCCGCTACGGCCAAAACTAAGCTCGAAAGCGCTGCCGCCATCTGCGAGTGGCTGTCCCGTCGTTTTACCTGCACCGTTGCGAATCCTCCGTATATGGGCAGCAGCAGCTTTAATCCATTCATGAGCAAGTGGATCAAGAAGAACTACCCCGACGTGAAGAGCGACCTCTGCACGTGCTTTATCGAGCGCGGTTTAACCTTGTCGAGGATAAGGGCTACGCCGCAATGGTTACCATGCAGAGTTGGATGTTCCTGGGCAGCTTTGAGAAGATGCGCGCCAAGGTTATCGACAACAAGACAATCGTTTCCATGGCCCATCTGGGACCTCGCGCGTTTGATGCTATCGGCGGCGAGGTCGTCAACGTTACAGCTGACGTGATCTACAACCAGCATTCGGGCGCCGAGGGCGCCTATGTGCGCCTTGTTGATATCAACGGCTCTGAGGCCAAGAGGCTCAAACTGGTCGAGGCCATCCAAAACCCAGATTGCGGCTGGTTCTACCGCCGCGACGCCGACACCTTCAAGCAGATTCCCGGCACCCCCATAGCCTACTGGGCCAGTGATGCCCTTGTTGAATCGTTCACAAAAGGAAGGAGGCTCGATGCTGTTGCTACTCCGCGACAGGGCTTGGCGACGAGCGATAATGGCCGCTTTTTGAGGAAATGGTGGGAAGTAGCGCCTTCCAACACATCGCGAGATTGTAGCGGCAGGCCTGAGGCAAAGCAGAGTGGCTCCCGTTGGTTCCCGATTATTCGGGGCGGCTCCTATCGAAAGTGGTGGGGTGACTACGACGAGGTGGTTAACTGGTTTGATGACGGTCGGGAGATGAAGGAAGCAATTCTGTCCAAGTATACTTATCTCTCTACACCTGATTTTGTGATCAAGAACCAGAACGACTATTTCAAGCCCGCAGTTTCCTGGTCTAAAATTTCTTCCAGCCTCGCCTCCTTTAGGTTTGCGCCTCGAGGGATGCTTTTTGAGGTAGCTGGAGCATGTCTTTTTGCGGAGCCGAACGAGCTCCGATACATCCAGGCTTTCTGCAACTGTTCCATTGCCGAAATTGATTTGGCGTTTATGTCGCCGACTCTAAACTTTGAGGTAGGCCAAATCGGTCAGTTGCCAATCATCCAAGATGAGGCTGCCGAGCCGACTGTCTGTTCACTCGTTGAAGAATCTCGCTCAATTTCAAAGGCGGACTACGATTCGTTTGAAACCTCTTGGGATTTTAAACGTAATCCTCTTGTCTAGGTGATCGCCATGGCTGAAAAGAAGAGGCGCAAGCCTGTCGATAAGACAAAAATTGAATATGTCGAACCTAAGCCAAGCTGGATAAAGGCTGTTAAGGTTAATGACCATAACGATGTCATGGGTTCTATTATTCAGTTTTTTCTGGTTGAATCTCCTTGTAAAGGTGTGAGTAGCAGAGGGATATCGCTTCTCGATTATGGATGGGCCGATAGTGTTCCTCCTAAATCCGGGTACCTTCACCGAAGATTATTGGAAGTGGCCAATCTCTGCGATGGGTCGACGCTATTTACGGCCACACGAAAAGAAGAGATGAAAAATAGGTTTGTTGATGCTGATATGCCTGGCAATTTTGCTTCAACTTGTACCTCAAATCGCGTTGTGGCGCTCATCAACAGCAATTTTGTGCTTGATTTATTTCGGATTATTAGAAATTCGTTGGCACATTGTCGCTTTCAATTGGTCGAAAAGAACGGTGTGGATTTCATTGCTTTTGAAAACGGTATGCCAGGAAAAGATCTCATTGGAGCGGATTCATTTGAGGTGAGTTCTCGTTTATTTCTTAAATGCAGCACTCTCATTGATTGGATTGCTGTGGTTAAGTCCGAGGCTATATATGAGGCGGAAGAAATTGCCCGCAAGAAAGAGACCTCAGAACGGGAGTGGGAAAACAAGCGTCAATTGGTTTTGTCTCGAATCTCGAGTGGGTCCTACTCAAATAAAGATGATCTCGGGAAGGACTGTGAGCTATCTAAGCGTAATTTAGATAAATTGCTTGGCGAGCTGAAGGCCCAAGGGCTTATTGCTTATTCACGTTCTAATCGAAAATGGGAACTTACTGGTGACGCAAATCCGTGAGTAAGAGATGCTTCATCTTTGATTGCAAAGAACGGCGTGTCGAATGAGCTTCTAACGTTTTTTATTGCAAAGAGACTCGCTGTCTCTCGAAAGTGACCTTTTAAATGAAATTAGTCGGCGTTTTTAAATGAGAGGGCGGTCAAATATGGCCACTTTACTTCAAGAAAAATACGAGGCTCGCAAGGCCGAGGTCAACGCTCGCTTTGAGCAGCTTCGCACTAACGAGGAAGAGCTCAACCGAATCTTTGCCAAGATCTACAACATGGAGGGTGAGGTGCCCATCGAGGTCGAGGATAAGTTCGTTTCGGTGGCGCGCATCTTCGATACCGCAGATGAGATTCCCGAGAGCTATAAAGGCAACAAATACGTGCGTACCAAGCGCGACGAGATCACCTCGCTCATAAGCTATGCCGTGGGGTGCATGTTTGGTCGCTATTCGCTGGATGTGGACGGACTGGTCCTGGCCGATCAGGGCGCCACGGTCGACGACTATCTGTCAAAGATGTCTGATCCCGCGCACGTGACCTTTATGCCCGATAGCGATAACGTGCTGCCCATCACCGACGATGAGTACTTTGACGACGACATCGTGCGCTACTTTATTGACTTTGTGCGTACCGTGTACGGCGAGGAGACGCTCGAGCAGAACCTGGCCTTTATTGCCGAGGCGCTCGGCGGCAAGGGCACCTCGCGCGAGGTAATCCGCACCTACTTTTTGAAGGACTTCTATAAGGACCACTGCCAGACCTATAAGAAGCGCCCCATCTACTGGCTGTTCGACAGCGGTAAGAAGAACGGCTTCAAGTGTCTTGTTTACATGCATCGCTACCAGCCTGACCTATTGGCTCGCATCCGCACCGACTATGTGCATGAGCAGCAGGAGCGCTACCGTGCCCAGATCGGCTATGCCAACGATGCCCTTGCTGGTGCCGAGCGCGGCGAGCGCGTGCGCTTGGACAAGCGCGTCAAAAAGCTCAACGACCAGCTCAAAGAGACCATTGGCTACGAGGAGAAGCTGCACCACTTGGCAGACCAGATGATTAAGATCGACCTGGATGACGGCGTCAAGGTCAACTACGCCAAGTTTCAGGATGTGCTAGCAAAGATTAAGTAACTGCAGATACGGTAAGGATATTCATGCCCAAGATCGATGTAGAAGAACAGCTCAAGTTGCGGTTTTTGCAACCGTTGCTCGCATGCATGCCCCGCCGTGTGGTGGTTTGGCACGATGCGGACGGCGAGTTTGCTCCTGAGTTTGAACGTTTGGCCGCCGAGGGCTTCGACGGTGCGGGGACTGATGACAGCGTTATGCCCGCTCACGGTGACTTTGAGCGCCCAGTGCGGTTTGTTGAAGCCTGCGAGGGCCGCATGTTTGCCGTCAAGAAGCTCGTCAACCGCGATGACCTTGTGAGCGATATCTTGCTGTATCGCCGTTGCCCGCGCGGCAGGCTTGAGGGTGATTGGCTTGCCGATGTTGAGCTGTATGCCGATCAGTTCCAGGCTGACTATCTTTCGCTTTTGGCCGATCAGCTAGGCATCGAGAATATCGACGCCGTGCGCGAGAGCCTGCGCGAGCACAAGACGTTCTTTGATGCCAAGACCCGCTGCGCTAAGTTTGCCGCGTGTGTTCCGCATGCCTCGAGCGCATCCGATATCGAACTCGGCATCCTTACGGTGATTTTTGGCGGTAAAGAGCTTGGTGACGCGCGCCCCGCGTTTGTGCTGCGTGGCTGTATGACTATGCTGCTGCACGAGGGTCCCGAGGCGCTGGCCGAGTTGGTGGACAAGTACTGCGTGCATGATGTACTCTCTGCCTTCATCGTGCGTTGCTATGGGTTTGATGGGCCGCTTTACGAGCGTGACTCATTGCTTATGCTTGCATCCCATGTGCTCCTTACGGCGGCATCCACCGCGCTTCCCGAGGGAGCGCTCAAGGGGCTTGAGAGCCATGTGGCTCCCGCCTACGGGCCCTATTGCCTTGAGGCGGTGCGTACGTGGGACCAGACCGCCGATACCCAGGCATCGAGCGAGGACCTATTTGAGATTTGCCGTTTGGTAGAGGACGCCCGCGGACTCTTTGCACGGTTCGAGACCTTGCCGATCGATGTGCTGACCTCGCTTGATGTGTTTCCGTGCGTCAATGAGGCTGTGCTCTCGCAGCTGTTCTGCTCGTTTGCCCAGGGCGCGGACCGTGTTGAGGATGCGCGCGCATTTGCTGCGCGTCGCTGCGACCTAAGCTGGTACCGTCGTGTCGAGAGCTACTTTGACCTGCTTGCCGCTGTGGCCGATATGTGCGCGTTTAGGCAGGCGCATGCGGGCGGCTTCCATCTGGCGCAGCCCCAGCAGGTGTGGGATGCCTACACGTCCGATTGGTATGCCATGGATGCCGCCTATCGTCATATGTGCACCGCGTATCTGCGGGCGCGCTCCGTCGAGTGCGATGTACTCGAGGAACCTGCCCGAGCTGTGGCGGATCGGGCGGAGAATCTCTACAGTAACTGGTTCTTGGTCGACGCCAATACCTGCTGGGCGGCCGCTGCGCAAGGGGAGTGGGCCGATTGCGGCTACATCGATGGCCCTGCGCGGCAGGATAAGTTCTACTGGCATGTGCTGCCCACCTATGTGGGCTCTGCCAAAACGACAGTCGTTATCGTGAGTGACGCGTTGCGCTATGAGGTGGCCCGCGACGTTGCGGCGCTGCTCGAGCGCGAGCGCGGCGGCAACGTCAAGGTTTCTAGTATGCAGGCGGTCTTTCCCTCCATTACCGAGGTAGGTATGCCTGCGCTGCTGCCACACCAAGCGCTTGAACTTGCAGCGGATGGCTCGTCTGTGTTGGCTGACGGCATGCCCACTGCGACGACTCCGCAGCGTGAGGCCGTGCTTGCCCACGTTGAGCCCACGGCCTGCGCTTTACGCTCGAGCGCATACCTCAACATGGCGGGAACCGAGCGTAAGGCGTTGCTCAAGGACTCAAGACTTGTCTACCTCTACCACAACAAGATCGATGCCACGGGCGAGAAGGCCGCTACGCAGGATGACGTCTTCGGTGCCTGTGCGGACACCGTGGAGGAACTTGCTGCGTTGGCGCGTCGCGTGTGCACCGACGCCCCGGGCGCTCGTGTTGTTATAACGGCGGACCACGGCTTTATCTACACGCGCCGGGAGCTCAGCGAGTGCCAGATGCTCGGCAAGCCGGACCTTCCCGTCCTTGACGCTCCCGTCATGTACGGCAAGCGTCATCTGGTGGTGCCCAACGAGGCCGTGGGCGAGCTTTCGGACGAGGTGCGCGAGGTGTTTGTTAATGTTGACATGGGACGTTTGGGCGCCGGTTTTGAGGGGTTTGCCCCGCGCGAGAATGTGCACTTCAAGCGTCCCGGCGGCACTAACAACTACGTCCACGGCGGCATGAGCCTGCAGGAGCTCTGCGTGCCCATTATCGGATTTTGGCGTGCGCGCTCGGGTTCCAAGGACTTTGTCGACACGCGCGCGGCGACGCTGCGTGTACTAAGTGAGGGACGCCGAGTGACCAACTCGCTCTTCTCGGTCAACTTGATCCAGGAAGAACCTGCCCAAGGTAAGGTCTTGCCGTGCGAGTACGAGCTGGTGTTTACCGATGCAAGTGGCAACGAGGTGAGCGATACGGTCAAGGCGCATGCTAACAAGACTTCTGTTAATTCGCAGGAGCGCGTAGTGCATGCCAAGTTTGCGCTGCGTGCGGCGGATGGATTCTCGGCAAAGGGTCCGTACTATCTGGTCTGCCGCGAGCGCGAGACGGGCAAGATCGTTTGGCGCGAGACGTACACCATCGCTGTTTCATTTGCCCCCGTTGCTGATTTTGGTTTTTAGGAGTGTGCCCTATGTTTGATAGCCGTGACGACGATCTGTGGGAAGTCCCCTCGATTGATGTGGATGTGCCGGTGGAAGGCGTGGTGCCCGTGGAGGCGCCGGCGGCTGAGGTTGTTGCGCCTGCTCCGGAGTCGGTGGCTGCTGCGCCCGTTGAGGCTGCCGCGCCCGCTGGGGATGAATCCTCGACCGATGGCTATGACCAGGCTGCGGCCGAGGCTCCCGAGGATGAGGGCTACGACATGGATGGGTTGGACGGCAAGCTGCTCGAGCACTTTGCCGGCAAGATCGTGCGCAAGGATCTGACGGCCCTTATGAAGCGCGGCGCCAACGTGCCCACCTTTGTGCTGGAGTACCTGCTGGGTATGTACTGCTCAACCGACGACGAGGATGCCGTGGCGGAGGGCCTGGGGCGCATCCGCAAGATCCTCACCGATAACTACGTGCGCCCCGACGAGTCCGAGCGCATTAAGTCCAAGATCCGCGAACTGGGCCGCTTTACCATTATCGACAAGGTGACGGCTAAACTCGACGAGTACAAAGATATCTACGTGGCGTCGTTTGCCAACCTGACCATCGAGCCGTTTGTGATGCCGGCCGAGTACGTGCGCGACTATTCTAAGATTTTGCAGGGCGGCATTTGGTGCATTATGAGCATCGAGTATCGTCATCCCGTGGATGAAGAAGACGAGTTTGGCATGGAGGTCTTTGGCGACGATGCGCCGCGCCGCTCCAAGGCCAAGCGCAAAAAGCGCGGACCCGAGGACTCTCCGTTTAGCGTGGCGTCGCTCACGCCCATTCAGATGCCCAACCTGGACCTGGATGCCATGGTCGAAGAGCGCCAGTACTTTACGCGCGACGAGTGGCTCAACATGCTGCTGCGCTCCGCTGGCTATGAGCCCAGTGAGCTTTCCGAGAAAGAGCGCCTGCACTTTATCGAGCGCATGGTGCCGCTCATCGAGCGCAACTACAACCTGTGCGAGTTGGGTCCCCGCGGCACCGGCAAGAGCCATATCTACAAAGAGGTCTCGCCCTACGCCATTTTGCTTTCGGGAGGTCAGACCACCACGGCCAACCTGTTCGGCCGCATGAACTCCATGCGCGCCGACCGCGTGGGCTTGGTGGGCCACTGGGACTGCGTGACGTTCGACGAGGTCGCCGGCATGCGCTTTAAGGACACCAACGCCGTGCAGATCATGAAGGACTACATGGCGAGCGGCAGCTACGCGCGCGGCCGAGACCAGATTAACGCCGATGCCTCTATGGTCTTTGAGGGCAACATCAACGACACCGTGCAAAACGTCCTTAAGACCACGCACTTGTTTGATCCGTTCCCGCCGGAATTTAACAACGATTCGGCCTTCTTCGACCGTATCCACTATTACCTGCCGGGCTGGGAGATTCCCAAGATGCGCTCGAGCCTGCTGACCGGGCATTACGGCCTGATCACCGACTGCCTGTCGGAGTTTTGCAAGGAGATGCGCCGCAAGGACTTTACGCACCATATCGACCGGTATTTCCGCTTTAACAGCGACTTTAACAAGCGTGACGAGATCGCCGTGCGCAAGACCTTTAGCGGCCTGGCCAAGCTGCTGTTCCCCGACGAGGCTATGGACAAGGACGACGTGCGCTGGCTGCTGGACTACGCCATCGAGGGCCGTCGCCGTGTAAAGGAGCAGCTCAAGATTATGGCGGGCGTCGAGTTTATCGACGTCAACCTGGGTTATATGGATGCCGACAACCCGCAGGACGTGCACGTGGTGCGCGTGCCCGAGCAGACCGAGGACACGCTAATTCCCGACGGGCCGCTGCTGTCCGGCCACGTATTTGGCGTGGGCAGGTCGCAGGGCGGCGAGGTTGCCGTATACAAGCTGGAGAACAAGGCCGTTGCCGGCGAGTGCAAGTTTAAGTACGAGGGCGTGGCCTTTAACAAGCCGGTGCGCGATACGCTTGAGGCCGCGTTCGACAATTTTGTGAACCTGGCGAACCGCGTGGCGCCGGGCATGCACATTGGCTCCAAGGATTACCTGCTGTTCTACAACGACCTGCAGAGCAAGGGCCTGTCCGAGGAAGTTTCGCTCGCCGAGTTTGTGGGACTTTGCTCTGCTGCGTGCAACCGCCCGGTGATGCCTGCGCTTGCGATTCCGGGAATCTTGCGCATGTCGGGCTCTATGGACGAGATCCGCGGGCTCGAGGACATTATGCGCGTGGCCAAAAACGCCGGCGCCAAGCGCGTGATTTTGCCGCTGAGTGCCATCGCGGGTTTGCAGAGTGTTTCGTCCGAGATTATTTCGGGGTTGAGCCCGGTGTTCTACATGGATGGCGACCCGGTCGACGCCGCGAAGAAGGCGCTGGATCTGTAGAAGTGCGGGCGAGCAGGCTTGCGTGCGCGTGGGCCCGCGAGCGTATTGGCGTGTTCGGGTAAGGAGGCCTTGCCATGGCGGGCGAGCGTTCTGTTGGCGAGCTGCTCGACGAGCTGTTTGGCTTTGAATCGGTAGCCAAGCGTCAGACGGCGCTTGAGCAGTACGATCGTGGGGAGCTGGTGCGCAAGGCGCGCTCCTGCGAGCTGTTGGGTGTTCTTAGGGGCGTCGAGGCTGCTGAGCACGCTGCGCGCGAGTCTGCCGTGCGGGCTGTTGATGGGTATGTTCGCCGTGTTGAGAGCGCCGCGCTTGCATGCGCTCGCAAGCAGGCGGGCATTGTTGGTCCGCTGCGGATGGAGTGTCGCTATGCTGCCTTTTTGCGCATGGAGGATAAGGCCGAGCTGCTGGCCCGTTTGGAGCAGACGCTTGCGTTTATCGAGGTAAAGTTACGTGCGTATACGGCGGCCAGGGTTCGCGCGGCGTACGATGCCGCGGGGGCTTTGGTGTTGCAGGGCACGGCGCGTTTGAGTGATGTGCGCATTGCCGAGGCCGTGCCTCTGGATGCCGATCTGCTGTGTACGCAGCTGGAGCAGATGCGTTGTGCCGCCGATGCGACGGACCTTGCGGGCATGATCACGGCGACGTTTGAGTCCGAGCTGAGTGCGACTGGGCTGCAGCGCGCTGACGGGTTTTCGGGCGATTTGGCTGGCGATGTAGCTGGTGACGTGGCGCTGGAGCGTGAACTTACGAACGTGCGCGGCGCTGCGCAGCGAGCGCGCTTGGCGGCGCAGGCGTATCGGGCCGAGCGCGCCGCCCGCGTTGCGGGGAGCACGGTGGAGCCGGTATCGTTGCCCGAGTCTGCGTGCGTTGCGTGCGAGACGGCGTGCGATGCCGGGGAGCTTTCCGAGTTGCTCGCTCAGGTTAAGAAGTCGTTTGAAACCTACCGTCGCGTTATTGCCGACGACGGGTTGTTCTGTGCGTTTGGCACGGGCTCCCCGCACGGCATTTGTTGTGGCACGAGCTATTTGGACTACGATTCTCGGCTTGATGAGGACGTGCTGGTGGGCGAGTACGATGGTGCGACCAAGCATACTGTTCGGCGTGAGGTTGCGATTCCCGAGCTGGTGGATGAGGCTTCTGCCGAGGGCGGCGACTCGCTCGAGGTTGCCGTGGCGCGCATGCGCGAGTTTGACGGGCGTCGCTACGATGGCGTGCTGGATGAGGATCCCGCGCGCCATGTGAATGCGTTTTGGTATGGACTCAAAAAGCTCAGCCAGTATTGCGAGGCCGCCGTGCGTGTGGACGAGCGTGCTTGGGATTGCTTTATCGACAAAGTGCAGTTTGCCTACGATGAGCCCGTGGGGCGCTTGGCCATGCAGATGGACAACAAGCAGGTTGCGGCTTTTGTTGCTGCCGTGAATGAGCTTGGCACTGACGAGTAAGGGCCTGGTTTGGCGGGAGGTTTCACCATGAAGATCGACGTTGATGTAGATCAGCTGCGCGAGAGCCTGCTCGACCGTGCGGGGAGTGCGGCTGGCGTAGGCTTTCCGGCCGCCATGCTCGACGTAGTGGATATCGAGGACGAGTCGCCCCAAGAGCTTCTAGCCCGAGCCGAACGCGAAGGCCTCGACCTCCGCGACTTTGCCGTCGATGACGACTGCGGAGCGTCTGACGACTGGTGACCCCGGGTCAGTTCATCCTTTTCTTCCTGAGATATAAGAGAAATCCCTTTTTGAACGTCCTTCGGGTTCCAAAAAATAGCCGATCAGTCTTTGTATCTTCCTTGCTGTCAAACTTGATAGCCGTTAGCTCGATCGTACAGATGTAGTCAGCAACTTGGAATAGCCGGTAGGCTCGTGGTGTGGCTTCTCGGTATACGATGACATCCCTTGCTAGAACGTACTCAAGCGCAGAATGAATGACCTCCGTTACAATCGGTTGGCCGTTGTCGTAGTAAATCTTAACGGTGTCGTATCGCTGGAAGAATTCCAGATGGTCGAAAAGTTCAACTGTGAGGTCTCGCCTCATTCTCTCCGCGAGACCGTTTTGATTGCCGGCGAATTCGCTCATACGGTATTGCAGACAGAGATAGCGTATGGGGAGATGCTGAATGAACGCGCGAAATGCGCTCAACATGTGCCTTCGCTGCTCCTTGGGAAGATCTTTGTAGTCGCCGTTTCCATTCAGTAGGGGTCCTGCATGAAAAGGCGTATTGGGAAGCGAGGACTGCGACAGGGCGCGCTCGTAGCGGTCAATGCGTTCAACGATTGCATCGTTTTGATCGTGAAAAACGAGGGTGACGAGGTAGTAGTTGGAGACGCCTCCGAGGTCGCCAGATTCGTCAACAAAGACGGAGAGTTCGCTCATGATGGGCCTCCATTTTTGCAAAAAAATGCCGGGGGTAAGACCCCGGCTCTTGGAGGCCCCTCTTTTGGAGGGTACCGATTTCTTTATAGCATGAGATCGGACGGCTTTCAAATGGCGCCATGTGGATGGGATGGGATGGCGCGCCTGATAAAGCCCTCAATGAATGGCATCTAACTAGCGTTCGTGATATAAAGAAATCGGTCATCTCAAAAGAGAGGGCTTCCAAGTGCCGGGGACGTTTTCCCCGGCTTTTTTTATTTCGGTGTCAATTCAAATGTTTTTCAACCCATCCCCTCAATAACTTGCGGTGAAATAGGGACTGAAATGGCTGCTAGAAGGCCAATTCAGTCCCTATTTCACCGCAACTTATGGGCGGGATGGCTACGACGCTAGCGTGGCGATGACGGCTTCGTCGCCGGCGTATATGAGGGTGTTGCCGTCGGGGATGATGGTTTGGCCGTCGCGCTTGAGCATCACGACGATAAAGGGGTGCTTTCCCTGCGGCACGTCGCGCAGGCGCTGGCCGGCCAGGCGACCGTGCGGCGTCACGGTGACCTCACGTAGCGTAACCTCGGCACGCTCTTCAAACGTCGGCGCGGCCATAACCAGAAGGTCGCCTTCTTCAATTACGGTATCGCCGTTGGGCAGCACCGGGTGCGCACCGTCACGAAGCACCAGGACCACCAGCATATCCGTCGCGCTGCCAATATCGGCGAGCGAGCGACCGGCAAACGGATGGCCCGCACCCACCTTGAGCTTGACAAACGACATGCCGTCCTCGTCGCGGTAATCGTTAAAGGTGCGGCGCACGTCGC
>CAUFXK010000019.1 GCA_959596495.1 uncultured Collinsella sp. | reverse complement strand
ATGCAGGGGCCTTCGATTGCAGAATACTCGCAAAAATGCACGTCGCCATCACCCCCACATGGCGCGAACCAAAACAAAAGCGCGGCCTAAAAGGCCGCTCGCCATCTTTAATTCAGATCTATATTGCCCGTAACGGCAGCGCCGAGGTAACGCAGGCCCGAGGGCAACCTTCCTTTCCGGCGCACTCCGCAGGACGAAAGAACCTCCGCCGCACGAAGTGCGCAGCGGAGGTTCTTTCATGTCCGAGGACGCGCCGGAAAGGAAGGTTGCCCTCGGGCCGAACAGCTATGGCAGCTTACGCGACGGTGTAAACCCAGTCGTGCTTATCCTCAACAGCACCAGACTGGATACCAGTCAGAGTCTCGCGGAGCTTCTTCATCACAGGGCCGATCTCGGTGTAGCCAGCCGGGAAGGTCACGGTCTCGTCGGCGCCGTAAACCTTGTTGTCAATCTCGCCAACCGGGGAGATGACGGCAGCGGTGCCGCACAGGCCGCACTCGACAAAGGTGCCGGCCTTGACCTCGGCCCACTCGACGGGACGCTGGTCAACGGTCATGCCCAGGTCCTGAGCAACCTGAACGAGCGAACGGCGGGTGATGGAGGGCAGGATGGAGTCGGTGTGCGACTGCGGAACGACGAGGGTGCCGTCCTCCTTCACGAACAGGACGTTGGCGCCACCGGTCTCCTCGACATAGGTGCGGGACTCGGAGTCGAGATACAGGTTCTCGGCATAGCCCTCGCGATGGGCCTCCATCGTGGGCTTGAGGGACATGGCGTAGTTCAGGCCGGCCTTGATGTTGCCGGTACCGTGCGGTGCTGCACGGTCATACTCGGAAACGCGCAGCTTGACGGGCTTAAGGCCACCCTTAAAGTACGGACCGACCGGGGTCACGAGAATGCGGAACGTGTACTCAGGAGCGGGAGCCACGCCGATCACGTCACCGGAGCCGATCATAAACGGACGCACGTACAGGGTCGCGCCGGAACCGAAGGGCGGAACCCAGGCGGCGTTGGCAGAAACGACCTGCTTGACGGCCTCAACGAACTTGTCCTTGGGGAACGGGGGCATCTCGAGGCGCTGCGCAGAGTTGTACATACGCTCGGCGTTCATGTCGGGACGGAAGCAAACGATGCTGCCGTCCTCGGCGGTGTAGGCCTTCAGGCCCTCAAAGACCTCCTGGCAGTAATGGAAGATGCCACCGCACTCGGAGACATGCAGGGTGTGGTCGGTAGTCAGGCCGCCCTCGTCCCACTCGCCATCCTTCCAATGAGCCTCGTAGCTGTAATCGGTCTTCATGTAGCCAAAGCCGAGGCTACCCCAATCGATATCCTTCTTCTCGACAGTCATATGTCGCTCCTTACATACACAGTTGCATACTCGCGAACCCGCACGCAAGGACCGGGGCCGACCGCGTCGCAACGTCGCACGCCCGGAGCGTAGAGCCGGACGGGACACGCGAACGGCATCAAAGCCGATGGCACGTCGATTCGCATGCACGAGATTGTACTCCGCACACGCGTCGGATAAAACGCTTTTCTTTAACTAAGTAAAGTATTTTCATCTGACCGAAGCAAAAAGGCCCGCCACCGTAAGCGGTGACGGGCCTCAACTGCACGGTTTGCGCGCCGGCTCGAGCTAAGCGTTCTTTTTGCCCAGCTTAGCCTTAACCAGACCGACCACGGTCGGGATAATCGACACGGCAACGATGCCGATAATCAGCAGCTCAAAGTGCTCCTGCACAAAGGGGATGCCGCCAAAGAAGTAGCCCAGCAGCGTAAAGAGCGTTGACCAGGTAATGCCGCCCAGCACGTTGTAGATGACAAAGTTGCGCCAGTGCATGCCGCCCATGCCGGCGATAAAGGGCACGAAGGTGCGGATAAACGGGAAGAAGCGGCCCAGGAAGATGGCCAGGTGGCCCCACTTGTCCAAGAAGTCCTCGGACTTTTTAATGCGCTCGGGCGTCATGGCCTTGACCTTACCCGAAGCGATGATCTTTTTGCCAAAGAAGTGACCGATCATAAAGTTGCACTGATCACCCAAAATGGCAGCCGCCCATGCGACGGCCAGCAGGGCCACGATATTAAAGCCGCCGTTGTGGGCAAAGAAGCCCGAGGCAAACAGCAGCGAATCGCCGGGAAGGAACGGGAAGAATACCACGCCCGTCTCGATAAAGATGATCAGGAACACGCAGCCGTAGGCCATAAGCGGGCCGGCGGCGATCCAACTGGCGATCGCAGTGCGCGGGTCTTTGAGCAGCTCGGCGATAAAATTGATGAAACCCATGAAGTAAAACCTCTCAGTTGTGGGCGCGGATACGTCCAAGTTGACCAGTATACGGTCGCAGCGCCCCCTCGTGCGCAACCCCACAAAAGCATGACTCCATTACCAGCAAGTTTGCATAACTGACACCTGTCACGCAAAGCCGTGAAAGATTGCTCTTCCTAATCCCTAGCGAATCGCTATACTTTATTGAATCGCATTGCCATGGCGCTAAGGGAGGGCGGCCGGTGAGCTTTATCAATACCATTCGCGAGGACATCAAGACCGTCCAGGCGCAGGACCCCGCCGCGCAAAACGGCCTGGTCATTTTCCTTTCGTACCCCGGTCTGCATGCCAAGTGGAACCACGTACCCGAGCACTGGCTCTGGGAGCATGGTCATCGCTCACTCGCCCGCGTGCTCTCACAAATCACCCGCCACATCACCGGCGTCGAGATTCATCCCGCCGCGCAAATTGGCAAGCACTTCTTTATCGACCACGCCATGGGCGTCGTCATCGGCGAGACCACCATCGTGGGCGACAACTGCGTGCTCTACCAGGGCGTCACGCTCGGCGGTACCGGCAACGAGACCGGCAAACGCCACCCAACGCTCGGCGATAACGTCACCGTGGGCACGGGCGCCAAGGTGCTCGGCAACATCCGCATCGGCAACAACGTCAAAATCGGCGGCAACTCGGTTGTCGTCAAGGACGTGCCCGACAACTGCACCGTCGTGGGCGTGCCGGGACGCATCATCAAGCGCAACGGCTGCCGTGTGTTCGAGGAGAGTTTCGACGCCAAGCAGCATCGCGAGTACATGCCCGATGACGCCGCCGAGCAGTCCGCCCTCAACCGCCAGGGTATCACCGAGAATGCCCGCCGCGTCAAAGAACTCGAGCGAGAGGTAGCCGAGCTCAAAACCCTCGTCGCCAAGCTCGTGGACGAACGCTAGAGCCGGACGGCCACCGACAACATTGACGCCAACGCAAAGGCGCGCCAGAGGATTCACGCCCGGCGCGCCTTATTTGCGATGTGACAAAGGGACTGTCCCTTTGTCACATTATGCGAACTGACTCAGATAGAGGTCGGCGTAGGCACCCTCGGCAGCCAGCAGCTCCTTATGCGTACCCTGCTCGATAATGTTGCCGTGATCCATGACCAAGATCAGGTCGGCATCTACGATCGTCGACAGACGGTGCGCGATCACAAAGCTCGTACGCCCACGCATGAGCGCGTCCATGGCGCGGCCGATGGCGAGCTCGGTGCGCGTGTCCACACTCGACGTCGCCTCGTCCAGGATGAGAATCGCCGGGTTGTTGAGCAGCACGCGCGCAATGGTCAGCAGCTGGCGCTGACCCTGGCTAATGCTCTCGGCATCGTTGGCCACGCGCGTGTCATAGCCCTGCGGCATGGTGCGCACAAAGAAGTCGACCTGCGCGGCGCGTGCGGCCGCCACGATCTCCTCGCGCGTCGCCTCGGGGCAGCCATAGGCGATATTCTCGGCAATCGTTCCGTCGAACAGCCAGGCATCCTGCAACACCATGCCAAACTGCTGGCGCAGCTCGCCACGATCCATGCGGCTCGTGTCCACGCCGTCGAGCGTAATGCGCCCGCCGTCAATCTCGTAGAAGCGCATGAGCAGGTTGATGAGCGTGGTTTTGCCCGCGCCCGTGGTTCCCACCACGGCGATCTTCTGGCCCGGCTCGGCGGTAAACGACACGTCGCGCATGAGCGGCTTGTCGGGCGCGTAGCCAAAGCGTACATGCTCAAAAGCGACACGGCCCTCAACGCGACCCGGCAGCCTGGCGGCCTCGCCCGGCTGCGGATCCGCCTCCATCTCGGGTTCATCGAGCAGGTCGAACACGCGCTCCGCACTCGCCAGCGCGCTCTGCAGCGAGTTGAAGGTAAACGACAGCTGCGTCATGGGCTCAGATGCCTCGTAGATAAACTGGAAGAACGCCTGGAACACGCCGACGGTCATGTGGCCGGCAACCAGCATACTGCAGCCCACAATCGCAATCACGATCTGTGCCAGGCGGCCGATAAAGCGCACCGCGGGGCCGACGGCGTTAATCATGAAGTCGGCCTTGGCACTCACGCGTGCCAGCTCGCCCGAGGCCTGGTGTACCTCGGCAGAACTTTGGCGCTCGCGGTTAAACGCGCGAATCACCAGACGGCCCGAGTAGCCTTCCTCAACCGCGCTCGTAATCCTTGACACCCACTCCTGGCGCTC
Organism: uncultured Collinsella sp.; assembly: GCA_959596495.1. Taxonomy (GTDB): domain Bacteria; phylum Actinomycetota; class Coriobacteriia; order Coriobacteriales; family Coriobacteriaceae; genus Collinsella. The sequence continues at coordinate 21,710 of CAUFXK010000019.1, read as the reverse complement.
ACCGGTTACGTCATGCGTGCGGCGCGAGACCACCTTGGTCACCAACAGCGACAACGCCGTAAAGAACAAAAAGACGAGCGTGAGTGGCACGCTAAACACGAACATCACGCTCACAGCGCCCACCACGGTGCCGATCGACACCAGAAGCTGCAGCAAGCCGCGCTGCATGCTCTCGGACATCTTGTCCAGGTCGTTGGTCGCGCGGCTAACGACCTCGCCGGGACGATGCGCGTCAAAATAGGCGAGCGGCAGACGATTGAGCTTTTGGGCGATGCGGTTACGCAGACGTAGGTTGAGGCGTTCGGCCACGCTCGACATCAAAAAGCTCTGGAGCGCGTAGAACGAGGCAGCGGCCGTCCAAATCATAAAGTAGATGAAGATGGTCCTACCGCAGTTCTCCCAGGTGATGTTGAAGGTGGTGTCGTTGGCAAACGCCACCTGAATGTGGCCCCACAGCTCATCGATCACGCGGGCGCTATATGCCGGCGCAGCGGTGTTAAAGATGGCATAGAACACAATGCTCGCGAACACGATATAGAAGCGCCAATGGTCGCCGGCGGCCTCGCTCCACAGGCGGCGCACCGTCGCCCAGGTATCCCGAGGCGTCTCGTCCTCGTCCTCGTCGTCCACATCGCGCATGCGCTCTGCCTCAGCGCGGGCGCGCTCGTCCTCGGCGCGCTCATTTTCCTCATAGAGTGCCTGGCGACGAGCCTCGCGCTCCGCCGCCTTGGCGGCTTCGTCCAGGTCGGGCGTGGCGCCCGTCTCCTCAACTGTCTCTGCATCCGCGGCGCCATCGGCGATGCCCTGCTTCTTGAGCTCCTCGGTCATGCTACTCACCTCCCTTCATCTGCGATTCCGCGATAGCACGGTACACCTCGCAGGTTTCCATGAGCTCGTCGTGCGTGCCTAGGCCCACGACCTCGCCATCCCTGAGCACCACGATCTGGTCGGCATGCAGAATGGTCGAGATACGCTGCGCGATGATGAGCACCGCAGCGTCACGCGTCTCGTCTTGCAACGCATGGCGCAGGGCGGCATCGGTCTTAAAGTCCAGGGCCGAGAAACTGTCATCGAAGATATATAGATCGGCATGCTTCATGAGCGCACGGGCGATGGCCAGACGCTGGCGCTGGCCGCCCGAAAAGTTCGTGCCGCCCTGCGCCACCGGGGTATCGAGCCCCTGCGGCTGATCGAGCACAAAGGTGCTCTGGGCAACCCGGAGCGCATGAAGCATGTCGGCCTCAGTCGCGTCTTCGTTGCCAAAGCGCAGATTGCTTGCTACGGTGCCCGAGAACAGCCATGCCTTTTGCGGCACATAGGCAATGCGCCCGCGAATCTCGTCTTGCGAAAGGTCGTGCAGATCAACGCCGTCCAGGCGAATGGCGCCCTTGGTGGCATCGTGGAAGCGCAGCAGGAGCTTGGCCACCGTCGATTTGCCCGAGCCCGTCGAGCCGACGATCGCGGTCGTCTGACCGCGGCGACAGGTAAAGCTCAGATTGCACAGCGTGTCCTCGTCGGCGTCGTCAAAACGAAACGACATATGATCGAACACGGCGACCGCGTCGGCTCCGTCTGCGGACCCAGGCGCCCCGTCGCCCAGCGTAGCCTTGCCGTCCACGATGCTCGGCTCGATTTCGAGCACCTGCTGCGCACGGTTGAGGCACGCCGCGGCGCGCGGAAGCGTCAGAATCACCATCTGCGCCATCATCACAAAGAAAAGAATCAGGATCGCGTATTCCAACACGGCCGAAATGCTGCCGATTTGCATGGCGTGGACGCCCACGCGGTTGCCGCCCACCCACAGCACCGCCACCTCGGCGATGTTCATCAAAAAGAAGCTGGAGCTGTCGAGGCCCACAAACAGGTGGTTGACCTTGATGGCGTTGGCCGCGTAATCGCTAAACACCTCGTCCAGGCGCTGCTCCTCGTGGCGCTCCTTGTTAAATGCGCGGATGACGCGCACGCCCACGATGTTCTCGCGCAGCACCACGTTCATGCGGTCGATAAAGCTCTGCAGGCGCATAAAAATCGGCGCGGCGTTAGCCACCGTAAAGACCGCCGCCACCAGCACGATCGCAACCACCACGCCCAGCAGCGTGCCCATGGCGGGATCGATGAACCAAGCAAAAATGATGCCTGCCACGGCCAAGAATGGCACCGGCAACACCAGCTGAATCGTCTGAAGGACAGCTTGCTGAATCACGTTGATGTCGTTGAGCGAGCGTGTGATCATCGAACCCGTGCCAAAGCGCTCAAAGTCGCTGGCGGACAGCTCGAGCGACTTGTCGTACACGGCATTGCGGATATCGCAGGCCACGTTGGCGGCCAGGCGCGCCGAAAGATAGCAGCCCAGCACCGTGCCGCCGCTGGCCATGCCGGTCGCGATAAGCATGTACAGGCCGTTACGTAAAATATAGTCGACATCGCCCGTGGTAATACCGGTGTTGACCATGTTCGCCAGCATCGTGGGAACCAACAGCGTACCGACGTTATCTATCAGCACCGCAAACAGCGTCACCGCAATCAGACCGCGGTACGGCCTCATAAACCTCATTAAGAGTCGCATGTGTCCCCCTCGCCCTTATCGTCAGCCTCGTTCTCGGCGGCCACTTGCCGTTTAAATGCCTCGCACTCTTCGTTCAGAACATGGGAGAATTTACCGACCAGGCGCATGATCTCGCGCTGTTCCCACGGCTCGAGCGCTTCGAATGCCTGTTGCTCGGCTTTTTGCGCCGGTAACGCGTAGCGCTTGGCAAACCGCACGCCTTCTTCGGTCAATCGCACAACCTTGTTCTTACGACTGCCCTCGGCAAACTCCAACGTCGCAAGCCCTCGCGCCCTAAGCGTCTTGATCGCCGAATTGATGGTCTGTTTGCTGTAGAACCATTCACTCGTCAGCCGACTCACGGCAACGCTTCCGCCCGCTGCACTCGTGTCGACGAGCATCCAGTAGGCGCAGTCCGAAAGACCGCAGGTACGCGCGAACTCCGAATAGATACGGTCAAGCCTGTTAAGCATCCGGTCGAAATCGACCAGGCTAACTGCACTATTCATCTCTCCCACCATTCGATAGTCCGAGTTTTGACCAATTTATATCTCTACATTAGTCCGAGTTTTGACTATCGTCAATACGCTCGTTGTTTATGGTCGGCTCTACATAAGCATATCGACAAAAAAGACCGCCGGCGCGGGGGCGGCGCCGGCGGTTGCGAGAGAATATCAGTTGTTGGCCGTTAGGCAGCAACGGCCTCGTAGACCGTGGCGCCCGAGAAGCTATCGTGCAGGCTCTTGCCGCAGATCCACGGCAGCTCGACGACCTCGCAGACCGTGTTGACCAGCTCGGAGCAGTCAGTAAAGTGGCCCTTATCGTTGAGGGCCTCGCAATCCTGAACACGCCAATAGCCATCGGTGTGCGTGATGTAGTACTCGTGATCATTGATCGACACGAAAGCGCGCGTCTTGGAACGCAGCAGCTTCAGAAATCCTTCGAAGTCGGTCTCGACGACATCTCCAGCCTGGAACATGATAGTTACCTCCTGGCCCGGCGCCACCATGGCGCGTTGATAAACGTTGGTGCTCCTTTAGTAAAACCTTTATCAGAGCTTATGCGCGCATCATTTAGGCAAGTGGTAAAAAACCGCAGGGTAGACGGGATAAAACGTTTAACCATCCCACCGGTTTGTCACATTCTGGCTGAAGTTTTATGCAAACCAACTTTTCCACTTGGTAGCTTGCGTTGTTTGGGGCCGACTACGCGATTACGGTTTTGGTTCGGCGGGTAAGAACGAGGCATCGAAACCAACGTCAGGAGGACCCATGGAGACCATCGAAGCACTCATCCACCGCCGCAGCTGCCGCAAATACAGCGATCGCCCTGTCGAGGCCGAGAAGCTCGCACGCATTATCGAAGCCGGCCAGTACGCGCCGAGCGGCATGGGACGCCAGCCGGTCACGTTCGTCGCCGTCACCGACCCCGCAACCGTCGAGCGCCTCTCGCAGCTCAACGCCCAAGTTATGGGCAGAGAGGGAGATCCCTTCTACGGCGCCAAGACCGTTGTGGTGGTGCTGGTCGACCGCAGCGTGCCCACGCACCTGGAAGACGGCTCGCTCGCCATGGGCAACCTGCTCAACGCAGCCTATGCGCTGGGCGTTGATTCATGCTGGATTCATCGCGCCCACGAGGTTTTCGATTCGCCCGAGGGCCTGGAGCTGCTGGCCAGCTGGGGTCTGTCCGCCGACGGAAGCCTGCGCGGTGTTGGCAACTGCATCCTGGGCTATGCCGAGGGCACGCTTCCCGAGGCCAAGCCCCGCCGCGAAAACGTGGTGTATGTTCCGCCGTTCTAACGAACGGCGGACCCGCTGAAAGGCCCCGTCCCATATTTGCTGCCCCACTCGCAACTTATCTTGCCGATGGAGTTGTTGCCGTTTCGCTCGTCTGACTCGCATCGGCGTCGTCGCTTTGCCCGCCTTCGTCCTTTTGAGCATCGGCAATGGTGGCAGCAGCTGCGACCATACCGCGCTGGGGCGCCACACCCGTCTGGTCTTGTGCGCCTTCAACAAGCTCCGTGCCAGCATGCGCAAGTTCAGGCGATTTGAACATCGCGCCCAGACTCGCGCCGTCGCCGGCATATCCGAGCGCCGCGAGCGCGATGACGATTATCGCGGCAACGACCACGATCGGCACGTAACGATGCCAGCCTGCAGGATTGAGGCCGCTACGGCGGGCAGCACCGCGGCTAATGTAGCCAAGCGTTCCATCGTGCTTGAGCTTTGAGCCCACCACGCGCCTTCGTCCCCACAACGAGGACTCGGCCTGCATGGCCAAGCGAGCGCTTGCCGAAGGATAGCCATATTTTGTGCGCTTGAACGAGCCGTCGAACCCCGAGGCGCTTTTGCCCCACGTCCGCGAAGTCGTACGCCGGCCGACCGGCGCCGCACTTCGCTTTGTTCGGTTCGTTTTTGAAGTCTCCGCCATACTCCCCCGCACGCCGTAACACAATCGAAACAATGCTTCTTTGGACTGTATCACACGCGCCGCACGCGGTCACGGCGCCTCGCTCAGCGGTCGTTGTCCTTCAGCAGGCGCCATAAAGTCGTGCGGCTTATACCGAGCACCTCTGCCGCACGTGTCCTGTTGCCGTGAAGGTGCTGCAGAACCAACCGTGCGACATCGCGCTCGGTATCGGCCAGGGGACGCAAGATGTACAAATCGCTTTCGAGCGCCGGGGCGCCAAAGGTCGCGGTCTTGATAACGTCCTCCTGGGCAAGCACCTCTTTCGCCACGGCACGCTCCACCGTTCCAGCCCCCACTAATATATAGAGTCGTTCAGAGACTTCACGCAGCTGCAGGTAATTGCGGGGCCAACGGTACGCATCGAGCGTCTCTGCCGCGGCGGCGGACAACATGGGGGCACCCGTCTTAAACATATCTGCCAGATACCCCAGATAGCGCGCAACCTTTTCCGACGCGCCGCCCTGCTCGGCAATCGCCGGCGCCACACTCACGGCACAGGCCAGACGCTCGGTTACAAAAGCAGCCTGATCGCTTTCGCCGCCGCCCGGCATATCGTTTGCCGTCAACACCACATGGCAACGAGTTGCGAGCGCCGTGTCGATCATTGCGGACACGAGCTCGCGCAGACGTTGGGGGCCAACAGCATGCCAGCCGCCCATACAAAGTGTCAGCCCCGTTTGGAATAGCGGCGATTCGGAACTTTTGAGCAGATGGCGCCAGCCGCGATCCGTAAGCTCATCGAGCGCAACGGACACAAAGGGCTGATCGGCATAGGGTCCATCCAGGTACAGGCGTCTTGCAATCTGATCCTGCCCCGCGCCCAGCTCGCCCTCGAGCATAAGGGGCACCCCACGCGCATAGCTCTCCCGTACGGGGACAGCGACCGCCGCCGCGTCTTCGACGATGCCGTACGTGCTCGACGCGTAGCGAGCCTCGACTTCGTCGGCATTGAGCCACTCGATGCCCGCATGCGTCGCAGCGGCGCGCACCTCATGCGCCACGACCACCCAAAGCGCTCCGCGCTCCTTGGCCGTCGGGCGCACCGTCAAGCTCAACCGCACGCCCTCGTGGCCCATCACCAGGCGCGCCCCATCGCCCACGCGAGCGAGACGCTCGGAAACAAAAGCAGCGATATCCTGCTCGAGCGCCGCGTCACTCATAGTCGAGATCACAACGCCACCGCGCTCGTCGATTGCCAGCGCCGATGCTCCGGCTGCGGACAATGCCTCAATCAGAATCTGCAGCTTGGCATCGCTATCCATGATTTGTCCCTGTCCGCGGCGACGTGCAACCGCCGACGGTCGCACGACCGAGTGTTTCAAAATTGAACGATATTACTCACCAAACACTATAGGGCAAAAGTCGCCGTCCTGCGAGTATATGAATTGCCCCGCATCGCCATCCTGGCGGGGCGATAAGAGCTCTTCGGGACCTATCAACCTGCGGACAAGCCATACCCGCAAGAGCTCCTATCGCTCCACCGTGAGAATGCGCTCGCCAGCACGCAACACGCAAATCAGCTACTTCTCTACCAGATTCCCAGCACGTGCTGCATTCCCAAACTCATGCATGCAATGCCAATCCAGCAGCAAAAGCCCAATGCGATAGGTTTGCCGCCCTTTTTGACCAGCTCGACGATATCGGTATTAAAGCCAATAGCCGCCATGGCCATCACAATAAAGAACTTCGACAGCTCCTTGATGGGCGCCGTAATAGATGCAGGAAGCTGAAGCACCGTGGTGATCACGCTCGCCAGCACAAAGAACAACACAAACATGGGAAACGCACGTTTAAGCGAGAACGTGCTTTTGGCGTCGCCGCCGGCCTTGCGCGCCAGATGCATCTGCCAGCATGCGAGAGCCAATGTAATGGGAATAATGGCCAGCGTCCTGGCGAGCTTAACCACTGTGGCGCTTTCGAGCACATTGGCGCCGGGATGCATGCTGTCCCAGGCACTCGCCGCAGCCGTTACGGACGAGGTGTCGTTGATGGCGGTGCCGGCAAACAGGCCAAAGCCCTCGTTGGTCAGCCCGAGCATGCCGCCGAGCGTCGGAAACACGAGCGCCGCGATAACGTTAAACAGGAAGATGACCGAAATGGCTTGGGCAATCTCGCGATCGTCGGCATCGATGACGGGCGCAGTCGCAGCGATGGCCGAACCGCCGCAAATCGACGAACCCACGCCCACAAGTGTCGCGATTTTGCTCGGCACGTTCATAACGCGGCAGAGCACGAGGGCGATGACAAGCGAGGTCGAGATCGTCGCCACGATAATCGGCAGCGACTGGGCGCCCTTGGACAGAATCTGCGAGAGGTTCATGCCAAAGCCAAGCAGGATAACCGCGTACTGCAAGACTTTTTTAGACGTATAGGTGACACCGGCGACGAGCTGTTCGCGGCGATTCTTGGGAAAGACAAGCGCCAGAACCATGCCAAGGAGGATGGCAAATACCGGCCCGCCGACCACCTCAATCTGTTTGCCGAGCAACGTCGCGGGGATGGCGATGATCAGACAGAACAAGACGCCCTTCCAGCGCTCGCGTACGATATTTGCCAGTTGCATATGGGATTCCTTCTTTCTATTTCACGTTTGCGACGGCTTATGATACGGCAACATTGGGCACAGCCCTGAGCAAACACAGACTAAGATGCCGCAATAGTTCTTGGGCAACAGCCGAATTACCCACCGCGGAGAGCTGATTCGCGGCATAATTAACAACTGACATATGAGTGTGATAGAACAGTTGCGAGGCGCTATGGAAGAATCGATGCACGTCGGCGAGCAGGAAACGAGCCTACAGGACCAGTCCTACCACACCATTCGACGCAAAATCGTCTATCTGGACTACAAGCCGGGCGAAAAGCTGGGCGTCAAGCAGCTTTGCGACGACCTGGATATGGGGCGCACCCCTGTGCGCGAGGCACTGGTGCGTCTGGCGCAAGAGGGCCTAGTGCGCACCGTGCCCCAAAGCGGCACCTATGTCTCACCCATCAACCTCACCCTTGCCGAGAGCGCCTGCTACATTCGCGAGCACCTGGAAAAGCAGGTAATTGTGGAGTGCTGCGCCCGTGCCACCTCGGCAGGCATCGAGCAGCTCGACCGAGCCATCGCGCTGCAGGAAAAGGCCATGGCCGAGGAGGACCGCATCGGATTCTTTTTAAGCGACAACCTCATGCACCGCATGATCTTTAGCATCGCGTGCCGCAGCACCGTGTGGTCATGGCTCGAGGAGACCAATGCCGACCTGGAGCGCTTCCGCTGGCTGCGCGCCGCCACGCAGACGCTCGACAATCAGGAGACTGTTAACGAGCACAAGCAAATCCGCCGCGCCATCGCCGGTCGCGACCCCATCGAGGCGAGCTTTTTGGTCAGTAAGCACCTACATATGATGTTCCGCAACCAGACCGAGGTCCTGGACCAATATCCCAAGTACTTCGAGACCAGCAAGCTCCGCTAACCTGCCAAAAAGGGACAGGTTTATTTTGGCAGGTTTTACCTGGTCAAATGAAACAAGGCCCGACTCCGCCACAACGGAGCCGGGCCTTTTTGTTGGCGCGTTTCGACAACGGGGCACTCGATGTCAGTCACCAGCAGCGAGCGGGCCGCATTTGCGCCAAGGTGACGCGAAATGAGAGGGCGCTGACCTTCTGGTCGCGCCCTCGAAATTGAACGTCAGATTGGCGGGAATGCGGCCCGCGCAGCGCCAGCAAGTCCGCCGTTCGGCAGAACGGCGGAACCAACTACTCGACAGTAACGCTCTTAGCGAGGTTTCGAGGTTGGTCAACGTCGCAACCGCGCAGGATGGCGACCTCGCGGGCGAGCAGCTGCAGCGGGACGCTCGCCGTGATGGGGCTGAACACGTCGCGGACGGCCGGCACGCGGATGATGCAGTCGGCAATCTTGTTGATCTCCTCGTCGCCCTCGGTAGCAACGACGATAACCTTGGCGCCACGCGCCTTGCACTCCATGAGGTTCGACACCGTCTTATCGTACGTCGCGCTCTTGGTTGCCACCGCGATGACAGGGAAGCCCGGGTCGATCAGCGCGATGGGGCCGTGCTTCATCTCGCCAGCAGCATATGCCTCGGCGTGCAGGTAGCTGACCTCCTTGAGCTTGAGCGCGCCCTCGTAGGAAATGGCGGCACCCATACCGCGACCCACGAACAGCGCGGACTGCGCGTCCTTGCACACAAGCGCGGCCTCGTGCACAGCCTCGGCCTGCGTATCCAGAATCCACTGGATCTGCTCGGCCGTATCGGAAAGCTCGCGGAACAGCATGCGCGTCTGCTTGGTGGTCAGGCGGTACTTCACCTGCGCCAGCAGCAGGGCCAAAAGCGTGAGGCTCACGACCTGACCGATAAAGCTCTTGGTCGAGGCGACGGCGATCTCCTTGTTGGCCTTGGTGTAGATGACGCCGTCGCTTTCGCGCGCCACCGGGCTGCCCACCACGTTGGTGATGCCAAAGACCTTGGCGCCCTTGATGCGCGCATCGCGAATGGCGGCAAGGGTGTCGGCCGTCTCGCCCGACTGGGACACGGCCACGACGAGCGTCGTCGGCGTGATGATGGGGTTGCGGTAGCGGAACTCGCTTGCCGCCTCAACCTCGGTAGGAATACGAGCCCAGCCCTCAATAAGGTTCTTGGCGATGAGTCCGGCATGGTAGCTGGTGCCGCAGGCAATCACATATACGCGGTCGATATCGTTGAGTTCCTCGAGCGAAAGGCCCAGCTCGTCGATATCGAGCTCACCGGCAGGGGTCATGCGGCCCACCAGCGTGTCGCGCACGACGCGAGGCTGCTCGTGAATCTCCTTGAGCATAAAGTCGGGATAACCGCCCTTTTCGGCCATGTCCAGGTCCCAGTCGATATGGGTGATTTTGGGCTCAATCACGTTGCCGGCCTCGTCGGTGTACTCGACGCCCGCGGGCGTGAGCTTGGCAAACTGACCGTCTTCGAGCACCACGACATCGCGGGTAGCATCGATAAGCGCGATCACATCGGAGGCAACGTAGGAGCCGGTCTCGCCCACGCCGACCACAATCGGGGAGTCCTTGCGGGCAACGGCTATCACGCCAGGTTCGTCGGCGCACACAGCGGCCAAGCCATAGGCGCCCACCACGTGGGTGCAGGCCTCGCGCACGGAAGCCATCAGGTCGCTCGTCTCGGCATAGGCCTCTTCGATCAAGTGCGCGAAGACTTCGGTGTCGGTCTCGCTCTTAAAGTGATGGCCGCGGCCCTCCAGCTCTTCGCGCAGCTCGGCGAAGTTCTCGATGATGCCGTTGTGGACGATGGCGATACGACCATCGCAGCTGGTGTGGGGATGGGCGTTGACAACGGAAGGCTTTCCATGGGTAGCCCAACGGGTGTGACCGATACCGCAGGTAGCGTCGCTGTCGATGTTGGCAAGCTCGCTCTCCAGGCCCGCGACCTTGCCCACGCGGCGGATGACGTCGAGATGAGCCGCGGCGCCCTCGCCCACCTCGAGCGCGACGCCCGAGGAGTCATAGCCGCGATATTCCATACGCTTAAGGCCCGTGACCAGAATATTCTTTGCAATATCAGAGCCGGTGTAGCCGACAATTCCGCACATAGGATAAATCCCTTCGTTCGCGTGACTGCAAAACGTCCACGCACGACGGGCGCTGAGACGTATAACGTCCGAGTATTGTACTCACACAAACGCAAGCTGATATACCAGAAGTGGTATCTTAAACTGGATACCACTCGATGCACACACCCTACCACCACAACGGTGACAGGCGCCTTTGTGGTGCCTTGCGCACCGCTAGGGACGCAGGCGGCGTTCGAGCCGATTGCCCAGGGCCGTGAGCGCCATGACAATGACGTAGTAGACCACGGCCACCACTAAAAACGGTTCAAAGGCTCGATAGGTGAGCGCCTGCACGCTCTGGGCGGCGCGCATCATATCCATCAGGCCGATGGTTGCCACCAGCGAGGAGCTCTTGAGGACCGTGATCACTTCGTTGACCAGGGCGGGGGCAATCGAGCGCATCGCCTGCGGAACGACGATCTTGCGCATCATGGGAACATAGCGAAGCCCGATGGCCCGAGCGGCGTCGTACTGCCCCCGGTCAACGCCCTCGATACCGCCACGTACCGTCTCGGACACCGTCGCCGAGCCGTTGAGCCCCAGCGTAATGGCGCCGGCGGCAAACATCGAAATTTTGAAGCCCGTGAGCTGCGGCGTCGCAAAGTACGCCAAAAAGAGCAGCACGATAAGCGGCACGCCGCGAAAGATAGAGGTGTAGAAGTTGAGCACCGCACGCAACGGGCGACAGGGCAAAACCTTGAGCACGGCAATGAGGAAGCCCAGGGCAAGTGCTATGACCAGCGCGGCAGCCGTCACCTGACAGGTCACGACCAGGCCGCTCATAAACATCGGTATATATGGTTCTAGCAGTTCAAACTTCATCAGCATGCCCTTGGCGCGCGCCGTATCGGCTCGCTATTTTCCGGCAACCGTCGACGTGTCGGAAGCGGAATAGTCGCCGTTCCACATAAAGTCAGCGCCCACATACTGCTTGATGCAGCCATCGATGGTGCCGTCCTCGAGCATCTCGCCGATGCACTCGTCAAGCGCCGCGACAAAGCCGGCGCCCTTCTTGGCCATCAGGCGGTACACGCCCACGTGATCGCTCGTCTCGGAGCGATCGAGCAGGCCCAGCACCAGGCCCTCGTTCGCATCGCGCATGGACTGGCCCTCGGCGCCGTCGCACAGGTAGGCATCGATGCGCCCGGCGAGCACCTCTTGCAGGCACTGGTCGCCACCGTCGTACGTGTGAATATCGGCATCGGGCATGACCTTGGCGATGAACTTGTTCTGCACGGTACCGGTGGTGCAGGCGATAGACTTGCCGGCGAGGTCCTCAACGCGCTTGACGGGATCGCCGCCGAGCGTAAGAACGCCCACAAGCGGCTGATAGTAGCCGCGCGTGAAGTCGTAGGTCTGCTCGCGCTCTTCGTTGGAGCTCATCGCCATGGTAAAGGCCTTGTCATCGCTCTGCACCGATGCAAGCGTGGCGGCAAAGTCCTGCGGCTCAAAGTCGTAAGAAAAGCCCAGGCGCGAGACCATCTCGTCGGCAATGGCGATATCCAGGCCGACAACCTTCTGCTTGCCGTCCGACTGCGTCTCCAGATAGCGATAGGGCGCAAAGGCATCGTCGCCCACAAAGGTGAGCTTGGCGCCCTTGATATCGTCGCCCGCAACCGCGGCAGAACCGGCGGCAGAGCCCTTGTCAGCGCCACTGCCAGCGCAACCGCTCGCCGCAACCATTGCAGCACCGGCGATCAAACCCAGGAAATCACGACGAGAAACAGCGCGAGTCATACCAAAGCCTTTCAATCTACGATCAAAACGGCTTCTATTGTAGACACTCCACTGTTTAACGCGCAGCCCAGCCGCGCCAAAACCACCACAAAGGGGGACAGGCACCTTTGTGTGGTCTGGACTCCGGTGTTTGCCCAGATAAAACCTGCCAAAATAAACCTGCCCCTAATTGGTGGGTTTTGACACCCTGGGAACGGGCGATGCTACAATCTGACTCGTACTTGAAACGCATCAAAGGGGCCGCTATGGCAAAGGTAAAAATCAGCGACGTCGCGCGCGAGGCAGGAGTCTCGCTGGGCACGGTATCCAACGCGCTCAACCACCCCGAAAAGCTGCGCCCCGAGACCCTCAAGCTCATCAACGAGACCATCAATCGCCTTGGCTACCTGCCCAACCAAAGCGCTCGTCAGCTCGCGGGCGGCGCCACCAAGTCCTTTGGCCTGGTCCTCCCCCGTCTCGACCATGGCTTCTCGCTCCAAATTGCCAGCGGCGCCCATAACGAGGCCCGCAAGCACGGCTATGACCTGCTCATCGCCAACGCCGATAACGACGACATCCTCGAGGACCACTACCTGCGCTATTTTATGGGCACGCAGATGTCCGGCGTCATGGTCCAGCCCATGGCGTCCCCCGACTGGCACCCCGCCATGACCAAGATGCCCGTGCCGATCGTCCATCTGGACATCCACTGTTCCGAGCCAGGTTACTACGTGGCCGCCGACAACGAGGCACAGGGACGCATTATCGCCGAGCTTGCCATCGCCCGCGGCGCACACCATATCACCGTTGTGGGCAGAGCGGCATTTATGCAGCTCACCCTGCGCGTGCTTGGCATTCACAAGGCCCTCGCCCTGCATCCCGATATCAAAATTGAGGTCATTGACGCCGGAGAATGGAATACCGCTGCCGATGGTTACAGCATCGGCGCTCAGATTGCCGAGCGCTCTACCGGCGAGCGTCCCGATTTTGTCATCGGCCTTACCGATGTATTGGCCTCGGGCGTTATCTCGGCGTTGACCGACAAAGGCATCTCCGTCCCCGAGCAGCTTCGTGTGGCCGGCTGCGACGGCAACCCGCTTGCATGGAGCGGGTCGGTCCCCCTCACCACGGTGGCACCCCCGGGCTACGAGATTGGCCGCAAGGGTGTCCAGCTGCTCATGGAGCAAATCGAGAACAAGGCGCCGGCAAAAACCAAGCACATCCGCATTGGTTCCGCAGCGCGAACCGTTACTGCGGTCACAGCCGCCGAGGACATCAACCGTCAGGAACTCGTGCGGCCGTTCCTCTTGGAGCGCGCCAGTACCCAGGCGAGCAGCCAAGCCGAAGCCACCGCCATCAACCTCGGCGCGTATCTATAGCACGTCGGCCAGTATGCCAAAACGCCACTTAAGCAAAAGAGGGCCGACTATTGCCGAACCTCTTTTGCTTAAGCGCAAAGTCAACCGATTGTTCGTTTCAGCTCCGCAATTGTCTAGCGCACGGCCTTGACCGCCGCCGTAAGGTCGAACAACGTATCGAGCACGGCCTCGCAGCCATCCACCACGTCCTGCGGCAGCGGCACGATATCGGGGACGGCAAAGACGTGGCAGCCGGCCGTAATACCCGAGACGCAGCCGTTGCGCGAATCCTCGACCACGGCACATTCCTCGGGAGCAAAGCCCGCACGCTCACAGGCGAGCAGATACATCTCGGGGTCGGGCTTGCCGTGCACGACGTCCTCGCCGCAGGTCACCGTCTCAAACTTATCAAAAAGACCGACCATCTTAAGGTTGCGCTCGGCCGTAGCGAGGCGCGACGACGTCGCAAGGCCCACGTGATAGCCCGCAGCCAGCAGCTCGTCTAGGCACTCGGCGGCACCGGCCTTAAGCTCCAGTTCGGTCTTGACCATCTCGTCGCGAATCTCCTTGTGGCGGACATAGACCGCCTCGGTGGTTTCGTGGCTGCCGTAATGCTTATCAAGGATGTCCATGACATCGGGCAGCGTGCGACCGATAAACTGATGGATCAGCGCTTCATCAATCGCGACCCCCAGCTCGGCAGCGCCCGCCTTCCATGCCTTGATGCCCAAACGCTCGGTATCGACCAGCGTTCCGTCCATGTCAAAAATAACAGCCTTGATCATATCGATCCCCTCACCGGATTGCATTACTGCCACTCTAGCGCACTTTACAAACTTGTATATAACGTATATAGCATATTGCACTTTCGTTACATAAGCGGAAGTCTTATGACAGGCAGCCCGGTAGGATTATAGTTTTCGACCGAGTACTCAATGGTAAGGATCGTTTCATGCTTTCAGACACTACTGCACCTGCAGAGGAGCTTCAGGACAAACTCACGACGCTCGAGCAGCTGCTTTTGGCATACGGGCGCGTGGCTATCGGGTTTTCCGGCGGCGTTGACAGCAGCTTTTTGGCCGCCGTATGCGCCCGCGTCATGCCTACCAATACCCTCCTCGTCCATCTCACCACGCCGCTCATCGGCACGCCCGAGCAGGCTTCGTTTGAGCAGTCCGTTGATGGGCAGGCCAATGAGGGGCCGCATTTTAAGCTCCCCGTGCTCAATCTTTCGGTGGATCAGCTGCAGCTCCCCCAAGTAGGCTGCAACGATGCTAATCGCTGCTACCACTGCAAGCACGCCGGCTTTACCGCCATCGTCAACCACGCCAAGTCGCTCGGCTTTCCCACCGTCATCGATGGCAGCAATGCAAGCGATCGCGGTGACTACCGCCCCGGCATGCGCGCGGCAGAAGAGCTCGGCGTACGCTCGCCGCTTATGGAGGTCGGCTTTACCAAGGACGAAGAGCGCAAGCTGTTGCGCGCATGGGGCTACCCCGTTTGGAACCTGCCGGCAGGCGCTTGCTTGGCCACACGCGTCCCTACGGGCGAAGAGCTGACGCGCGAGAAGGTCAATCTAATCCGCGCCTGCGAGGACTACCTGCACGATCTTGGTCTGGCACAGGTTCGCGCGCGCTTGGTCGGCGGGTGCATGCATATCGAGGCCGCTCCCGCAGATGTCACTAAGATTGCCGCCCTCGGCAGTGCTGCCGTCGACGGCGAGGGCAAGACCCCGTTGCCCGCCGCCATCGAGTCCGCGCTGCGCGAGCTGGGCTGCGACCATATCTCCCCCGAGGTCACCCCCTACATTCACGGCAACATGAACCAGTAACCTGCCAAAAAGGGACAGATTTATTTTGGCAGGTTTTATCTGGGGAAACGCCAGACAGCCCCATATACACAACCGCCGCAGCTCCATATGAGGCAAATGAATCAGCAGCGTCTATTCCAAATCTTGAGTATTTGTTCGGCGGGACGGCCTCTGCCGGCTCCTGCTAGACTGGTAGATTCCCAACCGTCCATCCAGGAGCCTCAATGTCGCGCAAGTCCGCTTACAAGCAAGTGCTTTCCATCGGCACCGCCGTGGTGCTGGGGTTTGCGCTGTTCACAGGGTCGCTCGACGGAGCGCCCAAGCTGTTGTCGCCGCAAAGCGATGAGCAGGCAGCGGCTCTGGCCGAAAAACAAAGCGAGAGTCCCAGCCGCACCGACGACGAGGCAGACCTGGTCGCTCGACTCGAATCGGGAACAGCGAGCTCCTCGGTCTCTCAAAATAGCCAAGACTCTGGCGATGACTCAGATTCCGCCGCGAGCGACACCGATGACGACGCCTCCGCGGACAGTGCCGCCACCCCTATCGACGAGGTCGAAAACCCCGATCTCGACCGCGCCCGCGGCGTATACCTCAGCAGTATTCCCGACTACGCGGGTAACCCCTATGTTGCCCTGCGCGCCGATAGCACGCACCCGCTCGGCACACCATCATTCACGCTCGATGAATACGAGCGCGCCACAGAAGAGGGCTGCTTTAAGAAGTTCTCCAAGCTCGACAGCTTGGGCCGCACCCGTAAAGCGCTCGCCTGCGTGGGCCCCGAATCGCTCGGTCAAGGCGAGCGCGGCGATATCTCGCGCATCCACCCCGCCGGCTGGCACCAGCAGCGCTACGACTTTATTCCGGGCCAGAGCCTCTATAACCGCTGCCACCTTATCGCCTGGTCGCTCTGCGGCGAAACCGCCAACCGCAAAAATCTCCTCACCGGCACGCGCTATCTCAACGAGACGGGCATGCTGCCGTTTGAAGAGCAGATCCTCGGCTACATCCGCGACACGGGCAACCACGTGCTCTATCGCGTCACGCCCATGTATAACGAGGAGGAGCTTGTCTGCCGTGGCGTGCGCCTTGAGGCGCAATCGGTCGAGGACCACGGCAAGACCCTCTGCTTCCACGTATATTGCTACAACCTGCAGCCGCATGTGCAGATCGACTACGCCACCGGCCGCAATCAGGCCTCGGGAGACTAGGGCCGACCGCGCCTCCCGTAACCAAAAAAATGATCCGTTTTCCTCCGTCCCCAAGGGATCAAATAAGGCCGCCCCGGTTACCCAGGGCGGCCTTTTCGTCAGCACCTACATTGCAGGCAACGCCACACGCTACTTGGCGCGACCCTCCTCATAGCGCTCGACCAGCTTGGCCTGAACGTCATAAGGCACCTGCTCGTAGCCGGCGGGCTTCATGGTAAAGTCGCCCGTGCCGCGCGTGATGGAGCGCAGACGCGTCGAATAATCCGTCAGCTCGGCCAGCGGCGCCTGGGCAATAACAACGGTGTCGCCGCGTTCATCGGTCTCCATGCCCGTCACGCGACCGCGCGAGGCCGAGATGTCGCCCATCACGGCGCCGGCGTAGCTCTCGGGGATCGTCACCGTGATTTCCTCGATGGGCTCCAGCACCACCGGGTCGGCATCGGCGCATGCCTTGCGCAGGCCGATGCGTGCCGCCGCGCGGAACGCCATCTCGTTGGAGTCGACGCTGTGATACGAGCCGTCGTACACCGCGACGCGAATGCCCGTGAGCGGGTAGCCGGCAATGATGCCGTCCTTCATGGTCTCCTGGACGCCCTTGTCCACGGCGGGAATCAGCGAGCGCGGAATGCGGCCGCCTACGACCTCATCCACAAACTCGTAGCCGTCGCTCGTGCCGTCGGGCCCAATGAGCGGCTCCACGCGCAGCCAGCAGTCGCCGTACTGACCGGCACCACCGGTCTGCTTCTTGTGGCGGCCCTGGGCGCTCGCCGTGCGGCGGATGGTCTCGCGATACGGAATGCGGATCGGCACGCTCTTGGCAGCAACCTTGGTGCGGTCCTCCAGACGATTGAGCAGCACCGAAACCTGCGCCTCGCCCACTGCCGAGATGATGGTCTGGCCGGTCTCCTCGTCGCGGTCGATACTCATGGTCGGGTCTGCCTTGCAGGCCTTCTCGATAAACGTGTAGAGCTTCTCTTCGTCGCCGCGGTTCTCGGCTTCGATGGCGATGCGGTACTGCGAGTTGGGGAACTTAAACGCCGCAGCCTCGACCTTGCCGGTAATCGAGAGCGTATCGCCCGTCTCGGCAGCCAGCTTGGGCGCCACGATGATGTCGCCGGCATAGGCATGGCCAACCTCGGTCATATCGCGGCCGCACATCACATACAAGTGAGCCAAACGATCGCTCTTGCGGGTACGCGCGTTGACCAACTCAAGACCCGGCTCAAGCGTACCCGTCAGCACCTTGATAAAGCTGATGCGACCCTGTTGCGGATCGGCCAAGGTCTTAAACACAAATGCCACCGGGCGGTCATCGTCACTCGAGATCTTAAGCGAATCGCCGTCGATGAGCGGCATCTCGCCGTAGTCCGTCGGCGCCGGGAAGTACGTGGCGATATCGTCCATCAGCGAGTTGACGCCCTGCTCTTTAATGCAATCGCCCGCAAAGACCGGCACAAAGATGCGCTCGGCGATCGCCTTCGACAGCAGGCCTTCAAGCTCCTCCTGCGTCAGTGTCTCCTCGCCTTCCAAGTACTTCATCATCAGTTCGTCGTCAGCCTCGGCCACCAGCTCGCACAGATGGTCATGGGCTTCCTCGGCCTGGGCACGATACTCCTCGGGAATCTCCGACTCAACGGCTTCAGTGCCGTTGCAATGGCGTGCCTTCATGCGCACCAGATCGATGATGCCGTCGAAGTCCTCGCCCTCGCCCCAGGGAAGGGTCACGGCGCCCAGGCGCATACCAAAGCGCTCCTGCAGCAGATTCATCGTGGTCGCAAAGCTGGCCTCAGAGCGCGACAGGCGGTTTACGAACACCGCACGCGCCAGACGCAGGTCCTCGGCGGCATACCAGAGCTTAACCGTCGTAGGCTGTGGGCCGGCCTCGGCATCGACCACAAACAGAGCCGTCTCGCAGACGCTCATCGCGGCAAAGGCGTCGCCGATAAAATCGGGATAGCACGGGGCATCGAGCACATTGATGCGCGCGCCCTTCCAGTCGATCGGCGCAATGGTCGTCGAGATGGAAAATGCACGCTTGACCTCCTCGGGGTCATAGTCGAGCGTGGGCTTGGTGCCGTCGTGGCCGCCCAGGCGGGCGGTCTTGCCAGAAAGGTGGAGCATGGCCTCGGCGAGTGAGGTCTTGCCCACCCCGCCTTGGCCTACGAGCACCACGTTCCTTACGTTACCGGTCTTGGGAGCACCCATGATGACCTCCTTGCAGGGCCGCGCGCAATGCGCGACGCCAACGGGGAGAGTTCGCGGTCGGTGCCATCCCGGGAGCAGCATGGTCGGCAGCCGAGCCGACTCACCCTCCAAATGTCCTATGCCACCACCCTACCCTCACGGGCGACCGTCCATGCATACCTTTCGGCGCACGTATGAATACAGGCGGCGAGAGGAAGAAGAGCGCATGCGAGGCGATTATTAAACCCCATCGATACAAATAAAAGCCGCCGCAGACCATAAGACCTGCGGCGGCTTTTTCTCAATATATAGCTGAGCCTAGCCCTCGATACGGCTCAAGAACTCACGGGTACGTTGCTCACGCGGGTGATCGATAACCTGCTCGGCAGGACCCTCCTCGACAATGCGACCGCCGTCCATAAAGACCACGCGGTCGGCAACATCGCGCGCAAATTGCATTGCGTGGGTCACGATCACCATCGTCATATTCTGCGCGGCAAGGTCTTTAATGACACGCAGCACCTCGGCCGTTAGCTCGGGATCGAGCGCCGAAGTCGGCTCGTCAAAGAACAAGATCTCCGGGTCGAGCGCCAAGGCGCGGGCGATACTCACACGCTGTTGCTGACCACCCGAAAGCTCACATGGCACCTTGTTCTCGTTGCCCGTAAGCCCCATCTGCGCGATCAACTCACGCGCACGCGCTTCGGCCTGCTCGCGCGGACGCTTGAGTACGCGAACCGGAGCGTCGGTGATGTTTTTCATCACCGTATAGTGCGGGAACAGATTGTAGTTCTGAAACACCAGACCAAACCGCGAGCGCGCCTGTTTAGGCACATCGCCCTTTGCGTACACCGCGCCCGAACCCGCATCCGTCGCGACGGCAAGGTCGCCAAACGAAAGCGAGCCACCGTCGAGCGTCTCGAGCAGCGTGGCGCAGCGCAGCAGCGTGGACTTACCGCCACCCGAAGGCCCGATAATCGCCACAACCTCGCCACGCTTTACCTCGAGTGAGATATCCTTGAGCACCTTATTGCCGCCAAACGCCTTGCGCGCGTTCGCTATATTCATTACCGAATTAATCATGGTAGTAATCCAATTTTTTCTCGGCGGCGCCCAGCAGCATCTCGACCACAAAGTTAAAGACCCAGTAGATCAGCGCCGCAATCGCAAACGGCACCATGCTCACCTGCGAGGCAACCAGCGCCTTGGCGGTCGAGAACATCTCACCCACGCCAATGGCAAACGCCAGCGACGTGTCCTTGACCAGCGTGATGATCTCGTTGCCCATCGCCGGCAGAATACGCTTGGCGACCTGCGGCATCACGATATACAGAAACGTCTGCGTGCGCGAATAGCCCAGCACCTCGGCGGCCTCATATTGACCGCGCGGAATCGACTGCAAGCCCGAGCGATAGATCTCGGCAAAGTAGCCGGCGTAGTTGATGATGAACGCCACAACGCACGCCGTCCATTTGGAATCGGGCGTGAGCGAGATGCCGAACACGTAATACGGGGCAAAGTAGATGGCAAACATCTGCAGCATGAGCGGCGTACCGCGCATGACCGAAATGTAGATGCGCGCAATCCAGCGCAGCGGCGCGACCTTGCTCATGCGCATAAACGCCACGGGAATTCCCAGGGGAATCGACCCGAGCAGCGTCAGCACAAACAGCTGCAAACTGACCAAGAATCCCTGGCCAAGCATCTGCATCATGACTTGAATAGACAACCTAAGCTCTCTTTCACAGCAACAGAACAGCGAACCCAATGTCAAAGCGGGTTTTCCAGGTGCCCGAGTTTGCCGTGAAAGAGGAGCGCCGCGTACTAAATGTACGCAAGCGACGGTTTGAACGGCAAAATCGAGTGCCTGGGAAAGCCGCTATTTCAAAACCCAGTTGTCGAAGGACAGACCATAGCTCGCATACTTGTTGCACAGGTCCTTGACCGTGCCGTCCTCATAGAGTGCCTTGAGCGACTCGGTCACGGCATCGGCCGACTTGGTGTCGCCCTTCTTAAAGCCGACGGCGTAGTGCTCGCTGGACAGCGGCTCATCAAGCTGTGTATAGGCATCGGGCTTGGCGGCAAGCTGATACTGGGCAATCGAGAGGTCACAGGCGACGGCATCGACTGCACCACTCTCGAGCTGCATAAACGCCGTGTTGTACTCACCGATGGTATCGAGCGTGGCAAACGTCGCGGCCAAATCCTTCTGGTCGCCCTCGAGCACATCCTGTGCAGCGGAATCAGTCTGGGTAATCACGGTCTTGCCGGCAAGATCGTCCCAGCTCTTGATGCCTGCATCCTTCTTTACCACCAGCACCTGCTCGTTGAGCATGTACGGCTCGGAGAACGTGTAGTCGTCCTCGCGGCCCTCCATGGTAAAGCCGTTCCAGATACAGTTGATGGCGCCCGAGTTGAGCAGCGTATCCTTGGCATCCCAGTCGATGGCCTCGTATTTGACCTCCCAGCCCTGCTTATCGGCAACAGCCTTGGCCAAATCGAGATCAAAGCCGGTGTACTCGCCATCGTCGCCCACAAAACCATACGGAGGATAGGACTTATCAAAGCCCACCACGAGCTTCTTGGACTCCGCAGCGCCCTTCACATCCTTGGCCGCGGCAGAGCCAGCGGCGGAGCCCTTGCCGGCGCCACCGCCGCAACCGACAAGACCAAGGCCAAGCACCGTGGCGAGCGAGCCGGCTAGACCAACAAACTGACGACGAGACATATCGGTGTTCATGGTATTCCCCCTTGATGACACTTTAGTTAGGTAAAGTGAGTCATGTAACGTTCAGAATCATACACTTTAG
>CAUFXK010000018.1 GCA_959596495.1 uncultured Collinsella sp. | reverse complement strand
TGCTGTCGAGCGTGATTTTGTACGGGCCGGCCGGTACGGGCAAGACGACGCTGGCCCACATTATCGCCAACCATACCAAGAGCGAGTTTGTCGAGGTCAGCGCCGTGACGGGCACCGTGAAGGACTTGCGCCGCGTGATTGATGAGGCCAAGACGCGCCTGAATACCTACGACCGTCGCACCATTCTATTCATCGACGAGATTCACCGCTTTTCGAAGTCGCAACAGGATGCGTTGCTGCATGCGGTTGAGAACCGTACCGTCATTATGATTGGCGCCACGACGGAAAACCCGTACTTCGAGGTCAACTCGGCGCTGCTCTCACGTGGTCGAGTCGTGGAGCTTGAGCATTTAAAGGACGAGGATATCGCCATGCTTATCGAGCGTGCGCTCGAGGCACCTCAGGGCCTGAACGGCAAATTCTCGGCCGATGATGATACGGTCAAGACCATTTGCACGCTGGCAGCGGGTGATGCACGCTCGGCCCTGACGACGCTCGAGCTGGCGAGCGAGATTGCCGTCACGTGTCCCGATACCGAGGGGACGCCGGCTCCGGCGGCGGGGGAGCGGTATCCCATCACGGTTGACGATGTGAAGATCGCCAATCCGCGCCGTGGGTTTTCGTATGACAAAAACGGTGACATGCACTACGACATTATCAGTGCGTTCATTAAGTCCATGCGCGGCAGCGACCCCGATGCCACCATTTATTGGCTCGCGCGCATGATCGATGCAGGGGAGGATCCTAAGTTTATTGCACGCCGTATTATGATTCAGGCTTCTGAGGATGTTGGCAACGCCGATCCGCAGGCGCTTTTGGTGGCGCATGCCGCGTTTAAGTCTGCCGAGGTCATTGGCTATCCCGAATGCCGCATTAACCTGGCTCAGGCTGCACTCTATGTGTGCTTGGCGCCTAAATCCAACGCGTGTGAGGCTTCAATCGATGCGGCGCTGGCCGATATCCATTCTAGTGGGCTTCGCGAGGTGCCGAGTTATCTACGCGATCGCCATCGCCCGGGCAGCGATGAATACGGTGTGTATAAGTATCCGCACGATTATCCCGAAGGCTGGGTCGACCAGCGCTATTTGCCCGAAGGCTTAGAACGCGGTGCATTTTGGCAGCCTGCCGGCCGCGGTTGGGAAGAGTGGCGCGTAGAGCAAAGCGAACGCGACCGCAGCGGGAATGCACCGAAGTAACTGCTGATTATTTTGTCCCAGGATCTCACGCTTGGCATGTTCGGTCCCCTTTGGGGTACCATGAACAGCGTCTGTATTTCGATTCCTTTGGGAGGCTTGTATGAGTCCCATTCAAATCGCCCTGCTGGTGCTCGCCGTTGCCGGCGTGTGGGCTGTTGTCGAGCTCGCGCTCACGCTGCGCAAGACCCGCACCGTCGTTGATTCGCTCGACAAGACGGTGAGTGACCTTAACAATACGCTCGCTGAGGCACAGCCTGTGGTGGCAAAGCTCGATGGCGCTGTCGATGAGCTCACCCCCGCGCTGGCACAGGTTGAGCCGCTCCTCAAGTCGAGCAAGACTGCCGTTGATGCTCTGACGTCTAACCTCGTTGAGGTTGAGGCGGTCGTTCGCGACATCTCCGAGGTCACGGGCAGCGTGGCTGAGGCCAGCAATGCCGTATCGAGCGTGACTGATTCTGCTGCTGGCGCCGTGCAGAAGCTCTTCAATAAGGTGAAGGCTCCTGCAGCCGACGCCGATCGCAAGCTCGCCGCTGCCGCCGCCGAGGCCGAGCAGCTTACTGAGCGCGTTCTGATTGGCGATGACGATGCCCCTGCTGACGACGATGATGTTCAGAAGCCCGCTGCTAAGCCTGCTCAGTATTACACTTATACGCCTGCCGAGACCTCCGAGGAGTCCTGCGATGAGTAGCGAAGCAACCTGCCCCATTACGCTGAGCGTTGCCGGTGATCCGCGTCTCGCGCGCTTGGTGCGCATGACGGCCGCCAACGTCGGCGCCCTGTGCTCTATGTCCGTTGATCGCATCGAGGACATTCGTATGGCTGCCGAAGAAGCCTTCATCTTTGGCTGCACGGCTGTTGATTCCGACGATATCTCGATCAAATTCGATGTCGACGAATCGCATGTGGGCATGACCTTTACCTTTGGCGACCAGGCGACTGTCGATGAGGATGACCAGGCTGCCGTGTATGCCGAGCTCATTTTGGCGAGTGTGTGTGACTCTTACGAAAAGACTACAGCGCCCCTAACACTTTCCCTCGACCTCAAGGCGGATATCTAATATGACCGAACGCTCCCGGAGCGGCAAGACCGCTTGGGACAAGGAGAAAACCCGCGAGCTGTTTCGTCGTTATAAGGAGACCAGTGATCCGGATGCTCGCGAGCAGCTCGTCATGTCCCATATGAACCTGGTAAGGTTTCTTGCCAACAAATTCAAGAACCGCGGCGAGCCGCTCGATGACCTTTTGCAGGTCGGGTACTTGGGCTTGCTCAAGGCTATCGATCGCTTTGATCCCGAGCGCGGACTCGAGTTCACGACGTTTGCTACGCCCACCATCTTGGGCGAGATTAAGCGCCACTTCCGCGACAAGGGCTGGAGTGTGCGCGTGCCGCGTCGTCTGCAGGAGCTCTCTGCCAAGGTTAACCAGGCCACCGATAAGCTTACTAACGAGCTTCAGCGTTCGCCCAAGGTTGAGGAAATCGCCGATTACCTTGGCGTGACCGTCGACGAGGTGCTCGAAGCCATGGAATCGTCCTCGGCCTACACCTCGGTGCCCATCGAGGCTCCCGGCGCGTCCGACTCCGACGATGCTCCCTCGATTCTCGATCGCTATGCCGACGACGACAACGAGCTCGACTTTACCGATGACCGGCTGGTAATCGAGGAAGCCATCCGCGATTTCTCGCCGCGCGAGCGTGAGGTGATCGAGCTACGCTTTGTAAAGGGCATGACCCAGATCGAGATCGCCAAGAAGCTGGGCATCTCGCAGGTGCAGGTCTCGCGCTTGTTGCGCCGCACCCTCAAGAAGATTCAGGATAAGATTGACCCCGACGGAGTGATGATTCGTTCATGAGTGAGCACCCCCAACAAACAGACCGCACACTGCGCGATACCCGCATTCTGACGCTTCGCATTTGGGCTGTTGTCGGCTGCATTGTCATCGCTGCCGTCATCTTTAACCTTATGGGCATCCTGGCACCGGTTATTGAGTTTCTTGCCGTCGGCTCCATCATTGCTTTTGTGATGTCCCCGATCACCAACTGGCTCGAGCACCATGGCGTGAATCGCGGCATCGGTTCGCTTATCGCGCTTATTGTTGTTGTTGCCGTGCTCGTCGGTGTCGTTTGCATCTTGTCGCCGATTCTCTTTGGTCAGATCATGGAAGTCCTGAGCCGTCTGCCTGAGCAGCTTCGTGTTGCGGGTGGCGACCTCAACGAGATGATCTCGCATGCCAAGACGCTCAACAACACGCCGCTCAAGGAGTATCTGGACGATAATCTTTCGTCGCTGGTTGCCGTGGCATCGAAGTATGTGTCTCAGATCGCTGCCGAGCTTGGCCGCGGTGTGTTCCCGCTCATCACCAATACAGCCTCGCAGTTGTTCGTGATCTTCCTTGGTCTGGTGCTTGCGTACTGGATGGCCTGCGACTACCCTCGCATGCACCACGAGATTTGCACCATCATCGGTCAGGAGAAGGAGACCTCGTACCGCTTTATGGTCGCCATCCTTTCTCGCTCTGTCGGCGGCTACATGCGCGGTATGGTCGTGACGTCCATCTGCGGTGGTTTCCTCGCCTTTATCGGTTTTATGATCATCGGCCATCCGTATGCGGCGCTCATGGCCATCTTTACCGGCATCATGCATTTGGTTCCGGTCGTCGGTCCCTGGGTGAGCGCAGCAATCGCCACAGTGCTCGGTTTCATGTTCAGCCCCATGTTGGCGTTATGGACGCTCATCGTGACGATGGTCGCTCAAAACGTCACCGATAACGTAATTTCGCCTAAGGTCATGCAGAGCTCGGTGCAGGTGCATCCCATCATGAGCCTCACGGCGCTCGTTATTGGCTCGGCACTCATGGGTCCTATTGGCATGATCATTGCCATTCCGCTGTGCGCAGCCCTCAAGGGCATTTTCGTCTACTACTTTGAGAACGAGACCGGCCGTCAGCTCGTGGCATACGATGGCGCCGTGTTTAAGGGCACGCCGTATCGCGATACCGAGGGCAACCCGGTCGCCGCCTACGACGCGCTTGGCGACGATACGTTCATCTACGAGTCCGAACTCATCGGCAACGAGACCGCTCCCGAGGCCCAGGCAATGCCCAAGCCCGAGCTCGATAATCCCTGGATTAAGCTCTCAGGCCTGCAGCCCGACGCGACGGGTTTCTTTAAGAACCCCTTTGCCAAGGACGACGACACAAGCTCTGACGACGACACCAAAACCGGCATCGACGGCTCCATGGACGATTCGGATTCCAAATAGGCTCTGTTAGCGTTTCTTGATGTTGTAAATAACAATAAACGCGATCAAAGCGATTGATAAGGGGCCAGCCACATAGAAAAAGATGGCGTCAATTGCGCTTAGGGTGTAATACGCTTTATCGCCAGATGTTACTGCGTACAATGCGTAGCCAAATCTCGGCTGGTTCACATACCAGCTCGAGTAAGCGAAGATTGCTAAAAGGGCTACTGAGGTTAGTGCATTCACGGCAAACCGTTTGCTATTCATCGATCGCTCCTTCCGGACGATTCTTATATGCAATTATACCGAAATCATTTTTTTCAAAGTATTTGACAGACCTAAATAACGTGCACTTTCGCTGGAGGGTCGCTGTTTGGCGACCCTCTTTTTTGCACGGGGGCGGTTGGATGGTAATATCGTTACGTTTGAACTGTTTCGATGTGAAATCGAGGAGATTCCCTCTATGAGTGCTGACTACCCGTCAATGACTACGGCCGAGATCCGCTCCAAGTTCCTCAACTTCTTTGAGGAGCGCGGTCTTAAGCTCTATCCTTCTTCGTCCCTTGTTCCCGACGACCCCTCGCTGCTGCTTGCCAACGCCGGCATGAACCAGTTTAAGGAGTACTACCAGGGCAAGAAGACCATGAAGGAGATCGGCGCGATCTCCTGCCAGAAGTGTGTCCGCACCAACGACATCGACTGCATCGGCGAGGACGGCCGTCACCTGTCGTTCTTCGAGATGCTCGGTGACTTCTCCTTTGGCGGCGTCTCCAAGCAGCAGGCTTGCGCTTGGGCCTTCGAGCTCATCACCAAGGAGTTCAAGCTGCCGCTCGATCGCCTGTACTTTACCGTCTTTACCGAGGACGACGAGACCCACGACGTGTGGCGTTCTCTGGGCGTTGCCGAGGACCACATCTCCCGCCTGGGCGAGGACGACAACTTCTGGGCCGCCGGCCCTACCGGCCCCTGCGGCCCCTGCTCCGAGATCTACTTTGACATGGGCGAGGAGGTCGGCTGCGGCAGCCCCGACTGCAAGCCCGGCTGCGACTGCGACCGCTTCCTGGAGTTCTGGAACCTCGTGTTTACCCAGTACGACCGCCAGGAGGACGGCTCCATGCCGGAGCTGCCGCACCGTAACCTCGATACGGGCATGGGCCTGGAGCGCATGGCCGCCATCATGCAGCACAAGACCGCTAATTACGACGGCGATCTGATGCAGCATCTCATCAAGCTGGGCGAGAAGATCAGCGGCAAGACCTATGACGCCGACGATTACTCCGGCGCCAGCCGCTCCCTGCGCATCATCGCCGACCACTCCCGTGCCGTCGACTTTATGATCTCTGACGGCATCCTTCCCGGCAACGAGGGTCGCGAGTACGTCCTTCGCCGTCTGCTCCGTCGCGCCGTGTTCCACGGTCGCCTGCTGGGCATCGAAGGCGCCTTCCTGACCAAGTTCATCGACGAGGTCAACGCCCAGATGGGCGAGGCCTATCCCGAGCTGCTTAAGAACGTCGCGCTCGTCAAGGGTATTGTCGCCTCCGAGGAGGAGCGCTTCTCCACGACGCTCGACAACGGCCGCGTCTACCTGGACGAGGCCCTGTCCGCGCTCGCCGAGGGCGCTGTGCTCCCGGGCGATGTCGCCTTTAAGCTGCACGACACCTTTGGTTTCCCCATCGACCTGACCGTCGAGATCGCCGGCACCGCTGGCCATGACGTCGACATGGACGGCTTCACCGCCTGCATGGAGGACCAGAAGGCCCGCGCTCGCGCCAACGCCAAGGGCGACGCCTGGGGCAGCTTCAACGACGTGTGGGTCGAGCTTTCCGACAAGATCGCTGCGACCGAGTTCGATGGCTATGACAACGATGTGATCGAGGGCGCCAAGGTTGTCGCCATCGTTCTCAACGGCGAGTCCGTCGAGTCCGCTGCCGCGGGCGAGGATGTCGAGGTTGTGCTCGACCGCACCCCGTTCTACGCCGAGATGGGCGGCCAGCAGGGCGACGCCGGCGAGCTTTCCGCCGAGGGCGTTGCACTGACCGTTTCCGATACCAAGAACCACAACGGCCTGTATGCCCACGTCGCCTACGTCGCCGAGGGCACGCTGACCGTTGGCGCTTCCGTGATCGCCACGCTCGACGCCGAGCGCCGTGGCTTCCTGCGCCGCAACCACACCGCTACCCACCTGCTCGACGCCGCGCTTAAGCACGTTCTGGGCGAGCATGTCTCCCAGGCCGGCTCGCTGGTGACGCCCGAGCACCTGCGCTTTGACTTCACGCACTTCGAGGCCCTGTCCTCCGAGCAGCTCAAAGCTGTCGAGGACCTGGTCAACCAGCAGATCTTCGCATCCAAGCCGGTCGTGACCTGCGTTATGGGCATCGATGAGGCCAAGGCCGCCGGTGCTGTCGCCCTCTTTGGCGAGAAGTACGGTGACGTCGTCCGCGTCGTTTCCGTGGGTGCCGAGGACCAGCCGTTCTCTCGCGAGTTCTGCGGTGGTACGCATGCTGCCAACACCGCCGAGATCGGTCTGTTCAAGATTATCTCCGAGTCCTCCACGGGCTCGAACGTCCGCCGTATCGAGGCCGTTACCTCTAAGGGCGCCCTCGACTACATGGCCGACCGTCTGGCGCTCGTCGACGCCGCCGCCGCTGCGCTCAAGTGCCGCGTCGACGAGGTTCCCGCCCGCGTGGAGAACCTGCAGGCCGAGCTGCGCGAGACGTCCAATAAGCTCAAGAAGGCGCTCACCGGTGGCTCCTCCGATGCGATCACCAACGCCATCGAGGGTGCCGTCGAGCTCGACGGCTACAAGCTCGTCGTGGCTGAGCTGCAGGGCCTTGAGGCTGCCGACCTGCGCAACGTCTGGGATACCGTGCACCAGAAGGTCGCCGGGCCCGTCGCCTGCGTCGTCGCCAGCGTGACCGAGAAGGGCACCCCAGCGCTGCTCGCCGCCGGCTCCGATGACGCCGTCAAGGCCGGTTTCCATGCCGGCAACGTGATCAAGCAGATCGCGGGCCTGGTCGACGGTCGCGGTGGCGGCCGTCCCAACATGGCCCAGGCCGGCGGTAAGAACGCCGCGGGTATCGCCGATGCCCTCGCGGCCGCCAAGACCGCGCTCGGCGCCTAAGTAGTCACCGTGGTCGCGCTCGCGCTGGACATAGGGGAGACCAGGATCGGCATTGCCGTCTCGAGCCGTGATGGCAAGATGGCAATGCCCGTCAAGGTGCTCCCGGCCGTCGAGGTCACCGGCATGGCCAAGACGTTTCGTTACCTGGTCGAGGACTATGAGCCCGACATCCTGGTAAGCGGACGTCCCCTGACCATGGCCGGCGAGCCCGGCCCCCAGGCCGAGCGTGTTGCCGCCGTGGCGCAAAAGATTGCCGACGAGCTCGATCTTCCGCTGGAGTTTGAGGACGAGCGCCTGTCTTCGCAAGAGGCCAAGCGTATCCTGCGGGAGCAGGGACTCAATGAAAAGCAGATGAGGGGCAAGATCGACATGATCGCCGCCAGCCTGTTCTTGCAGACATGGCTCGATCGCAAAAACGAGGAGGTTTCGCATGTCTAGCGCTTCCGATCCGCGCCAGCAGAGTCGTCAGGGTCAGTCCGTGCCACGCCCTGCTCAGCCTGGCCAGCGCCCGGCGCAGCCGACGCAGCGTTCGGCTCAACCTACTCGGCGTACTGCTCAACAGCCCGCCGCTCGTCCCGCGCAGCCCGCGGGCGGTTCCCGCTTTAAGCAGCAGGCTCCTGCCCAGCGTACGCAGGGACAGGCACCGCAATCACGCTCCCACGCACATCATACTCATGGCTCGCACGGCGTTGCTCCGGCCACGCGCTCGAGCTATAACACGCGCGCTCGCCGTGGTGCCCAAAAGAAAAGCTCCCCGGTGCCTATGATTATCGGTGGCGTCGTCGCCGTGCTTGCGCTTGTCGCGATCGTTTTCTTTGTCGTGCCAGCTGTCAAGGGCTTTTTTGCTGGTGAGGATGCGAAAGTCACTGCTGGCCAGCAGGTTACTATCACTATTCCCGATGGTGCCTCGGGTGACAGCATCGCTTCGATTCTCTCCGAGAACCATATCGTCGAAAATCCCAAGGATTATTACGCGGCGGTCAAAAAGCTCAACGCCGACATGTCGCTCAAGCCCGGCACCTACTCGTTCACCACGCTCATGGACGCGACCAAGGTCGTTCAGCAGCTCATGGAGGGCCCCAATGCGAGCTCCGATGCACTGACTATCCCAGAGGGCCTGACGGTTGACCAGGTCGCCGATCGCGTGGCCAAGGCATACGACAGTATCTCCAAGGAAGACTTCCTCAATCAGGCAAAGGCCTCCAACTATGTGAAGGACTATAGCTTCCTTGAGGGCGCTGCAAACGATTCGCTCGAGGGCTTCCTATTCCCCAAGACCTATTCGTTGGGTAAGAAACCGAGCGCCGATGATGTGATTCGCGCCATGCTCGATCAATTCAACACCGAGTACAAGTCGCTCGATTTTGCCGGCTGCGAGGCCAAAATCAAGGAGCGCTACGGCGTGGAGATGTCTGATTACGACATCATCAATCTCGCTTCCATCGTTGAGCGCGAAGGCCTCAACGCCGAGCAGCGCGCGCATGTCGCCTCGGTGTTCTACAACCGTCTTGCCGGCAAGCTCGACGGTCTGCGCTACCTCAATAGCGATGCGACCATGATGTATGTCACCGGCGGCGAGGTTACCGCCGACGATCTTCAGAGCGATAGTCCGTACAACACCTATAAGCATGAGGGGCTGCCGCCCACGCCCATCTGCTCTCCGTCGCTCGAGGCGCTCAAGGCCACCCTTGAGCCCACCGACTCCGATGACCTGTATTTCTACATTACGCAGGACGAGGAGTATTTCTCGCAGACCTACGAAGAGCACCAACAGTCTTGGAATTAAACATGAGGATTTTCAGCCCCAAACGATATGTTGCCTCGGTCGACCGCATCGACCTCGATACCCTGTGGGCCGATGGCAAGCGCGCCATTCTGCTCGATCGCGACAACACCCTGGTGCCGCGTGATACCGAGCAGGTTCCCGCTGCCGTCTCGGCCTGGCTCGACGCCGCTCGTGCCAAGGGCTTTAAGCTGTGCATGGTGTCGAACAACTGGCATCGCGACCAGGTCATGAGCTCAGCACGCGAGCTGGGGCTCGAGGCCATCAGCCATGCCATGAAGCCTGCACCGTTTGCTCTCAAGGCCGGTCTTAAGCGCTTGGGCGCCACGGCCGATGAGGCTGTGCTGATCGGTGACCAGCTGTACACGGACGTGTGGAGCGGTAACTTTGCCGGCGTCGACACGATCTTGGTAAAGCCACAGGCAACTCAGGACCTGTGGTATACGCAGATCTTCCGTATCTTTGAGCGCCGTGCCCTGCGCGACCTTCCCTGCGAGGAATAGGTTTCGTCATGTCCCAGCACACCAAGCACGGCTGCGACCATATCTTCTTTATCGGGTTTTTGGGTGCGGGCAAATCGACGCTTGC
Source organism: uncultured Collinsella sp. (assembly GCA_959596495.1). Classification (GTDB taxonomy): domain Bacteria; phylum Actinomycetota; class Coriobacteriia; order Coriobacteriales; family Coriobacteriaceae; genus Collinsella. Next base: position 18,067 of record CAUFXK010000018.1, on the reverse strand, counting down.
ACGCAACGTGGGCACGATGTTCAAGCGTCGGTTTATTGATACCGACCGCCTTGTCGTGCGCCGTTGCGGCAAATCGGTAACCGAGATTTTTGAAACCGAGGGCGAGGAGCGCTTTCGCGAGCTCGAGACTTCGGCGCTCCGTTCGCTCCAAAGCGAGCGCAGCCTGTTGGTTTCGTGCGGTGGCGGCATTGTCGAGACGCCGGTCAATATCGAGCTCATGCACCAGATGGGTACCTGTGTGTACCTCGAGGGCGATTTTGAGGATTCGATGCGCCAGATCCGCCGCTCCGACACGCGTCCCGATTTCCGCTCGCCCGAGCACGCGGCGCTGCTCTTTGAGCATCGCCGTCCGTTGTATCGTCAAGCTGCCGATCTTACCCTTGATATTCGCCACAAGTCCTTCGAGGACGTTTCCTACCTTTGTGCCGAGATGCTTTTGGAGCGTGGACTGCTATGATTCGCCGTCAACTTATCAATTTCCAAAACCGCAGTGTCGATGTCCGCGTCGGATTGGGCGCGTTCGAGGAGCTGTCGCGCATGTTTGCCTCGGCTGTGGGCAAACCCAAGCGGGCGATGGTGGTTTGGAACAGCGCCACATCCGAGCGTTTTGGCGAGGTTGTCGAGCATGCGCTGGTCGACGCCGGTTTTGCCGTGTCGACGCTTGTCCTCGAGGTTTCGCCTGCCGGTGCTACGCTGGCCGATGCCGATACCGTTTTTGGCGCCCTGTCGGCTAACGGCATTACCTGCGACGATCTCGTTGTCGCTGTCGGCGACACGGCGACCTGCTCGGTCGTTTGCTGGTGTGCCAATCAGTGGTGCGGTCGCACCGAGTGCGCCTTGCTGCCGACGACGTTCGACGCCATGCTCACGGTCGCGACGACTATGAAGCCACTCGTCGCCTCGTCGGCGAATGCGCTTCCCGCTATCGCGTTCCGTCCCGAGCCGGGCTTGGTCGTGTGTGACCTCGAACTTGTTCGCGAAGCGGACCCCGAGGACCTCAAGCTCGGTTATGCGGTACTTGTTGGCACCATGCTTTCGAGCAGCAAGTCCCGTTGGAATCAGTTTACTGAGACCGTCCCCGAGATTCTTGTCGGCGAGGAGGTCGCGCTCGTCAATGCCGTTCAGTGGTCCCAGACTGCGCGCAAAGACGTGCTCATGGCCACGAACCCGAGCGCTCGCCATGCGCTCGATTTTGGCAAGACGGGGGAGCGTACCCTGCGCGCCTGCTTGGGCGATGCCGCTTCGCAGGTCCCTGCCTACCAGCTGTTGTCCGAAGGTATGCGCTTTGAGGCGCGCCTAGCACATGATGCCTGCGACTTCGATATCGATTACGTCTTTGAGGTCGATGACTGCCTGGAGGACTTTGGTATCGAGGAGTTTGCCTTCGATCTGGAGCCCGGCGCATATATCGAGGAGTTCCGCAGGCAGCAGTTTGTCCGCTCGAACCGCAGTATGTTGCCGCTGCCCGCGGCACTTGGCGCCATTCGTCTAACGAGCGTTGAGGACGAGGTTCTTGAGCGCCATGCTCACGCCTACTTGGCTTCTCGCAAAGAACTTCTCTAAGTTTTATTGACATCCATCGTCTTTCGTATCATGTTGAGGTGCGGGTTTTCAATCGGTTGCGGATTGCGTGCGAATCCGTCTTTCGATTGGGACCCGTCCCGCTTTTATGAGGACAACAAGAAAGGAATCTGCATGTCTGAGTTTGCTGCCGGTCCTGCCGGTCGTATCGAACGCGTCCGTGCCCTGATGGCCGAGCGCGGCTACGACGCCATCGTCGTGCGCGACGAGGCCAATCTCCGTTGGCTCACGGGCGTGAAGGGCGTCTTCGATTACACCTTCGAGTTCCCTCACGCCGCGTTTATTACGGCCGATCAGTGCCTGTTCCACACCGACTCGCGCTATCTCAACAGTTTTGAGGAGAACACGCCCGCCGGCAGCCCCTGGGTCTACGACATGGACGAGGGCACCATCCCCGGCTGGGTCGCCGGCAAGATTGCGGTCAACAAATGCCGCGTCTGCGCCGTCGAGGATGACATGCAGATTAACTTCTACCAGGGTATTCAGCGTGGTCTGGAGGACCGCTCCGTTGCCTGCATGCTGCCGCTGATGCATGACGACATCCGCAAGATGCGTGCCATCAAAGATGCAGAGGAGATCGAGCTCATGCGCCACGCGCAGTCGATCACCGATGCCGCCTTCCAGCACATGCTCGGCTTTATTAAGCCCGGTATGACCGAGAAGCAGGTTCGCAACGAGCTCGAGAACTTTATGTTCGCCAACGGAGCCGACAGCCTGGCCTTCGGCTCCATCGTGGCGAGTGGCCCCAATACCGCCAACCCGCATGCCGTCCCGAGCGACCGCGTGATCGAGAAGGGCGACTTTGTCCTCATGGATTACGGTGCGGGCTACTGCGACTACCGCTCCGACATGACGCGCACTGTCGTGATGGGCGAGCCCACCCAGGAGCAGCTCGACCTGTACGCGCTCGTGCGCCGCACCCATGAGGAGTGCGTCGCCGCTATCCATCCGGGCGTCGAGGGCAACGACATTTTCAAGCTTTCCAAGAAGATTATTGGCGATGCCGGCTATGGCGATTACTACAACCATGGTCTGGGCCACGGCGTGGGCATCGACATCCACGAGCTGCCTAACTTCAACCGCAGCAAGAATATCATCGAAGTCGGCTCGGTTATCACCATGGAGCCCGGCGTGTACCTGCCCGGCGTGGGCGGCGTGCGCCTGGAGGACTACGGCGTCGTCACCGAGAACGGCTACGAGCCCTTCACCAAGACCCCGCACGACCTGCATATTATCGATTGCTAAACCATCCATTTGGGTTTTTGGAGGCGGGGCGTCCGGATCGATTCGGGCGTCCCGCGTTCTCTTTTTATGCGCTCGCCGCAGCCGCCGTCTGCAAGTGTATAATTTCGCTCGTATGTAATTTGGACGTTTGTGCGTCTAGCCAATAACAAGAAAGGTCGCTATGCCTACTATCTCTACCGCCGACTTCAAGAACGGCCTCGGTCTCCGCATTAAGGACAAGGTCTACACCATCGTCGAGTTCCAGCACGTCAAGCCGGGCAAGGGCGGCGCTTTCGTGCGCTACAAGACCCGCGACATCAAGAGCGGCCGCGTCGTCGAGAACACCTGCAACGCCGGCACCAAGTTCGAGAGCGTCATGCTCACCACCCGTGAGTTCCAGTACCTCTACAACGACGGCGCCGACTACATCTTCATGGATAACGAGTCCTACGAGCAGGTTCCCGTTCCCGAGGATATGGTGGGCGAGAACGCCAAGTGGCTGCGCGAGAATGACACCTGCCAGCTGCTCTTCGCCGACGACGAGCTCATGGGCGTGACCCCGCCGATGTTCATCGAGACCACCATCGTCCAGACCGACCCGGGCTTCAAGGGCGATACCGTCCAGGGTTCCACCAAGCCGGCCACCATCGACACCGGCGCTGTCATCCAGGTCCCCATGTACCTCAACGAGGGCGAGGTCATTAAGGTTGACACCCGCGACGGCAAGTTCGTCTCCCGCGTCTAGCAACCAACTCTTCTAGGAGGACTCATGCCCCAGGAAATCAAGATTGACGGCATCGGCATTTCGCCCGATGTTCTGACCGCCATCGTCTCGCGCGCCGTCACGGATGTCGAGGGCATCGCCTCCGTGGGCGTCAAGGACCTTGCCACCAACCTTGTCTCCATGATGCTTTCGTCCAAGGCCCCGGCTTCCGAGCCGGCGGTCGAGGCCGAGGTCATCGGCGACAAGCTCGCGCTTACCGTGCGCGTCGTGGTGTTCTTTGGCTATCCGTTCAAGAAACTCGCCGAGGCCGTTCGCGCCGCCGTGGTTGCCGCCATCGACGCCCAGGTGGGCGTCGAGGTCGAGCGCGTTGACGTTTGCATCGACGGCCTCGTTTTCCCCAAGGAGTAACCTTTGAGCCTTAAGGTTTATCGCGGGCGTACGCTTGCCCGCAGTCAGGCGCTTCAGCTGCTGTTTCAGGCCGAGGCCACGGACAGCCCGCTCGAGCGCGTCCTCGAGGGCGATTTCCTGATCTCGAAGGGTCCCCTCGACCCCTACGCGCTGGAGCTGTGCCGCGGTGCCTATGAGCACATCGATCGCATCGACTGCGCCCTGCGCTCCGTCGCCAAGAACTGGGATCTTATGCGCATGCCAGGCGCCGACCGCAATCTGCTGCGTATCGCCGTCTACGAGATGCGCTTCCTCACCGACGAGGAGGTTTCGGACGCCATCGTGATTAACGAGGCTGTCGAGCTTGCCAAGGCCTATGGCACCGATCAGTCCGCGTCGTTTGTCAACGGCGTGCTCGGTAAGATTGCTCGTAGCGAGGAGCTGCCGGGCGAGGACCTGTATCAGGAGCTTCTGGCCGAGGACCGTGCCCGCGAGGAGCTCCAGGCTGCCGAGGCTGCCGCCAAGGTTGCCGCCGCTCAGGCTGCGGCTGGCGTTCTCGACGAGGGTGCTGAGGTCGCCGAGGCCGAGACCGGTACCGTCGAGGAGTAGCCATGCCAGAGGGTTCCGTCCGCAACTTCGACGAGATCTCGGACCGCTTGGACCAGATTATCGCGACCGTTCGCTCCAAGGATACGTCCCTGGAGCGTTCGCTCGATCTGTTTGACGAGGCAATTGAGCTGGGCTCCCGTGCGGTCGACATGGTCGATAAGTTTGAGTTGACGCCTCGCGAGGCCGATAAGCTCGAGCAGGAATACGATGAGGATGCGGCAAACGAATCCCAGGATAGCCAGGCCGCGTCTCCGGATACGAATGGTTGATGGCATTCATGAAACGCGTGCGTCTCGATGACGAACTGATTTCACAGGGCATCTGCGCCGATCGCGCGGATGCCCTTCGCACTCTTATGGCCGGCTTGGTCTCGAGTGGCGGCGAGCGTTTGACCTCGCCGGGCCTTAAGGTGACGCCCGGCCTGCCCTTACACGTGAAGGGACGTATTCCCTACGTGGGGCGCGGCGGACTCAAGCTCGAGGGTGCGCTCGATGCGTTTGGGATTGATCCGACGGACCTTGCTTGCCTCGATGTGGGCTGTTCTACGGGCGGCTTTACCGATTGCCTGCTCAAGCGTGGCGCCGCTACGGTCGTTTCGGTCGACGTGGGTCGCGCCCAGTTTGATTGGTCGCTGCGCCAAGACGAGCGCGTGACGCTCCGTGAGCGCACCAATGTGACACAGCTGCCTGAGCTCGGCTACGGCGGCGCTATCGACCTGGCCGTGTGCGATGTGTCGTTTACGAGCATCGCGAATATCATCGACGCCGTGCTGGCGTGCCTGAAGCCTTCCGGTTCGTTCTGCACGCTCGTAAAGCCGCAGTTTGAGGCGCCGGCTGCGCTGGTGGGCGAGGGCGGCATCGTGACCGACTCCGCTGTCCGCCGCGATACGCTCGTGGCGGCGATTGAGCTTTTTGCCGCCAAGGGCCTGTTCCCGCTCGACGTGTGCGTGTCGCCCATCCATGGCGCCAAGGGCAACGTTGAGTTTTTCCTGTACGGCACGAGGTTTGCTCCCGGCGAGCGCTCCGATGATGAGTTGCAAGCCCAGGTATCGGCTTTGAGCGAGAAAGCTGCAACGCTATGAAGGTCTTTCTGGTTCCCAATTACTACAAGCAAGAGGCGGTCGAGAGCGGCCTGATGCTCGAGCTTTGGCTTTCGCGCCAAGGCTACGAGGTCGCATGGGCTGCCGACCAGCGCTCCAAGATCCAGAGTGCGCCCGATGTTGACGATGCCGACTTGGTCATTACGCTCGGCGGCGACGGTACGCTGCTGCGCGCGGCTCGTATCCTCAACTACCGCGAGATTCCCATCCTTGGTCTGTCCTACGGTCACCTTGGGTTTTTGACCGCTGCGAGTCCCGAGGAGCGCGACATTTTGCAGGTTGTGAGCGATGCCCTGTCCGGTGAGCTCCACGTGAGTCGCCGCGCAACCATCGCCGCCGATATCGTTTCGGTGCGCGAAGACGGCACGAAGGATGTCGTGCGCACCTTTGCCCTCAACGATATGGCGCTTACGCGCGGGCCCCTGTCCGATATGGTCGAGTTCGACATCACGGTGTCCGGCCATCATATCGACCGCCTGCGCGGTGACGGCGTAGTTGTATCTACGGCGACCGGCTCCACCGGCTACGCGCTTTCCGCCGGCGGTCCCATCGTCAGCCCCGATTACACGGGCATGGTCTGCGTGCCCATTGCTCCGCATACCATTCAGGCTCGCGCCTTTTTGACCTCGCCGAGCGATGTCGTCGAGATCTTTATGTCTGATGACCGCCCGAGCGTTCCGGCGATTGCCATCGACGGACAGTTTATTACCTGCGATGGCACGGTCGAGAGCGTGGCTGTGCGTCGCGGTCCCGGCGATGTGCTGCTGCTGGATTACGGCCCCGAGAGCTTCTATAACTCGGTGAGCCGCGTGTTCTACGGAGTGCGTCATGATCGATGAGCTGCAGGTTTCCAATATCGCGCTCATTCGTGAGGCGACGTTGGTTCCGAGTGCGGGCCTAACGGTTTTGACCGGAGAAACCGGCGCCGGTAAGACCGCGCTGCTCTCGGCGCTCAAGCTCATTTTGGGCGAGCGCGCGGATTCGTCGACGGTGCGCGAGGGTGAGGCACTTGCCAGCGTCGAGGCGCGCCTGTTTGACGGCCCGCACGACACAGAGGGCTTCACCGTGCGGCGCAGTCTTTCTGCCGAAGGCCGCAGTCGCGTAAAAATTGACGGCCGTATCGCCAGCGTGCGCGAGCTTTCTGAGCGCGTCGGCGTGATGATGGATCTTTGCGGCCAGCACGAGCACCAGCGCCTGCTTGACCCGTCGCATCATGTTGCCATGGTTGATGCATGGGCAGGGCGCCCGGCACTCGAGGCGCTCGAGCACTACCGTGCTTGCTTTAAAGCCTCGCGCGCGGCTGCCAAGGAGGTCCGTCGCGTCGAGGAGGCCTCGCGTGCGCAGGGGAGCCGCGTCGAGGAGGCGCGCTTCGCCCTGGAGCGTATCGCCGAGGTCGACCCCAAGCCGGGTGAGTATGAGGAGCTCGAGGAGCTGCTGCCGCGCTCCGAGCATGCCGAGGTTCTGGTGGCCACGGCCAATGATGCCCATGAATCACTTGCAGCCGAAGGGGGAGCGCTCGATGCCGTGAACGGCGCCGTGGCGGAGCTTTCCCGTATGGTGGCCGTCGATCGCAAGCTGGGCGACATCGCCGATGCCCTTTCGGATGCCTGCATTTCGCTTGAGGATTGCGCCAACGAGCTGCGTGCTTATCGCGATGGGGTCGCCTTCGATCCGCGCGAGCTTACTCGTATGCGCGAGCGTTATTCCGATCTTAAGTCCCTGCTGCGTCAGTGGGGGCCCACTATGGACGATGTCTTTGCCACGCGCGATCGCTCACAAGAGCTGCTATCCCTGGTCGATGATGGCGATGCGCAGATCAAGAAAGCACGCGAGGCACTCGGGAGTGCCGAGCGCGAGCTTTTTGCTGCTGCCAAGGCGCTTAAACGCGCGCGGAATACGGCAGCTCCTCGCTTTTGCCACGAGGTTGGTCGTCAGATGGCGCGCCTGGAAATGGGCGGCGCCGAGCTCGTTTGGGAGTCGCGCGATCTTCCGCGCGCCGAGTGGACGCCGGCGGGCCCTTCGAGCTACGAGCTTTTGTATCGCAGCGGTTCCGGATTGACGCCGCGCCCCCTGCGTCGCATCGCGTCGGGCGGTGAGCTGAGCCGCGTCATGCTGGCGAGTAAGGTTGTCCTTGGCAACGCAGATGGCGTGGATACGCTGGTGTTCGACGAGGTCGATGCCGGTGTCGGCGGCTCTACCGCACGTGCCCTCGCGAGTGTGCTTGCAGATCTCGCCGCTACGCATCAGGTGATTGTCGTAACCCACCTGGCGCAGGTTGCCGTCATGGCCGATAAACATTACGTGGTGAGCAAGGAGCCCGGCAACGTTCCCCAGACGCACCTGGACGAGATGACAGGAGACGCCCGTACCGCAGAGGTCGCCCGTATGCTGAGTGGCGATCAATCGGAGGCAAGCCTAGCGCACGCCAAGCAGATGCTGGAAGAAGCTCGAGGTTAGAACGAGCCGGCGATGTTGGGGGAATAAAATATCAGTAATCGTTGCCCCGCCACTTGCTTGTCTGCCCCGACCGTCAAAAACTATGCCGGTTTACTACGTTGAATGGGCGCAGCTCGAGCACAGCTAAAATTGAAAAAAGAAAACCGCAGGTAGAACGCCTGCGGTTTTCTTTTAAAACGCGATGTAGTCGCATGATCCGATTTCATCGTAGTAAACCGGCATAGTTTTGTGGGAACGGTACATAACGACCCCTGATAAAACCTACTCCACGACCTTATCCGGCTGGATGAGCTCCTCGTAGAAGCTGATGTGCTCTCGGGCGTCCTCGATTTCGGGAAGCAGGAAGTTGTAGATAACCTCGATGATCATCGTGGCGCTCATCTTGGAGAACGCAAAGTCACCCGTGGTGAGCAGCGCCTCGTGGTTCACGGTATTAAAGGTGTAGTCGGCCAGGCGAGCAAGCGGAGACTTGCTGTCGCTGCTAATGACGACTACGGTAGCTCCGCAGTCGCGAGCCGCCTTTGCCATGCGATTGAGTCGACGCGACTTGCCGGAGTTCGAGATCAGCACGATGACATCGCCCGGGCGCAATGTGAGCGCAAAGCCAATCGAGGTCTCGCTGATAGTGCTTGCCATGCAGCGAAGGCCCAGCTGAGAGAACTTAAACGTCGCGTCGAGCGCGACGGCATTGGTGTTGCCTACGGCTGCAAACTCGATAGCCCCTGCGTTCTTAAACGCGCGCACGACGGCTGCCAGTGTGTCGTGATCAATGCCATCGATGGTCGCATTGAGCTCGCTGACCTTGGCGGCGAGGATATTCTTGAGGCTCTGTTCCATATTGTCGAGCGATACCTCGTCGGTCAGGCCCTCATTGCGCTGGCTCTCCAGATCGCGCGCCAGCGAAAACTGGAAACTGCGAAAGCTGCCAAAACCCAGTTTGCGGCAGAAGCGCGAGACGGTTGCCTCGGAGGTTGCGGCGGCGCGCGAGAGCTGGGCGGCTGTCAGACGCGGTGCCTCGGACTGGTGCTCTAGGATATAGTCGACAATGCGCTGCTCGGACTCGCTGTATCCCTTGTGCGTACTAATAAGGGAGAGTGCGCTCTTGCTGCTATCGGACATGGGATGGCTCCTGGCTGGCATAAAAATCGGACTTGTTTCGTAATGTCGTAGTATAAGGGCATTTTCAATTACAAGATACACCTTGCCGTTTCAATAGTTGATGGTAAACTTTCATCGACCGTTTACGGTAATGAAAGAACCTTTCACCGGAGAAATGAGCTGTATTACTTCTCGTACAAGCGGTGGCTTGGTATCTTTCAGATGTGGAAAAGCGCGTAAGGACGCGCGTGTAGGGGAGCGCCTGCGGGCGCAAAACTTAAAAAGGAGGGACACATGGCTAAGTTTGACATCATCGCCGCCACCGGTTGCCCGACCGGCATCGCGCACACCTTCATGGCGAAGGAGGCGCTGGAGAAGGCAGCTGCCGAGCGCGGTCTGACCATTAAGGTCGAGACCCATGGCCAGGTCGGTGTCGAGAACGAGCTCACCAAGGGCGAGATCGCTGGCGCCAAGGCCGTCGTTGTCGCAGCTGATAAGGATGTCCAGGCGGAGCGTTTCGCCGGTAAGCCCATGGTTTCCGTTGGTGTTTCCAAGGCCCTGTCCGTCGAGGCTGCCGGCAAGCTGATCGACCGCGCACTCGCCGCCAAGGGCGACGACACGGTTGCGGCTGCTGCCGATGTCGAGGATGAGGTCGAGGAGAAGGAGTCCATCGGCCACATCATCTATAAGCACCTCATGAACGGCGTCAGCCACATGCTGGTCTTCGTCGTTGCCGGTGGTGTTCTGACCGCCGTTTCGTTCCTGTGGGGCATCACGTCCTTCGATTCGACGGCGGCCGACTACAACAGCTTCGCCGCTATGCTCAAGATTATCGGCGGCATCGCCATGAACCTCATGGTTCCCGTGCTTTCCGCCTACATCGCCGAGTCCATCGGCAAGCGCCCGGCACTCGTCCCCGGCTTCGTCGCCGGTATGATCGCCATCCAGGGTCTGCCTGTCGTCGAGGGACCCGACGGTACCATGCTCATTGACGCCGGCGGCACCGGTGTGGGCTTCGGCTTCCTGGGCGGCATCGTCGGCGGCTTCCTCGCTGGCTATGTCATCTTGCTGCTCGAGAAGGTCTTTGCCGGTCTGCCCAAGAACCTGGACGGTCTCAAGGCTATCTTCCTGTACCCGCTGTTCTCCACGCTGATTGTCGGTCTCGTGATGCTCGGCATCTCCGGCCCCATGGCTGCCATTAACACCGCCATGATGGACTTCCTCAAGGGTCTGTCTGCCTCCGGCGCTGTTGTCCTGGGTCTTGCTATCGGCTGCATGTGCGCCTTTGACATGGGCGGCCCGGTTAACAAGGCTGCTTACGTCACCGGTACCGCCATGCTCACCGAGGCCCTGGCAGCTGGTGTTGGCACCGACACCTACAACTTCGGCACCAACTTCATGGCTGCCGTCTCCGCCGCTTGCATCGTTCCGCCGCTGATCACCACCTTCGCCGTCATCGTCGGCAAGAAGTACTTCAGCCAGGAGGATCATGACGCCGGTGTCGTCAACCTCATCCTTGGTTGCACCCACATCACCGAGGGCGCCATTCCGTTCATGACCAAGAACATCTGGCCCGTCATGCCCATCATGATGCTCGGTTCCTCCATCGCCTCGATCCTGACCATTATGTTCAACGTCCACGATCCGGCGCCCCACGGTGGCTTCCTGGTCCTGCCCGTTGTCGAGAACGGTCCGCTGTGGGTCCTCGCGATCCTCATCGGCGCCGTGGTCGGTGGCATCCTGTTCGTCGCCTTCAAGAAGTATGACTTCGAGAAGAACCAGAAGTCCGCTCCTGCCGCTCCCGCCAAGTCGGTTGAGGCCCCCAAGGCCGCTGCCGTCGAGGCCCCCAAGGCCGAGGCTGCCGACTTCGTGAAGGTCGAGAACGTCTTTGTCGCCGAGGACTTCGCTTCTCGTGACGAGGCTCTGAGCTTTGTCTCCAACCAGGCCGTCAAGGCCGGTATCGCCGGCGACGCCGACGCCGTGATGAACGCCTTCCTGGCCCGCGAGGCCGAGGGTACTACGGGCATGATGGAGGGCTTTGCCATCCCGCATGCCAAGTCCGATGCCATTTCCGAGGCCGCCGTCATCGTCGTCAAGGACGAGTCCGGCGTAACCGGTTGGGATACCATGGATGGCGCTCCCGTCAACGTGGCTATCGCCTTGCTCATCCCCGGTGCCCAGGCCGGCACCACGCACCTCAAGATCCTGTCCAAGGTCGCCGAGGCGCTCATGGACGAGGATTTCCGTGCCACCGTCAAGGGTTCTACCGACGCCGCCGAGATCGCCAAGACGATCAACGCCCGCCTGGTCTAATCCCGCAGCTCGCGAATAACATCGCCCCTTGTATATAAGGCGGAGACCCTCTCCAGGGCCTTCGCCTTTTTCTACCCCTCCCATAAGTTGCGGTGAAATAGGAACTGTTTAAACGACCCCCAAATTCAGTCCCTATTTCACCGCAAGTTAGAAGAAGGGGATAGCGCGGCCTGTCTATCGGATCGTCCGTGCGGACAAATATTCAGCCAGAATTCCGTTCGTACGATATTACTCTGGACCAACCGAGTTTCCGCAGCTTGTTCGCCCACAGAGGGCCGGGCGCGGCCTTTGAGATTTATCGCGAGTTCCGCACGAGCCGAAGAGCACTTAATGTGCTCTTCGTGCGAGCAGGACTGTAGAGCAGGAAACCTCACAGGCCGCGCCCGGCCCTCTGTGGGCGAACAAGCGGCCAGCAACGACATCCGTCCAATAATTCGTGAGAAACACAATGAAAAACAGTTTGATGTGAGTTAAGATAAACAACGTCGTGAATATGGCTCCTGTCGCATGGCTGACAGGGGTTAAACACAAAAAAGGAGTCAATTATGGTTTCTGAGAAGGCTACCCTCGTTAATCCTCAGGGTCTTCACATGCGTCCGGCTGGCCTCTTCGCCTCCACCATGGGCAAGTACGCCTGCGACGTGACAGTCGTTACCCCCGAGAAGGAGGTCAACGGCAAGTCCCCGATGGCCCTCATGGCTGCTGGTATCCCCTGCGGTACCGAGGTCGAGGTCAAGTGCGACGGCGCTGACGAGGCCGAGGCTCTGGCTGCTGCCATCGAGCTCATCAAGAGCGGTCTTGGCGAGTAGAACTCCAACGGGTCGCATGTTGAACAATTAAGTTCATATTTGGGGGCGCAGTGACCTGTTTTTAAGGTAGCTGCGCTCTTTTGTCATGGATATGGCAAAACGCTTTATCACATGACACGGAGAGAGGAATGGGAATGTATCAGGGAGTCAACGCTTCCGAGGGCATCGGTATCGGCACCGTTATGGTCGCCGTCGATCCCGACTTGACGTTTGAGCCGCACGAGGTTGCTGATTCGGCAGCAGAGAAGGAGCGCTATCAATCCGCTCTTTCGGTCTTCTGCGAGAAGACCCAGGCTCAGGCCGACCACATGAAGGAGACGGTGGGCGAGGCCGAGGCCGAGATCATGAGCGGACACATTGTCCTGGCTCAGGACCCGGGTATGACCGACGCCATCAACGCCGCCATTGACGGCGGCACCTGCGCCGAGCAGGCGCTCATGGACACCTCGACCATGTTCGAGAACATGTTCCTGTCCATGGACGACGAGATGTTCCGTCTGCGCGCGGCCGACATCGCCGACATCCGCACCGGTATTCTGGCCGAGCTTCTGGGCAAGGAGGTCGTCGACCTCTCCGTCCTGCCCGAGAACACCGTCGTTGTCGTGCACGACCTTACGCCGTCTATGACCGCCACGATCGATAAGGCCCACGTTGCCGGTATTGTCACCGAGACCGGTGGCCGCACGTCGCACTCCGCGATCATCGCGCGCGCCCTCGAGATCCCGGCTGTCCTTTCGGTTTCCAACAGCTGTACCGCGCTGCGCAACGGCATGACCGTTGTCGTCGACGGTGGCAAGGGCATCGTCGAGGCCGATCCCAACGAGGAGACGCTCGCCGCCTACACTGCCAAGGCCGAGGCCTTCGCTGCCGAGAAGGCAGCCCTCGAGGCCTTCCGTGGCAAGCCGTCCGTGACTGCCGATGGCATCAAGAAGATCATCGCCTGCAACATCGGTAACCCCGATGACGTGCCCAACGCGCTTGATCACGATGCCGAGGCTATCGGTCTGTTCCGCTCGGAGTTCCTGTTCATGGACTCTGCTGAGCTTCCTTCCGAGGAGGAGCAGTTCAACGCCTACCGCAAGGTCGCCAGTGCGCTCAAGGGCGCGCCCGTCATTATCCGCACGCTCGATGTGGGTGGCGACAAGGAGATTCCGTATCTGCACATGGTCAAGGAAGACAACCCCTTCATGGGCTTCCGTGCCGTGCGTTACTGCCTGGCCAATCCCGATCAGTACAAGGTTCAGCTTCGCGCCCTGCTGCGCGCCAGCGCCTTCGGTGACGTCAAGATCATGATCCCGCTCGTCACCTGCGTCGAGGAGGTCGTGGCTGTCAAGGAGCTCGTCGAGCAGTGCAAGACCGAGCTGACCGAAGAGGGTCGCAAGTTCAACGAGAACATCGAAGTCGGCATCATGGTCGAGACGCCCGCCGCTTCGCTGCTCGCTGACCGCCTGGCCGAGGTCGCCGACTTCTTCTCCATCGGCACCAACGACCTGATCGGCTACACCATGTGCGCCGACCGTGGCAACGACACCATCTCCAACCTGTACCAGGTGTACTATCCCGCCGTGCTCCGCTCGCTCAAGAACATCATCGAGAGCGGCGTGAAGGCCGGCATCATGGTCGGTATGTGCGGCGAGGCTGCTGCCGATCCGCTGCTTGAGCCGCTGCTGATCAGCTGGGGCTTGGAGGAGTTCTCGATGAGCGCTCCGTCGATCCTGCGCGCCCGCAAGACCATCAGCCAGTGGACCAAGGCCGAGTGCGACGAGCTCGCCGAGAAGGCACTCGCCTGCAACACCGCCGCCGAGGTCAAGGCACTGCTCGAGTCCGCAGCTCGCTAATTTGGTATCAGAGGTAACCGCGTGGTTGGAATGGGCCGGCCACGCGGCCCTCACATATACAGGGGGTACTGTAAATGTTCTACACGCTAACCGCTAACCCGGCTGTCGACATGACGGTTTCGAGCTCTCCGCTCGAGCCCGATGAGAACGTCCGCACCGGCTCGGCCAGCTACACGGCTAACGGCAAGGGCCTCGACGTGTCCTTCGCCTTTAAGAAGATGGGCGTCGACACCGTCGCGCTCGGCTTCTTCGCTGGCTTCACGGGCAAGTTTATCGTCGAGGAGGTCATGAACCTGGGCTGCCTGTGCCGCCCGGTCTGGACCGACGGCATCACGCGTATCAACACCTACGTCAACGATGGCCAGCACGAGTACGGCATCCTTAACCCCGGTGCTCCTATTACGCCGCAGCACCAGGAGGAGCTCTACAACATCCTGGACACCGCGGGCGATCTTGAGTGCCTGATTGTCTCCGGCTCCGTGCCTCCCAAAGCTACGCCCGACTTCCTGGCTAAGGTCATGGAGCACGCTCAGGCTCGTGGCGCCGACGTCGTCCTGGACCTGTCCTCCGACAAGCTCAAGGAGCTCGCTCACAAGAAGCCGCTGCTCATCAAGCCGAACCATCACGAGATGAAGGCCATCTTCGGCGTGCCGGTCGACACCGACGACGAGGTCCGCGTTGCCATGAAGCTGGCTCACGAGGCCGGCGTCCAGAACGTGTTGCTCACCCGCGGTAGCCGCGGCGACGCTTATTTCTCCAACGGCGAGGACATCTGGTATGCCAAGCGTGAGTTCAACATCAAGCTGGTCTCTTCTGTCTGCGCCGGCGACTGCACCCTCGCCGCGTTCCTGCACAAGTGGTACAGGGATCGCGACAACGTCGAGGAGGCCATGAAGCTCGCTATGGCCACCGGCGCCAACGTTGCCGAGTCCGTCGGTATCGGCGACTTCGGTCACGTCGATGAGTACAGCAAGCGCGTTGCTGTCCGCAAGCTCGACCGCAAGTAAGCGAAACACGACATATTCGTGGTTCTATGGCGCCCCGGTTTTGGCTGGGGCGTCATTTTTGTATATTGTGGGCGAGCGACAGGACAAGGACCCTGTTTCTATTTGCCCGTCATCCCGCCGCCCTGCACGCGTTCTACACCGTTTGCCGAGTTGCTATGGTCTTTTCCCGAAGCGTGGAATATACTTTCATTAACACGTTACCTTGTGAAAGGAACATTCATGATTTACACGCTCACTGCAAATCCGGCCATTGACTACAACATTGCCTGCGACGGTCTTTCCGCCAACACTGTCACCCGCACGCGCAACGCGGTCTACACGCCCAACGGCAAGGGCCTCAACGTCTCGTTCACGCTGGATCACTACGGCGTCGACACCACGATCCTGGGCTTTTTTGCCGGCTTCTCGGGCGAGTTTATCGTCAAGGGCGCTGAGGCCCTGGGCGTGCCCGTTAAGCCCGTGTGGACCGACGGCATCACGCGCGTCAACGTCTTCCTCAACGCCGGTCCCGATACCGAGTACAACATGGTCAACGCTGGCGCTGCCATCAATGCGGCCAACGAGCAGGAGATGTTTGAGCTCATTGATTCGCTCGACGACATGACCTGCCTGGTCATTAGTGGCTCGCTGCCCCCCAACACCTCCGAGGGTTTCCTGGCCGAGGTACTTCGTCGTGTTAAGGCAAAGGGTGCCGAGTTCGTGCTTGATATCTCGAGCCATCAGCTGGCCGACCTCATTGCCATGGAGCCGCTGCTCATTAAGCCTAACGACGACGAGCTACTCGACATCTTTGGCATTAAGGTGAGCGGTGGAGATGACGAGTCTGTCAAGGGCGCGATGGCCGAGCTGCACGCCAAGGGCGCTAAGAACGTGCTGCTGACCCTTGGTGGCGACGGCGCGTACTTCTCCAACGGCGAGCACATCTGGTTTGCCAACCGCACCTTTGAGGTCAAGCTGCTGTCGACGGTCTGCGCCGGCGATTCCTCGCTCGCTGCCTTCCTGTCCGTGTGGCACGATGCCCCCGAGCGTGTTGAGGACGCCCTGCGCCTCTCGATGGCCACCGGCGCCAACGTGGTCGAGTGCCCGGGTTTGGGCGATTTTGCCAAGGTCGATGAGTACCAGAAGGGTATCGCCATCCGTCAGGTCTGCTAGTTCCGACAACTTGCCTGAATAGTTCGATTATTTCGCATCCGTCTTAGACCAAGACGGATGCGTTTTTGTTTATCGGACTTGCGTGTGCAGCGGAGGCTGTTTCTTGTTAGACTTCTTGAGAACCATCGATTAACGCTTGCATGCGTAGGAGGCCATAGGTATGTGCAATGTTTCGCTCAACGGTACGCAGCCCTCAGACGCCTCCCTGCGTGTGCTACATGCGCTTGAGGCAGCCGGTCTTGAGGCCTGGTTCGTGGGCGGTTGGGTACGTGACGCCCTGATGGAACGCCCCAGCCACGATGTTGACATGTGCTGCAGCGGTCTGTGGCAGGAGTCCAAAGCGGCACTCGAGGCGGCTGATATTGCTGTAGTTGAGTCGGGCATTAAATTTGGCGGCATCACCGCCATTTGCGATGGCGAGCGTATTGAGGTCACGACGTATCGCTTGGACGGCTTTTACACCGATGGCCGCCATCCCCAGAGTGTGGAGCGTGCGGCGTCGCTTGAGGACGATCTGGCGCGTCGTGACTTTACCGTTAATGCCATGGCTTGGCATCCCCAGCGCGGTCTTGTCGACCTCTATGATGGCCAGGGCGACCTGGAGCGTAAGCTGATCCGTGCCGTTGGAGATCCCAAGCGTCGCTTTAACGAGGATGCGCTTCGCATGCTGCGCGCCGTGCGTTTTGCTTGCCGCCTGGATTTTATGATCGAGCCTAAGACCAAACTGGCGCTTGCCGCATGCTCGCCGCTGCTCGATGCCGTGGCACGCGAGCGTGTGGGCATTGAGCTCGAAGGCATTCTTTCGACCGGTCATGGGGGAGACGCGATGCTGCGCTACCCCGAGCTCATTTGTGCCGCCGTGCCCGAGCTTGCGCCGGCTCGTGGGTTTGACCAGTGCAGCGTCTACCATGCCTTTAATGTCTATGAGCATATTGCTCGTGTGTTGACGGTGGCGGGGGAGTTAGCGCTGTGTGACGGCGTGGAGCCTTCGCCGAGCTTAATGTGGGCAGCGTTTTTGCACGACGTCTCCAAGCCCGATTGCTTTACGGTCGACCATGCGGGCAGCGGCCACTTTTACGGCCATCCCGAGCTTGGCGCCAAGAAGGCGCGCACCATTATGGATCGCCTGGCGCTTTCGCACGATTTGGTTCGCGACGTTTGCCTGCTTATCAAGTATCACGATAAGCCGTTGCGCCCTGAGCGTTCCTGTTTGCTCAATATGATGCGCTTGCTTTCGGGCGAGGGCGCCGACACGCCGCGCCTGATTGACGAGCTTATGGACCTTAAACGTGCCGATACGCTCGGTAAGGCGCCGTCGTGCTTCTATTACGTCGAGACGATCGCGGAGATGCGCTCACTCGCCCACGGACTGCTTGAGGCAGGGGAGCCCTATACGCTCAAGATGCTTGCCATCAACGGCGGCGACTTGATCCGCGCTGGCGTCAAGCCCGGGCCGGAGTTGGGGCAGCTGCTCAACGCCGCCCTCGACGCTGTGATCGAGGACAATGTTCCAAACGAGCGCGAAGCCATCCTGGCCCACCTCAACCTAGGATGATTTTTCTGGGGCGGTGCTTAAAAAATCATAGGCTGTGGCTTTTAACTGCGCTTTCCATAACCTCCCGACAAAATTTGGGCAATTTGGAATTTCTTCTTGCGCTCGCGTTTTTTGTCCCGTAATATATATCCTCGCAGCACGGCAGTGCAGATGTCATGAGGCCCGTTCGTCTAGCGGTTTAGGACGCCGCCCTCTCAAGGCGGAGATCACCAGT
>CAUFXK010000017.1 GCA_959596495.1 uncultured Collinsella sp. | reverse complement strand
CTCTAGGACTGACCCAAAACCACCACAAAGGGGACGGGCACCTTTCTGGTGGTTTTTTATTGCTCAAGTATTTTGGGGTCGAACTCGCTAGCCGGAATGACGCGGTAGCCGTGACGCAGCAACAGATCGACGAAAACGCCGTTGCCCGCGGTGAGCGTACCGCTAAAGGTGCCGTCGTAGATGCGCCCTGCACCACACGAGGGACTGCGGTCCTGCAAGACACACGCGGCGATCTCTTCCGGACCGCCCGCCTGCTCACACATATCGAGCGCACGTTGAGCGCCCAGGCGGAATTCCCGGTCAACGGACACGCCCTCGCAGGTACGAACCTCGCCGTTCACAATCTCGGACGGCTTGCGCGGCGTGGGCAGGCCCCCAAAGACCTCAGGGCACACCAAGAGGACCTCGGTCCCCGTACGCTCGCAGGCCTCGACCAGCTCGCGATGGTAATTATCGAGACCGTTATACTTGCAGCTCTCGCCCATCAAGCAGGCGCTCACCACGATCTTCATGTGCATCCCTCCTAAGCAAAACGCCCCATTTGAGATAGGCACTCAAATGGGGCGTCGATATTTACTGTCCCGAACGCAACGTTACTGTTGCTTTGGCATCAGCGGATTTTCGCGTGTGAGGAGGTTCATGAACTCCTCGCCCGTGATCGTCTCCTTCTTGTACAGATAACGAGCCAGCTCATGGAGCTTGAACTTGTTCTCCTTCAGGATCTGCAGGGCGCGATCATGCGCGTCCTCGATCAGCTTGGCGACAATCGCGTCCACGCGCTCGGCCGTACCGGGGGCGCAGGTGAGCGACGTGTCCTGGTTGAGGTACGCGTTCTGGACGGTACCGAGCGCCATCATGCCAAACTCATCGGACATACCAAAGCGCGTCACCATGTTACGGGCGAGTTTGGTGGCCTGCTCGATATCGTTGGCAGCACCAGTCGTCATCTCGCCAAAGATGAGCTCCTCCGCGGCACGTCCACCGCAGTAGACGGCGAGCTTGTCCAGGACCTCCTGGCGCGTGGTCAGGAAGCGCTCGTCCTCCTCGACCTGCATGGTGTAGCCCAGAGCGCCGCTCGTGCGCGGCACGATGGTGATCTTGGTAACCGGCGCGGAACCCTTTTGGCGGGCAGCGACGATGGCATGACCGATCTCGTGGTAGGAAACGACCTGCTTCTCGTGGTCGGAAAGCACCGTGGACTTACGCTGCTGGCCGGCAATGACGACCTCCACCGACTCCTCGAAGTCGTCCTGGGTCGCGCGCTTGCGGCCTTCGCGAACAGCGCGCAGGGCACCCTCGTTGATGATATTGGCAAGGTCGGCCCCCGAGGCACCGGGCGTGGCGCGGGCAATAGCGGTCAGGTCGATCGGCGGCTGCGTCTTCACGCTCTTGGCATGCAGCTCGAGGATGTTCTTGCGGCCAGTCAGGTCGGGCAGCTCAACGGGAATGCGGCGGTCAAAACGACCGGGGCGCAGCAGGGCGGGATCGAGGCTGTCGGGACGGTTGGTCGCAGCGAGGACGACGATGCCCTTGTGGTTATCGAAGCCGTCCATCTCGGTCAGCAGCTGGTTGAGCGTCTGCTCGCGCTCGTCGTTGCCACTAAAGCCGCCGCCATCGCGCTTCTTGCCGATGGTATCGATCTCATCGATAAAGACGATACACGGGGCCTTTTCCTTGGCCTGCTTAAACAGGTCACGAACCTTGGCGGCACCGCGGCCGACGAACATCTCGACGAACTCAGAACCCGAAATGCTAAAGAACGGCACGCCCGCCTCGCCGGCAACAGCCTTGGCAAGCAGGGTCTTACCGGTACCCGGAGGACCGACAAGGAGAGCACCGCGCGGAAGCTTGGCGCCGATCTCCTCGTAGCGCTGCGGATTCTCCAGAAAGTCGACGACCTCCTTGAGGGACTCCTTGGCCTCTTCCTGGCCGGCGACGTCCTTAAAGGTCACGCCAACATCCTTGGAGGCAATCACGCGAGCGCCGGACTTGCCCAGTCCGCCGCCGCCAAAGCCGCCGCCAAAGTTCATCGACGGGCCGTCATCACCCATGGCCTTCTTCATACGGCGGTTGAGCCACCAACCGATAAGGAAGAAAATCGCCATGGGAAGGATGAGTGTAAGAAGGTAGTAGGTCATCAGACCCGAGTTTTTATCGGGAACGACCGACTCCAGGGACGCACCGGATTCAAGCACGCGATCGGTAAAACCCGCATCATTCGGCACGCCGGTCGTCTTGTAGGCGATATTCTCGTCCTCGCCCTTCTTGGTGTAATAAATCGTGTAATCATCCGTGTTGTACTCGACCTTGTCGACGCTTTTCTTATCGAGCGCTTTGACAAACGTCGAATAATCGGTCTTCGTAATCTGCTGCGTGTGACCGATGTTGGGGAACAGAACGGTCGAGAGCACGAGGTAGACGACGAAGGCGATGAGCACGTAGAGGATCATATTCCGTCTACGTTTGTTGTCATCCATCTCCATCTGCTTGAACTCCATCTACTGGGGTTGATAATGCTATCTAGAATACCCAACCCGGACGGCGATAAACCGACGCCGGGCACGAAAGGACAGAGATGGCATCACTGGAAGTCGGCAAGGTTCAAATCTATACGGGCGACGGCAAGGGCAAGACGACGGCTGCGCTGGGGCTCGCGCTGCGCGCCACGGGCTATGGACTTAACGTGCTCATGCTGCAGTTTGCCAAGAAGCTACACTGCGCCGAACACGATGCCGCACCGCGCCTGGGACTGCGCATTGTACAGGCCGATCGCGACACACCCGAGGCTTGCGCCGAGCAGATCATGGAGCTCGCACGCGAGCAGATATCACAGGTCGACGTTCTGATTTTGGACGAACTCGGCGAGGCCATGCGCCGCGGCTTCGTGACGCGCGAGGATGTCGAAACGTTGATCGCTATAAAGCCAGCCACCACGGAACTCGTGCTCACCGGCCGAGGCCTGCTGCCACTGGCCGATCTTGCCGACCTGGTCACCGAAATGCGCCCCGTCAAACACTACTTCGACGAAGGCCTCCTAGCCCGTCAAGGCATCGAATACTAAATGACCCGAAAGGGACGGAGGAAAACGGATCGTTTCGCCTTATCGCCGGGCCAATGATCCGTTTTCCTCCGTCCCCTACGGGTCATTAGGCAGTGGCGCGGCCGAGCCAGTTGCCGCTGTGGTGGTAGATGGTGAACATCGTAGCTGTGATGAGCCAGGTTACGGGGTAAACCAGCAGCAGGTGCTCAAGCGACGGATCGAACGGCATAATCGCAAACACCCAGATCACCCTGAGCACGACGGTGCCAAAAATCGTGAGCAGCATGGGCTGCAAGCTCACGCCGGCGCCGCGGATAGAGCCCGACGCGTTCTCGATAATCGAGAAGATTGCGTAGAACGGCGCGATGAAATGAAGAATCGTCGTGGTGTACGCCGAAATCGAAGCATCGTCGACAAACAGACGCGACAACGGACCCGAGAACACCAGCAGCACGGCAGACAGGCCACCAATGAGCATAAACGACAGCACGAGCGACGTATGGTAGCCCTTGCGCATGCGCTCGTAGTTGCGCGCGCCAAAGTTCTGTGCCGAGAACGTGGTGATCGACACGCCAAGCGCCTCGGTAACCATCCAGACAATGCCATCCAAACGGCCCGAAAGACCCCACGCCGTGGTGATATCGGCGCCAAACGAGTTGACCGACACCTGAATCAAAACGTTGGAAATCGAATACGCAGCAGACTGAAAGCCAAGCGGCAGACCACACGAGATCATGCTCTTACAAATGCCAGGATCAATGCCGAGTTTGAACAGCGAAAGCCGCCACGCACCCGGTGCGTGCATCATGCGAATCACGATCATCGTGGCGTTGGAGCAAATGGTCAGCGCCACCGCGATGCCGCAGCCCAGAGCCTCCATATGAAGCACGGCAACGAAGATGACATCCAGCACCGCATTAACAAGGCAGCCGGAAGCGATGATCACAGCAGGTCCGCGCGTGTCGCCCACGGCGCGCAGCAGTGCTGTTCCCATATTGAGCAGCAGCGCCGCAACCATAGCGGCAAAATAGCAACGAGCATAGGCCACTCCCTCGGCCAATAATTCATGCGGTGTGTTCATAAGCACCAGCATGGGCTCAACGAACACTATGCCAAGAATCGAGAAAACGATACCGCCCACCAGCGCGAGGGTCATGGCCGTATGGACCGAACGACTCAGTCGCTCATCATCGTGCTGGCCAAAATACTGACCGGTAATGACCGCGCAGCCGGCGCCGACGCCAACGCAAAAGCCAATGCAGAGCTCGGTGAGCACCATCGTGGCCTGAATGCCACCCAGTGCAAGCTTGCCGCCAAACTGGCCGACGATATAGGTACCGATAAGCGTGTAGGCCTGTTGAAAAAACGAACTAAAGAAGATGGGAACGCACAGCGAAAGCAGCTGCTGCCAAATAACACCCTGCGTTACATCGATAGCCGTAGATTTCTTAGCCACACGCCCTCCCCACCAGCATACGTCAAACAACAAAACGGCAATTTAAGGCCAAAACCAATAGCAGCTTAGCACCGACCGGCGTCGATCGAAACACCCCGAGTCAGAGCCCGGTGCGAACTATCTGCTTAGTGATACAAACCCGGCTGGTAGTGATACTCATTGCTCACATGCGGGCACAGCTGCCAAAAGGCGACGGCACTCGCCGCGGCCACGTTGAGCGAATCGACCCCGTGCGCCATCGGAATGCGCACGGCCCGGTCGCAGCCCGCGATGGTCTTGGCGCCCAGGCCAGCACCCTCGGTGCCCATAAAGATTGCCAGGCGGTCAATCTCCTGGAGCGCGGGATCGTCCAGCGAAACGGAGTCGTCCGTCAGCGCCATCGCAGCGCACGAAAAACCGGCTTCGTGCAGTGCCGCCAGGCCATCGTGCGGCCACACACGAGCCTCGCTGCCAATACGCGTCCACGGCACCTGAAACACCGTGCCCATGCTCACGCGGGCCGAGCGACGGTACAGCGGGTCGCAGCACGTCGGACTGACCAAAATACCGTCGACATTGAGCGCGGCGGCCGAGCGGAAAATCGCACCCACGTTCGTGTGGTCGACAATACCCTCGAGCACGCACACGCGCACCGGGCGCTCCCCCGCCGCCTCGACGACGCCACCCAAGAACTCATCAACCGGAATCTGTCGCGGGCGACGAAACGCCGCGAGCGCACCGCGCGTCACGTTAAAGCCCGTCAGCTGCTCCATGAGTTCCATGGAAGCCACGAACACAGGAACCGGACCTGCGCCCTCGCGCACAACCAGGCGCTCAAACAGCGGCGTCATCTGGTCGAGCCAGCGTTCGCCCAAAAGAAAGCTCACCGGCTCGTATCTGGCACGCACCGCGCGCTCAATAACCTTGGCACTCTCGGCGATAAAGATGCCCTTTTGCGGCTCCAGCACGCAGCGCAGCTCGCGCTCGGTCAGTCGCACGTAGGCATCGAGCCGCTCGTCCTCGAGCGAATCAATTCGCAGAACCTCAACGGCATCAGTCATAGCAGCCTGCCCGCACCCTTCTTTACAGCACATCTATACCAAACGAGGCGACGCTAAGCGCCGCCCCATGCATTCAATCAACCCGATGATACCGTTCGCGCCAGGCGATTTACGCCCCAACGCGACGATACGTCACGAACTCATAATCGACACCTTCGTCGCCCTCACCCGCGGCAATCGTGGCAACCCCGCCAGCCCGCGAAACTTCCCATGCAGGATCGGCATCCAAATTGGGAAAATACGTGTCCACGGGATGGACGCAGTGGTTATGCGTGACCTCGGCCTCCACGCAGTACGGCAAAAATTGCCGATAGACATCGCCGCCGCCGATCACCCACGCAACGGGCTCATCGGCAACCGCAGCGAGCGCCTCGTCGATGCTATGCACCACGTCGACGCCCTCGGGAGCAAAGCTCTCGTCGCGGGTGAGCACGATATTGCGGCGGTTTTTGAGCGGACGCCCACCAGGAAAACTCAGTAGCGTCTTGCGCCCCATAATGACCGGGCAACCCTTGGTGCAGGCCACAAAATGGCGCATGTCGGCGCGATTGGAAACCACCATGTCGCCCTCACATCCAATGCCCCAGTCGTCACACACGGCGACGATGGCAGAAAGCTTACACGTCATGAGCGCCACCTACACCGCAATGGGAATGTTCTTGACCTGCGGGCCGTGCTCGTAGCCCTCGACGATGAGGTCATCGGTCGTAAACGCATAGAAATCGTGCACGTCGGGGTTAAGCGTTACCTTGGGCGCCGCAAACTGCGGACGCTCGATAAGTTCACGGACAATATCGACATGACGGTCGTAAATGTGGGCATCGGCAATCACATGCAGCAGCTCACCGGGAATCATATCGACCGACTGCGCGACCATCATCAGCAAAATGGCGTACTGGCACACATTCCAGTTGTTGGCGGCTAAAATGTCCTGGCTGCGCTGGTTGAGAATCATGTTGAGTGTGGGTTTATCGTCCTGCGGGCGCTGCGTGACGTTATAGGTCACGCTGTACGCGCACGGATACAGGTGCATTTCGGACAGGTCGCTAAACACGTACGTGTTGGTCATGATGCGGCGGCTGTACGGCGTGTTCTTAAGGTCGTACAGCACGCGGTCCATCTGGTCAAAGTCACCCTCGGCATAATGGCTTTTCTGCCCAATCTGGTACCCGTAGGCCTTGCCGATGGAGCCAGTCTCGTCGGCCCACTCATCCCAAATATGGCTGTTGAGGTCGCGGACGTTATTTGACTTCTTTTGATAGATCCACAAGATCTCGTCCATGGCAGACTTAAGCGCCGTGCGACGCAGTGTGAGCGCGGGAAACTCCTCACGCAGGTCGTAGCGAGCCGTAACGCCAAAGTTTTTAATGGTATAGGCAGGGGTGCCGTCCTCCCACACCGGTCGGACCTTTTGGCCCTCGGTGGTGGTGCCATGGTCCAAGATATCGCGGCACATGGTTACAAACTGTTGATCAGCCTTGCTCATTGACCCTCCTGTCAGTCGCCTATAAGCGAAATTCATTGTAGCCTAGGCGCACGCGACCCCACAGCCCAAACATAAGCCCTCATTTTCTGACATATGCCAGAAATTCCTTGCGCATATCCGCACGTTCGATATTCTATTGTTGACATATGTCAGATAAGGAGAGTGAATGGCAGGAAGACGAGAAAAATTGCGCCGCGTTGGGATCATCCCCGAATATCGCGGTTTTACCCCCGACGGCCTTGCCAGCGGAGATGCCATCGACATGACGGTCGACGAACTCGAGGTCCTGCGACTGTGCGACCTGGAAGGGCTCAATCAGGAGGCAGTCGCCCAACAAATGGGTATCGCTCGCGCCACCGTGGCGGCCATCTGCAGCCGCGCACATCGCAAGGTGGCAAACGCGCTGGTCAATGGACGGGCGATTGTCATCGAAGGCGGCAACATCGCGTATTCCCCCATCACCACGACGACGGCCGCATGGCCAGCAAAGGAGGTCGACACCATGAGGGTGGCAACGACGTACGACGACGGCAATATCTTTATGCACTTTGGCCGCAGCGAACAGTTCAAGATCTACGACATCCAGGATGGCAAGGTGCTCAACGAGCAGGTCGTAAACACCGGTGGCACCGGCCACGGCGCCTTGGCGGGCCTGCTTGCCAACGGTGGCGTTGACACGCTCATCTGCGGCGGCATCGGCGGCGGCGCCATCAACGCGCTCGCCCAGGCCGGCATCACGGTCTATGCAGGAGCCCAGGGCAACTGCGACGCTTGCGTCGAAGCCCTCATTGCCGGTACGCTCGCGCAGACCGGCGAGGCCACCTGCGACTGCCACGGCCATGACCACGACCACGCCCACGAACATGGCGAGTCCTGCAGTTGCCACGGCCATCACGAGCACGAGGGCCACGAGGGCTGCGGCTGCCACTAACGGCACGGCACCGCGAGCTCGGGGCGCGACACTGAACGCAGCCCAACTATCAAAGCCAACAACAAAGGCCACCCGGTAACTTCCGAGTGGCCTTTGCCATATCAAGCTGGAATTACAGCCCTATTTCTTATTGCGCATCTGCGCTTCCATCTGGCGCAGCAGCTCCATATCGGACTTGGGACCGCCCGTACCCAGGCCGCCCATACCGCCCAGACCCATAGCGTCCAGCCCAGGGATATTGGGCATGCGCATCTTTTTGCCCTTCTTGCCCTTTTTGCCCTTCTTGCCGCCGGCCTGTGCCTGATTGGCCATCGTGCGCATGCGGCCCATCATCTTGTTCATCTCGCCCCACTGCTTCATAAGGCTATTGACCTCGGTGGGGGTCACACCGGCGCCCTTGGCGATACGCGCGCGGCGCTGGCCGTTGATGATGGAGGGACGCAGGCGCTCCTCCTTGGTCATCGACATGATGATGGCCTCGTTCTTATCGAAGATGCCCTCGTCCAGGTTGCCGCCCATCTGGTTGAGCGCGCGCTGACCGCCGGGAAGCATACCCAGAATGCCCTTCATGCCGCCCATCTTCTTGACGGCCTTCATCTGGTCGAGCATGTCGTTCATGGTAAAGCCCTCGCGCAGCATACGCTCGGCAGCCTCGAGCTGCTCGGCGTCGGCCGCCTCCTGGGCCTTCTCGATGATGCCGACAACATCGCCCATGCCCAAGATGCGCTTGGCCATGCGGTCGGGGTAGAACGGCTCCAGCGAATCGGGCTTCTCGCCCATGCTCACGAACTTAATGGGCTTACCGGTCACCTGGCGCACAGAAAGCGCGCCGCCACCACGGGCATCGCCGTCGAGCTTGGAGATAATCACGCCGTCAAAGTCGGTGCGCTCGGCAAAGGTCGAGACGACGTTGACGATATCCTGGCCGGTCATGGCATCGACGACCATCAGCACCTGATCGGGCTTGACGGCCTTCTTGATGTCCACGGCTTCCTGCATCATCTGCTCGTCGATCTGCAAACGACCGGCGGTATCGACGATGACCACGTCACGCAGGTGGTCGACGGCCTCCTGAATGGCGCCCTTGGCGATATCGACCGGGTGCTCGCCGTCACCGCGGAAGACCGGCACGCCGATCTCTCCGCCGAGCGTGGCCAGCTGGTCGGCAGCGGCGGGACGGTAGACATCGCACGCGGCGAGCAGCGGCGAGCGGCCCTGCTTCTTGAGCAGGTAGGCCAGCTTTACGGCAGCCGTAGTCTTACCGGAGCCCTGCAGGCCGACGAGCATGATGACATTGGGAATGCGGTTGCTAAAGACGAGCTTGCTCTCGGTGGAACCGAGCATCTCGGTGAGCTCGTCGAGCACAATCTTGACGACGTTTTGCGCCGGCGACAGCGACTCCATGACCTCGGCGGTCATGCAGCGCTCCTTGGTCTTGGCGACGAACTCCTTGACGACCTTGAAGTTGACGTCGGCCTCGAGCAGCGCCATGCGAATGTCGCGCATGGCCGAGGTAATATCGGCCTCGGTCAATTTACCCTTGCCGCGCAGGCGGTCAAATGTGTCGTTGAGGCGATCGCTCAGAGAATCAAACACTAGTCACTCCTTAATTGGACTCGCCCACCAGGGCGCGGCAGAAATCTTTGGCATTGAACTCCTGCAGGTCATCGACCTGCTCGCCCACGCCAATGCGCAGGATTGGGAGCTTGAGCTTCTCGGCCACGGCCATGGCGATGCCACCCTTAGCCGTGCCGTCCAGCTTTGTCATGATAATACCGTCCAGACCCAACGCCTCGTTAAACTCGAGCGCCTGGTTCAGGCCGTTTTGGCCCGTCGCGGCATCGATCACGAGGACAACCGAGACCGGCATGGGACCGGCGGCCATATTGGCGGCGCGCTTGCGCGTCACGTTGACCACCTTGGCAAGCTCGCGCATGAGCTCGGGGCTCGTGTGCAGACGGCCGGCAGTGTCGATAAGCACCAGGTCGCTGCCGCGCTTGTCGGCCTCATCGAGCACGTCATAGCACACGCTCGCCGGATCGGAGCCGCGGTCGCGCTTGATGACGGGAACGCCGGCGCGCTGGCCCCACACATCGAGCTGCTCGATGGCGGCGGCGCGGAAGGTATCGGCCGAACCGATCACGACGTTCTTGCCGCGGGCAGCCATAGCGCTCGCGATCTTGCCGACCGTCGTGGTCTTGCCGGCACCGTTAATACCCACAAACAGCACGCAGCTCGGCGTGTCGGAGAACGGATCGCGCTCGGCGGGCACAAAATGCTGCTCGAGCTGCTCGGCCAGGGCGCGACGGAGTTGCGGAGCGGTCTTGAGGTTCTTCTTGGCCGCGGTATCGCGCAGGTCATCGGAGACCTGAATGGCGACCTCGGCGCCCATGTCACCCATGACGAGGGTGTCCTCTAGATCCTCCCAAAAATCCTCATCGACCTCGCCGCCAAAGTAAAAGACCTCGTTGAGGGCCTCGCGGCTGCGCTCAAGTCCGCGCGAGAGAGCATCGAAGAATCCCATTATGCATTCACGACCTTTCCGGTTTCGCGATCAAGTTTTTGCGAGACGACGCGGCTGACGCCGTCGGCTTGCATCGAGACGCCGTAGAGGACGTCAGCGTCCTCCATAGTACGGCGCTGATGCGAGATAACCAAGAGCTGCGTATCGGAACGCAAAACATCGAGCGCGCCGATGAGCTTGGACAGGTTGGCGTCGTCGAGTGCCGCCTCGACCTCGTCCAGCACATAGAACGGCACCGTACGCGTGCGATACACGGCAAAGAGCAAGGCGAGCGCCGTCAGGCTCTTCTCGCCGCCCGACATGAGCATCATCTTGGTGATGCGCTTGCCGCGCGGCTGCGCCACGACCTCGATGCCCGTCTCGGCAGGATGCTCGGGGTCGGTCATCTCCAGATGCGCCTGGCCACCCGGGAACAGCATGGCGAAGATCTCGCGGAAGTTCGCATCGACCTTCTCAAAGGTCACCAGGAAGGCTTTACGCATCTTACGGTCAATGGCCACGGTAATCTTGGTGAGCGCCTTGCGCGCGCTCTCCAGATCGGCCAGCTGCTCCTCGATATAATCGGCGCGGCGCTTGAGCTGCTCGTACTCCTCCATCGCAACCTGGTTCACAGGGCCCAGGTTGTTGATCTGACGCACGAGCTGGTTGAGCTCGCGCTCGGCGGCGTCGCGGTCGGTGGGCGCAGGAAGCATGAGAGCTTCCTCGAGCACCGTGGTGCCATCGGCGGTAATGGCCTTGATGGCCGCCTCTACCTGCACCTCGAGTTTGCCGCGTGCGACCTTGAACTCGTTTTGCGTCGCCGTGGCGGCATCGACCCGCTCCTTGGCGCGGGAGACCTCGGCCTTGGCGTCCTCGATGGTCTTCTTGAGCGAGGCCGAGTCCGCCTCCTCGAGCGAAGCCTGGTCACGCAGGCGCGCGGCCCAATCCGACGCGCGCTCCAGCAGGGCCGAATAGCGCTCGTGCATGGGGTCGACGCGCAGGCGCAGCAACTCGAGCGAGCGCGAGGCCTGGCGTGTTCCGCGGATACGGCGGTCGATGCCCTCCAGACGATGCTCAAGATCGGGCACGCGGCCCTTCAGCGAACGCAGGCGCTCGCTCGTCTGAGCCAGGCGGACCTTGGCATCGGCGAGCTTACCGGCTGCCTCAGAATCGTCACGGCGCACGCGATCGAGCTCATCGTTGGCTTCGGCAATCTGAAGACCAAGGTCGCTTGCCTGCGCACGGGCCTCGTCGCGCGAACGGGTGAGCTCGTCAACGCGCGGACGCGCAGCGCGGACGGCCTCGGCGGCCTGCTCGCGGCGCTTCGAGATGCGCACGCGCTCGACCTCGGCATTGTTGGCGCTTTGCTCCAAGCGGCCGATCTCGGAAAGCAGCGAGCGGCGCTCGCCCTCAAGACGGGCGATCTCGCCGGCGGCATCGCCCTCGGCGGCACGCGCCTCCTCGACGGCCGCATTGGCCTCGACGACCTGGTCTGACACATGCTCAAACACGGCAGCCAGATCGGGCTCCAGGCCCTCTAACTCGCGAATGCGACGCTTGCGCTCCA
The DNA here is from genome assembly GCA_959596495.1 of uncultured Collinsella sp. Classification (GTDB taxonomy): domain Bacteria; phylum Actinomycetota; class Coriobacteriia; order Coriobacteriales; family Coriobacteriaceae; genus Collinsella. The sequence continues at coordinate 19,553 of CAUFXK010000017.1, read as the reverse complement.
AGGCACCCGAAGCCTCGCCGGCATCGAGCCCCACGCGCACCAGGCCGCCACAGCTCACGCGGGCGCCATCGGGAGTCACGTAGGTCACACCGTCAACGACTGGTGCCGCCAGCGCGGCGGCCAAGTCATCGACCACGTAATAGCCGCCGAGCAGGGCCTCGACAACCGGGCCATAACCGGAGCGCACGGACAGACGATCGACCAGACGCGAACCGGCAGCACCCTTAGCAGCAGCACCGCCGCTCACGCCGCGCGCCATCAGCAGCGCCTCGCCCGAGGCCTTCTTTTGGTCCAGAGCCGCACGACCGGCGCGCTCAAGCGTAGCGGCATCATCAAACAAAAGAGCATCGATATCGCCAGAAAGCAGCTGCTCGACCAGGCCCTCGAGCTCACGAGGAGCCTCGAGCACGTCGCCCAGACGACCCGAGACATCATCGCCCAGCGCACCCATCAGACGGCTCACCAGCGGCGAGCTGTCTGCCATGCGGGCATCGAGCTTCTTTTGGCTCGCGAGCTCAGAGCGAACCTCGGACAGTTTGTTGCGCGCCTCGCTCTCGCGATTACGCAAGTCCTTCAACGCCGCACGAGCGACCTCGGTGGCCTCACGCGCATCGACCTGGGCTTGACGGGCCTGATCGAGCGCGCCTTCAAGCTCCTCAGCGCGGTCGCGACGGCTCTCGAGCGAGGCCGTGACCTCCTCGAGCTGCTCGTCGATCTGCTCCAGGCGCGAGGCGTACATGTTGTCCTCGACCTCGGCGTTGCTCAGCGAGTCCTTCACCTTGGCAAGCTCGAGCGCGGCGTTGTCGGCCACACGCTGCACATCGCGCTGCTCGCGCGTGAGCTGCGAAATCTGATTGTCAAGCGCAACGCGACGCTCGTGGAGCTGGGCGGCAGCAGGACCGGCGGCGTCAACGTCGGACTGGGCCTGCATGTGCGCACCGGTCACCTCCTCAAGCTGGGCACGTGCATCCTCGAGCTCCTCGACAACGCGACGACGCTGATGCTCGGAGCTCGAGATCTGGCCGCGCATGTCGGACAGGCGCGACACCATGTTGTGGCCCTTTTCCTCGAGCAGGCGCATATCGGAATTGATGCGGCCGACCACGTCTTGCATATGGCGGCGCTGCTCGCCCAGATCGCCCACAAACAGGCCCTTTTCCTCGAGCATAACCTGGAGCTTCTCGAGCTCGCGCTCTTTCTCACCCAGGCGGTACTGCGCGAGCTCCAGCTCGGCGGCGCCCTCCTTAGAGCGGCTCTCCAAGTCGTTCCACTGCGACTGCAGCGAACGAAGCTCGTCGACGGCCAGCATCTGCGTAAGCTCGTTCGCGCGCGAGGACAGCTCTTTGTACTTGCGCGCGCGATCGACCTGACGCTCCAGCGGCCGCAGCTGGCGGGCGATCTCCTTATTGATGTCGCGGGCACGGGTCAGGTGCTCGTCCATCGACTTGATCTTTTTGAGCGCACGCTCCTTACGGCGCTTGTGCTTGGAGATGCCGGCAGCCTCCTCAATAAGAGCGCGGCGCTCCTCGGGGCGGCTCTGCAAAATGGCATCGAGCTTGCCCTGGCTGATGATGGAATGCGTATCCTTGCCCAGGCCCGAATCGTGCAGGATGTCCTGAATGTCCATCAGGCGGCACGGGCTCGAGTTGATGAGGTACTCACTCTCGCCCGAGCGATACATGCGGCGGGTGATAGCCACCTCTTCAAAGTCGACGGGAAGCATATGGTCCGAGTTGTCGAGCACCAGCGTAACCTCGGCCACACCCACCGGCTTGCGCGCCGACGAGCCCGAGAAGATGACATCCTCCATGGCCTGGCCGCGCAGCTGCTTGGCGCTCTGCTCGCCCAGGACCCACAGAATCGAGTCGGAGATGTTCGATTTTCCCGAGCCGTTGGGACCGACGATGACGGTCAGGCCAGGCTCAAATGACATATGGGCGCGGTCGGCAAACGACTTGAACCCTTTGAGCGTGAGGGACTTGAGATACACGGTTCCTCGCTTAAACAGGCTTCTTGTTGAGAATCACGCCGTTGGTGGTGTAGCCCATGCGGTCGAGCGCCTCGAGCGCAGCGGCTCCCTCGGCCTCCTTCTTGGAGGAACCAGTGCCGCGGCCTTGACGAATACCGTCGATGAGCACCACAGCGGTAAAGGTGGGCGCATGCGCGGGGCCCTCGGAGCCGACCAGCTTATACGCGGGAGGCTCGTGGCCGTCTGCCTGCACGCACTCCTGCAAGAACGACTTGGGGTTCGCGGGGTGCTCGGCACGCTCGGAGGCCAGGTGCGGCTTGAGCGTACGGTGGATGAACTCCGCCGCCGCATCCCAACCGGCATCCAGATACAACGCACCCACGAGCGACTCGTAGACGTTCTCGAGCGCCGAATGCAGGCCGCGGGCGCCGGTACCGGTCTCGGAGGCACCAAAGATGATGATGTCGTCGATACCCAGTTCGTGCGACACCTCGGACAGCGTAGCGCCCGAGACAAGGGACACCTTCAGGCGCGTGAGCTTACCCTCGTCAAACTCGGGATAGGACTCAAAGAGCGAACGGGCCACCACGGCGCCCAAAATGGAATCGCCCAAAAACTCAAGGCGCTCATAGCTGGCAGAGACCGGCTGACCCTCGACGGCCGAGGGATGCGTGAGCGCCGCGCGCAGCAGCACCTTATTATTGAACTCATGGCCCAGAATCTCCTGGGCGCGCGTGAGTCGTTCAGACAAAGCCAAGACTTAGGCCTCCTTGGCGTTTTCAATAGCGTCGACAGCGTCGGCGACAGAGTTGAGCGACAGCAGGGTCTCGTCATCGATCTCGAGGTCGAACTCGTCCTCGATGGCCGTCACCAGCTGCAGACGCTCGAGCGAATCGGCATCGAGATCGTCAAAAGTGGTCTCGTCGCTAATGTCGGCGACATCGACACCCAGCACGTCAGCGGCGACTTCGGCGATCTTATCGAAGATTTCGGAGCGATCCATAGCGCTTCCTCTCGTATGTCATGGAACACAACACAACACGGCAATCGGAGCCGCGTTGCAATACGGCTCCGATTCTACCCCACGCGGTACAGGTTGAGCCACGTAACGCGGCCTTTATAAAACGATACCGTCCATAGAATTGGCAACGTCCTGGACAAGCCCGGCGCGCACGGCCTGGGCCGCGGCAAGCGTACCGTTCTTGACGGCCTCGACCGACGTGGCACCGTGGCCGATCAACACGACGCCGCGCAGGCCCAGCAGAATCGCGCCGCCCTTGGCGTCGCCCGAAAGCTTGGCCTTAATCTGGCGCATCTGCTTTTTGATGAGCAGCGCGGCGATCTTGGTGCCGAGCGAAGACATAAAGGCACCCTTGAGCTCCTGCAGCAAAAACTTGGCAGCGCCCTCGGTGGCCTTGAGCGCAATATTGCCCGACATACCGTCGGCGACCACGACGTCAAAATTGCCCGACGTAAGATCGGTGCCCTCGCAGTTGCCCACAAAGCCGGGAACCGCGGCCTTCATGGCCGGGAAGCACGCCTTGGTAAAGTTGGAGCCCTTCTCGTCCTCGGTGCCGTTGGCAAGCAGGCCCACACGCGGATGCTCAATGTCCAAAACCACGCGGGCATAGGCAGCACCCATCTGGGCGAAACGTACCATGTCGTCCACCGTGACATCGGGATTGGCGCCCATATCGCACAGCACCGTCAGGCCGCCGGCGCGATTAGGCAGTGCGTTAGTCAGGCACGGACGGACCGGCTGCTTCTTGCCCTCCGCCAAATACCTAAACGGCGTGACGTAGGCCGTGGCGGCAGCGGTCATGGCACCGGTCGAGCCGGCCGAGAAAAACGCGTCCGCATTGCCCTTCTTAATGGCACGGCATGCAAGCACGATCGAGGACTTGCGCTTAGTCATCACGGCGCGGATGGGATCGTCCTCCATGCTGATGACGTCGGGGGCCTCCAAGGCCTCCACGCGGGCATGCGCCGCTGCAAAGGGGTTGACGATTTCAGCGGGACCGACGGCCAAGACCTCAATCTCGGGATCTGCCGCAAGCGCAGCCTCGATACCGTCGAGGACAACCTGGGGCCTCTCGTCTCCGCCCACAACGTCTACACAAACGCGAACGTTACTCATTTCATATGCTCCTTATACAAAAATGGCCGACTCATTGAGCCGGCCATTGTGGTTCCAGTTGGAACGGCATCGTATCCAGAGTATACAGTTACTCGGTAACGATAACCTCGCGGTCCTTGTAGAAACCGCAGCTGGGGCACACGTGGTGCGGGAGCTTAACAGCGCCGCAACGGGGGCACGTGGACTGAGCCGCAGCCGAGATCTTCATGTTGGCGGAACGACGGGTATGGGTGCGGATACGACCCTGCTTTTGTTTAGGTACGGGCATAGTGACCTTCCTTATGAACTATCCAGTGTGGCGATTACGCGCAAGTAGCGATATTACCACAGTTTTACTCGTCAAGCTTGAGATTCTTCAATGCTGCAAATGGATTTTCCGTGGCAGCGACCCATTCGGCCTCCGCCTTGGCGGCGCACTCACATTGCTCGACGTTGAGATTGTTGCCGCAGGTGGGGCAAAGGCCGCGGCAATCGGGCTTGCACAGGACAACGAACGGCGTGTCCATGACGACCGCGTCGTTGATGGGCTCACCCAGATCGACGATGCGATCCTCGCCCAGCAACTCGTAGCCGTCTTCGTAGGCCTCGGGGTCCTCGGGCTCCTCAAAGAGGTAGAACTCCTCGATCTCGCCTGCGATATCAAACGAGGCGGGCTCCAGGCAGCGATCGCACTCGCCGGTGGCGTGAGCGCGGACCATGCCCGAAAGCAGAACACCGGTACCGGCGTTGGTAAAGACCACGTCGTAGGCAATGCCGTCCTGCAGCTGGTACTCCTTCTCGCCCACCGTGTAGGTGGCGACATCGACCTTGCCGGTCAGCGGGTATGAGTCTCCGGGAAACTCGAGCTGCTCGGAAAGATCGACGGTTACGCTCGGGAACTCGGCCATTACCACTGACCGTTCTGCTGAGCGGCGCCCTCGTTGAGCTGCTGACGGCAACGGGTGACGGTGCCGGTCAGGCTCTTAAGGTTCTCCTCGAGGTGCGTAAAGACCTGCTCGGCGTAATCCTCGGCGGCATAGCGCGTCTCGCGCTCGTACTGCTGGGCACGGTCGCGGATGTCGTCGGCCTGCTGCTGTGCCAAGCGGACAATTTCCTGCTCACCGGCAATGGTGAGCGCCTGCTGCTGAGCATCGGCAATGATGGAATCGGCCTGAGCGGCGGCGGAGGCCATAAGCTCCTCGCGCTCTTTGAGGATACGGCGGGACTTCTGCCACTCCTCGGGATAGCTCATGCGGATCTCATCGAGGATGTTAAAGAAGACGTCGGCGTCGATAACCTTCATCTGGGCGTTCTTGCCGAACGGCGTCTTAGCCTCTTCGATGAGCCCCTCGAGCTCGTCGACAAGACTCACGATCCTGTCGCCAGGAAAATTCTCGCCCGGCATCCGGTCTCCTTTCATAGGTAACATATCATCGTGTTAGTTTACCACATGCCACCAGGCAATAAAAAACGTCACGAAAAGCGATGTTTGAGCGCTGCGACCACGTTGGGCGGCACAAACGTCGATACATCGCTGCCAAGCGAAGCGATCTGGCGCACCACCGAGCTCGAGATGTACCCGTACTGCGGAGCACTCATGACAAAGATGGACTCCAGCTCGCAATCCAGGCGATAGTTGAGGTCGGCCTGCTGCAGCTCGTATTCAAAGTCGGTCATGGCGCGCAGACCCTTAACGACGGCACCTGCCCCCTGCTCACGTGCAAAGTCGACCAGCAGGCCGGTGAAGGGCAGCACCTCGACGCCGTCCAAATCGCCGAGGGCCTCGCGGGCCAGCGCCACGCGCTCGTCGAGCATAAAGGTGGTGCCCACGCCGTTTTTACCCTGCGATTCGGCCACGGCGACGATCACGCTGGGAAAGATGCGGCGGGCTCGGCGGATCACGTCAATATGGCCAAAGGTGATGGGATCGAAGGTGCCCGGGACGATCACGCGGTTGATGGTGTCATTCATGGGTGTCCTCCGAAGGCGCATCCTCGTCATTTTCGTTCTCGTCAGCATGGTCGCTCTCGTCCTCGGTCACCCAGTGCAGCAAGTCAACCGAGGTAATGCCGTAGCGCTTCTCTCGTACAGTCTCAAAACCAGCTGGATGAGCGCCCGCATCGGTTGCGGCATGCTCAAACAGGGCAAAGGCCCCGGGCGTCAGCAGTCCCTGCTGGGAAAAATTTTGCAGCAGCTCCTCGACCGGCTCGGCGCCAAAGGCATACGGTGGATCGAGCAGGACCAGATCAAAAGGACCACCCGGCACACGGCCGCGCGAGGCGCTCGCCAGCACATCGCCGGAAACGACACGCCAACGCGAGCGGTCGCGGCACAGCAACTCGATATTCTTGGTGATCAGACGGGCGGCATTGCGATCGATCTCGAACGTGGTGAGCGAGCGGGCGCCACGCGAGAGCATCTCGATTCCCAGGGCACCGGAGCCGCCAAAGGCATCCAGCACGCGGACCTCGTCCAAATCGAAATCGAACGCCGACATGACCATGGATGCACATGCCTCGCGCACGCGATCGGTCGTGGGACGGGTGACATCGCGCCCACGCGGCTCTTCGATCTTGCGGCCGCGCCATTCACCGCCGATGATTCTCATCCTCCGCTGACCTCCTTAAAGATATGTCGATAACGCGTGGCGACCGCATCGCGCAAGGGGCGCGTCGCCACGGAGTCAAGGTTGCAAGCATACCGCAAGAGCTCGACCGCGTCCAAATGGGCCCATTCGATAAGATCCTCGTCGACGTCCAGGTCCACAAAGCGCAAGGTCACGCCGCCGTGCTGACGGTAGCCCAGGATTTCGCCCTCGTGGCGCAGGCGCAGGTCCATCTGGGCGAGCGTAAAGCCGTCTGAGGTCTTTTCGAGCGACTGGAGACGGTCTTGCGCCGCCGATGCGCCGCCATTGCCCTTGGAGTGCGTCATGACCAGGCAGGTGCCCGACACGCTGCCACGGCCCACGCGACCGCGCAGTTGGTGCAGGGCCGCCAATCCAAAGCGCTCGCCGTTCTCGATGACCATGACGGTGGCGTTGGGCACGTCGACGCCCACCTCGACCACCGTGGTCGAGACGAGCACATCAATCTCGCCACGCTTAAAGGCATCGATGACCCGGTCCTTCTCCCCCGCCGGCATGCGGCCGTGAAGGCGCTCGATGGTAAGTCCCGGCAGGGCCAGACGCAGTCGTTCGAGCTCGGTTGCCGTATCGTGCAGCGGCACGGGGACGGTCACGCGGCCCTCGTCGTCGCGGGCGATACCGGGCACGTCTTCCAGCTCATCGGCCGAGTCACTCGGCTCCACGAGCGGGCAAATCACGTAGGCCTGCTGGCCCTTTTCGCGCGCCTCGCGAATGGCGCCGTAGGCAAGGTCGCGGCTCGACTCGGTGAGCACGCGCGTCGTAACGCCCGCCCCCGGAACAGGCCGATGGCGGATGATGCTCGTGTCCAGGTCGCCGTAGACCGAGAGCGCCAACGTGCGCGGAATCGGTGTCGCCGTCATAACAAGCAGATCGGCACCCGGGCCCTTGGCACGCAGGGCATTGCGCTGACCCACACCAAAGCGGTGCTGCTCGTCGATGACGACAAGCGAAAGATGCTTAAACGCCACGTCATCCGAAAGGACCGCGTGAGTGCCAAAGAGGACGTCAAGCTCGCCCGATTCCAACTGCGCATGGATCTGCTCGCGCTCGGCCGCCGGCGTGGCACCCGTCAGGAGCGCCCAGGACATACCAGCCTGCGAGAGCAAGGGACCGGTCTTATCGGCATATTGGCGCGCCAGCACGCCCGTTGGCGCCATAACGCAGGACTGGGTGCCCGAATCGGCCGCGACAGCCAGCGCGCAGGCGGCGACGGCCGTCTTGCCGGTACCGACGTCGCCCAGAAGCAGGCGGTTCATCACGCGCCCGCCATCACGCATATCGTTCAGGATGTCTTGGAACGCGCCCTCCTGCTCGTCGCTCAGCGAAAACGGTAGGGCTTCCCTGAGCGCCGCCAGGTGCTCGCCCGCGGTATGGGCGTAGGGAGCGACTTCGACCAAGCCGCCGTCGTTGCGCAGGCGCAGCGCCAGCTGAAGGCAGAGGCACTCCTCATAGGCAAGGCGGCGGCGCGCGATATCGCGCTCGGCCATGCTCGAGGGAAAGTGAATTGAGCGCAGCGCGCGGGCATTGCTCATCAGGCGGCGCTTGGCGCGTAAGCGGGCGGGAATCGGGTCGAAGGGATTGCCGACAACCTCGAGCGCACCGCTAACGATGCGGCGCATCCATGCCTGGCTCACGCCATCGCTCACGTAATGGACCGGCAGGATAGTACCCGCGGCACGTCCTTCCTCGAGCTTTTCGAAATGCGGAGAGGCCATCTGCTTAAAGCCGTAGGCAAACTCGACCTTACCCATCACGGCCAGGCGGTCGCCCTGCTTAAATTGCTGGGCAATCCAGGGCTGACGGAAAAAGGCGACTTGCAGCACCCCCGTCTCGTCCACCAGCGAGACCTCGGTCACCTGCATACGCGGACGGGGCTGCTTTTGAACGATACGATCGACCGTGGCGACAATCGTGCACACGGTACCGATGGGCGCCATCTCAATGGACCAGGAGCGCGTAAAGTCGAGATATCGGTGAGGGATATGGAGAAGGAGGTCCCCCACCGTCCGAATTCCCAGACGGCGAAGGGCCTCCTCACGTTTACCCGAAACATATTTGAGTCGCGCGATATCCTCGTCGAGCGCATTGCTCTGGGCAAAGCGCTCCGAGACGCGCGGCACGGAGCACAGCTCGGACATGGGCAGATGCCTACTCGATCGAGAAGATCACGGGATAGAGCGGCTGCTCGCCACGATGAGCGTCGATCTCCAAGTCGGGCTGAGCCTCCTCGATGGCGTCGACGATCTCCTGGAAGGCCTCATCGGACAGCTCCTCGCCGGCCAGAATCGTCAGCGCATCGCCCTCCTCTTCCTCCTGCATGCGGTTGATGCAGTCGAGCGTGACCTGCTTAACATCGGAGCCGACCACGTCGATGGAACCGGCAATGATACCCATGACGTCACCGGAGTGAATCGGAGAGCCGTCAGAGGCACTGGAATCGCGCACGGCACGGGTAACCTCGCCATCGCGAACTTCGCTGATGGCGTCGACCATAGCGGCAACGGCGTCCTCGAGCTCGGAATCGGGCAGGACCGCGAACAGTGCGGAGAACGCCTGCGGGACGGTCTTGGTGGGAACGACGGCGACCTTCTTGTCGGTGCAAGCAGAAGCGGCGGCCTCGGCAGCCATGCGGATGTTGCCGTTATTGGGCAGGATAATGACCGAGGTCGCGTTGACCTGGTCCACCGCGCCCAGCAAGTCGGCGGTCGAGGGGTTCATGGTCTGGCCACCCGAGACGATCACGTCAACGCCGAGGGATTTGAGGATGTCGGCCTCGCCCGAACCAGCGGCAACGGCGACAAAGCCCAGCGCCTTGGCGGGCTCGGCGGCCTTTTCCTGGTCCTCGTGAATCTTGGCGGTACGGTCGTGGGCCTCCATCTCCATGTTGTGGATAAAGACCTCATAGATCTGGCCAAGCTGCAACATGTGCTCGAGCACCAGGTTGGGCGTGTTGGAGTGCACGTGGATCTTGTAGTCGGGGTAGGCACCCACAAGCAGCTCGCAGTCACCCATGGAACCCAGAAACTTAAGGCACTCGTCCTCGTCAAACGGGGCGTCGGCCTTAAAGAGGAACTCGTTGCAGTAGCGGAACTCCGAGCCTTCCCAGTCGTCGTTGGCCTCGATCTCAACGCGACCGAGGGCCGCGTCGCGGGCAGAGCCGGCAGAATCAAACGTGGCGGAGAAATCCTCGACAACGGTGCTGCGGCCAAGCGCTGCGGCAACAAAGTTCTCCAGGAAGATGGCAAAGCCAAAGGCACCGGAGTCGACCACGCCGTTCTCCTTCAGAACGGGCAGCAGGTCGGGCGTGCGGGCGACGGACTGGTAGGCCTCGACGACGATGGCATCGAGCGCGTCCTCGGCCGAGAACTTCTTCTTTTCGCACTCGTCGGCCTTGGTCGAGACATCGCGCAGCACCGTGAGGATCGTGCCCTCGATGGGCTTGCGGACGGCCTGGAAGGCAACCTTGACGGCACGACGGAAGGCGAAGGCGATATTGGCAGACGTAATGGGCTCATCGGCAGAGACAAGGCCCTCGGCCACACCACGCAGAATCTGCGAGGTGATGACACCGGAGTTGCCGCGGGCGCCCATCAGGGAGCCGTGGGTGATGGCGCCGGCGATGGCCTCCATGTCGGCATCGGCGGGAAGGGCGGAGAGCTCCTTGGTCACCGAGGCGAGCGTGAGGGACATGTTGGTGCCGGTGTCACCGTCGGGTACGGGGAAGACGTTGAGCTTGTTGATCTCCTCGGCCTTGTCGGAAACGGCAGCCGCAGCGATCGGAAAACAGGTGCGAATGGTCTTTGCAATCATGGGTATTTGAATCTCCGTTTTCGGATGCTAGTTCAGACGGCTCTTGAGCGCGTCGATGTGGATGCCGATCTTAAGGCTGGCGGGATCGATCTGGGCGATCTCCTGCAGGGTGAAGGCAACGGAGCTCGAAAGATTGTGGCAAACGGACTTCATGTTGACGCCGTTCTCGAGCACGACGTGAAGATCGACCGCAAGGCCGTTCTCGTCGGCGGAGACAAGCACGCCCTTGCGGAGGCGCTGACCGGCAAGCAGGCGCACGCTCTCGGCGCCCTGGAGCTGTTCGGCCATACCGACGACGCCATAGCACGTCATCGCGGCATAACCGGCAATATCGGCAATAACGTCGTTCGAGACGCTCAGGCTGCCGTTAATGGTCTCAGACACAAGAATCTCCTTATCTGGTGCTCGCGGCACCATCTCGTGGGAGCAATCATTGCAATATTCTACAACGACCGCGCCATGTTGAGGTGGTGGGTCGCGGGATTACATCCTCGACACGAAATGTTGATATGGCAACGTTCGCGCCAAGTGATCGCGGCATGAAAAAACCCGCCGCATAAGCGACGGGTTTTACAACCTGGCTCCCCGGGTAGGACTCGAACCTACAACAGCGCGGTTAACAGCCGCGTGCTCTACCATTGAGCTACCGAGGAATTTAAAGCCCAACGGAAAGGGCTGGAAATTCTGGCTCCCCGGGTAGGACTCGAACCTACAACAGCGCGGTTAACAGCCGCGTGCTCTACCATTGAGCTACCGAGGAATAGGTGCGTGCTCTCAAGCAACGAAGTTTATTATACGGACGAATCAGCTCAGGGCAAGAACTTTTTTGAGAATTTTTCCGACCTAATCAATGGGGACGTCCTCAATGACTACCCAATGACTACATGAAGGCGCCCCCAAGCGGATGTGCTTGAGGGCGCTTCTTGCTTGCGAGGTTAAGACTCGATGTAATCCTTCAGCTTGCTGCTACGGCTGGGATGGCGGAGCTTGGCCAGGGTCTTGGACTCGATCTGGCGGATGCGCTCGCGCGTGACGCCAAACTCGCGGCCGACTTCCTCGAGCGTGCGGGGATGTCCGTCGACAAGGCCAAAGCGCAGCTCGATAACCTTACGCTCACGATCGGCAAGCGAGTCGAGCACCTGGGTGAGCTGCTCCTGCAGCATGGAGAAGCTGGCGGCATCGGGCGGAACGATAGCCTGGGAGTCCTCGATGAAGTCGCCCAGCTGGGAATCCTCTTCCTCGCCGATGGGGGTCTCGAGCGACACGGGCTCCTGCGAAATCTTCTGGATCTCGCGGACGCGGTCGGCACTCATGTCCATCTCGGCACCGATCTCCTCGGGGGTCGGGTCGCGACCCAGGTCCTGGAGAAGCTGGCGCTGCACGCGGACGAGCTTGTTGATGGTCTCGACCATGTGCACGGGAATACGGATGGTACGGGCCTGGTCGGCGATAGCACGCGTGATGGCCTGACGGATCCACCACGTTGCGTACGTCGAGAACTTAAAGCCCTTCTGGTAGTCGAACTTCTCGACGGCGCGGATCAGACCGAGGTTGCCCTCCTGGATCAGGTCCAGGAACAGCATGCCGCGACCGACATAGCGCTTGGCGATGGAGACGACCAGGCGCAGGTTGGCGCTGATGAGCGCCTGCTTGGCCTCGAGGCCGACGTTCTCGATACGAGTCAGGCGACGCATCTCGACGCGGGTAAGCTCGATCTCGCCCGCCTCGGCGGCCTCGAGCTTCTCGGTGGCATCGAGACCGGCCTCGATCTTCATGGCCAGATCGACCTCTTCGGAGGCGGTCAACAGGTCGACCTTGCCGATCTCCTTAAGGTACATACGAACCGGATCGCCGGTCAGCATCACCGTGGAGGCATCGATGCCACGCACGCGCGAACGCGAGCGGGACGTGCGCACGGTGCGCTTCTTCTTGCTCTTGGAAGAACCCATCTCGGCGTCGGCCTGACGGGCCATCTTAAGCTCGTGATCGTCGAGCGAACCGGAATCATGCTCGTCGTCATCGAAATCGTCGGTATCGCTATCGTTATCGTCATCGTCGACGTCCATGGGGGCGTCGTCGTTACCGCTCGCGGAGATAATCTGGATGCCGCTGTTGCGCAGCGCGGAATACACCGCGTTGAGCTGCTCATCAGATACATCGATATCCTTCAGGGCGACCTGAATCTCGTCCTCGGTTACCGAAGTCCTGTTTGAGCCGTTGCCCATGAGCTTTGCAACGTAGGATTCCAGCCCAGTACCCGTGCTCTCACTCTTATTTGGCACAGATTCTCCCTTCATAGTCCACAGGACTCAATACTTTAGCACACACATTGACGTCTATACCCAAAATTCAGACTGGATATAGGCGCAAATACGCTGGTTGACCACAACATCTAGGCCTGGTCGGCGCCCGCCGTCTCCAAACCGATCAAACGGAACGGATCCGCCACGCCACCGATCGACTTTTGGAGCTCGCGCTGGCGCTGAGAATCTTGCATCGCTTGCATCGTCAGCACACGGCGCGCCTCATCGTCGAGCGACCGGTCCTGGCGAAGCTTGGCCTGTGCGGCGCGCATGCGGCGCTTGATGGTGTAGAGCTCGAGGGTATCGAGCATAAACACGATGTTCGTCTCGGTGGGATGCTTGCTCGTCGACGAAATGCGCCCGGCGCTGACAAGGGAGGCCGCCTCGGGACACACCGCGCGTGCCGCATCCATGCACGCCGTGGGGTCGGTGCCCGGCGGCGTCGCGAGCACGGCCCACGCAATGGACTCGTGGCGCGGATCCACCCACTCGATCGAGCAGATGCGGTCGGCATACGTGCGGAACAGGTCGGGGTAGCTCGTGAGCATCGTCAGCAGCTCACGCTCCCCCGCCAAAGACTTTCGCTCCAGGTCGGTCAGCACGATCGGCATCGTCGGTGCCGCAGACGCGTCGCAAGCATCGGCAACCGGCGCCGCAACCGGCAAATCGATCGGCGGCACATCGTCGATGACTTCGACCGGCGCGGCCCCGTAGGCCTCGAGCGGCACATAGTCATACGGCTCTTCCTCGACCGGTGTGGACACCGGCGGTGTCGCTCCCGACGCCCAAGCGCCGCGAGGCGCCCCCTGCGAACCAGACGCCCGACCGCCCGCGCTACCTGCGCGCTCAGCCTGCGCCCGCTGACGCTCGTAGTTCTGCTCGCGTCGACGCTCGGCATCCTCGCGCTTGGCAACATCGCGAAACACACGGCCCGAGCTCGAACGCACCGTCTCCAAGTCCAACCCCAGCAGGTCGGCAATCTGGATAAAGTACGTATCGATCATGTAGCTATCGCGCAGCGGATAGATGAGCGTCAGCGCATCCTCGAGCGCCTTGGCACGACCGCCCGGCGTGGTGATGTCGCTTGACTCCTGCAGCGAGCGGTACACAAAGTCCATGAGGGGCTCAGCGGCGTCGATACGCGCCTGCAGTGCCTCGCCACCATGCGCGGTGATGAACTCCATGGGGTCGTTGCCGTCGGGAAGCACCACGCAGCGCAGGTCCATCGAATCCTGCTCGATAAACTGAATCGCGCGGCGTGCGGCCTTTTGACCGGCGGCGTCGCCATCAAACATATAGACAATGCGCTTGGCAAAACGGGTGAGCGTCTTTACGTGATGTTCCGTCAGCGCCGTGCCCAGCGTGGCGACGACGTTTTTGATCCCCGCCTCCCAGCAGGCGATGCAATCGGTATATCCCTCCACCACGATGGCGGTATCCTGCGCGACGATAAACTCCTTGGCCCAGTTAAAGCCGTAGAGGTTTCGCTTTTTATGGAACACGCTCGTCTCGGCGGTGTTGAGGTACTTAGGCTGGCCGTCGCCCATAATGCGCCCGCCAAAGGCGATGTTATGACCCTGCTCATCAAAGATGGGAAACATCACGCGGTCGTAAAAACGGTCGGCAAGCTGCCCGCGCCCACGGCTCACGGCCACGTTGGCGTCAATCATCTCCTGCGGGGTAAAGCCCGCCTGCGACAGATGCGACACCAGCGCGTTGCGACCCGGCGCAAAGCCCAGGCAGTAGCGGCGGCAGACGTCGCCGCCCATACCGCGGCTGGCGAAATACTCGCGCGGACGGCTGTCCTTACCGCGCATGAGCATGGTGTGGTAGAACTGGGCGGTCTCGGCGCACAGGTCATAGATGCGGGCGCGCTTGGTGCCGCGCTCACGATAGGCGCCGGTATCGTGCAGCTCAATGCCGGCACGGTCGGCCAGGTAGCGAATCGACTCAGGGAAGCTCAGGTTCTCGCGCTTCATGATGTAGGTGAAGACGTCGCCGCCCTCGCCACAGCCAAAGCAGTGCCACACCTGCGTAGCGGGGATAATGTGAAATGACGGGGTCTTTTCGCCATGAAAGGGGCAGCAGCCCCAAAACTCATGGCCGCGGGGCTTGAGCTCAACCGTTTCCTGCACGATGGCAACCAGATCAGACGCAGCGCGTACCTGGTCTTTTTCCTCATCGCTAATCACAGATGCTCACCCCCTGCTCACCCAAGTTATGACGGATATCGTTAATATTACCCTCGACGGTCGCGATAAGCTCGTCCAGCGAATCGAACACGCGCGACGGGCGCAGCCAACGCGTAAACGCCAGCGACACCGAGGCGCCATACAGGTCGCCCGCATACCCAATCAAGTTGGCCTCGAGATGCGCCGAGGCGGCATCGTCGGCATACGTCGGCGGCAGGCCCACATTGACGGCAGCGGGCCACACGGTATCGTCGACAAGCACCAGGCCCTCGTAGACGCCATCGGCAGGAACCTGGATGCCCTCGGGCACCTGGATGTTTGCCGTGGGAAAACCCATGTCGGAGCCCTGGTGGCGACCGCCGGCAACAATACCTCGAAGCATGTACGGGCGGCCGAGCAGCTCGGTGGCAAGCTCAACATGACCCAGGCTGAGCTCCTGGCGAATACGGGTAGCACAGATCGTCTTCCCATCGACGCACAGCAGCTCGTGGCCATAGACGTCAACGCCGCGCTCGGTACCCCATGCCTGCATCTCGGCAACGCCCGAGGCGCCGCCGCGACCCAACCTAAAGTCGCTACCCACGCGAATCGAACGGATATCGACGACGCGCGACAGCAATTTAAGAAAGCCCACGTGGTCGAGAGCCGCCACCGCGGGCGTAAAGGGAACGGCCACGACCGCATCGACCCCGGTGAGAGCCAGGGCATGCAGACGGTCGGCCGTCGTCATCAGTTTTTGAGCGGGCGAGGGGCTCACCACGACGTCCGGGTCGGGATCGAAGGTAACCACGACCGCCTTGCAGCCGTGGTTGCGCGCATCGCGAACGACCGCGTCGATCAGTTCGTGATGCCCCCGATGTACGCCATCGAACACGCCGATGGCGATCGACGCGGCGCCCAGGCACGCGCAATCATCAAATGCATCGGCAGCGACGATGCGGGTCTCATCCGACTCGCCCGCGAAAAAAATACGCGCGAGCACGTGGGAGGCCAGCATCATCGAACACCGCCAATCGCTTGCGGAAAGACGTGTTCCATCACAAAGCGACCGCCCTCGATACG
Organism: uncultured Collinsella sp.; assembly: GCA_959596495.1. Classification (GTDB taxonomy): domain Bacteria; phylum Actinomycetota; class Coriobacteriia; order Coriobacteriales; family Coriobacteriaceae; genus Collinsella. The sequence continues at coordinate 3,457 of CAUFXK010000017.1, read as the reverse complement.
GGCGAGCGCCTTAAGCCCGCCATCGAGCACCAGCGCAAACGGAGCATTCGACGCATCGAAGCTCGCAAGCGCGCGCTCAATAGGAATACGACGTCCGCACAGCAGATCGTCGGCAAGGTCGCCCGGCAAGTCGACGCGCGTGGCGCCCAGCGCCGCAATGGGATCCAGGGCAATGCCGGCAGCGGACTCGGCAGAAAGTTCCTCGACCGCATGGCAGGCACCGATGGAGACAACTCCGGAGGCCGTGCGGCGCAGTGCGGAAATATGCGCCGCGTTGTCGCAGGCGCGACCCAGATCGCGAGCGAGCGCACGGATATAGGTGCCCTTGCTCACCAAAAACGCCACGGTCCAAACACAAGCGTCGCCCTCGCCGCTCACGGCAATCAGGTCGGCGGAGTATACCTCGACCGGACGAGGGGGCAACTCAACGGCATTGCCCTCGCGCGCAGACTTATAGGCGCGCACGCCGTTGACCGAAATGGCCGAAAACGCCGGCGGTACCTGCATCTGCGGGCCCAGCATGGCGCACAGGCGCTCGCGGGCATAGGCCGGATCGCGCAGGTCGGCGGCAATGGGCACCGTGCGGACGGCCTCGCCTTCCGCATCATCGGTATTGGTCTCGACGCCAAACGAGATGTCGGCGACGTAGCTTTTGGTATCGAGTGTGAGCATGCCCAGCAGACGCGTTGCCTGGCCCACGCCCACCACCATGACACCAGAAGCCATGGGATCGAGCGTTCCGGCATGACCGACGCGCCGCTCATGGAGGGCGCGTCGGCATTGCGAAACCACGTCGTGGGAGGTGCAGCCCACCGGCTTATCGACGGCGAGCAGCATATTAAGTTGAGAAGGTGTACGACGAGCCATGTACCATCCAAAAAGTTAGAGCTCGACGGTCACCGAAGCGGGATCCTCCCCTACCAGCTCGGCCAGCATGGGAAGTGCCGCGGTGAGCGTCTCGGAAATCGTTCCGGCGTTGGTAAAGCCGGCGGCAGCGTGGTGCCCACCTCCGCCAAAGTTGGCCGCAATCTCGGAAACATCAAGATCGCCCTTGGAGCGCAGGTTGCCGCGCACCTTGGTATCGCCCTCGATGCCCTTAAGGAACAGGCAGACCTCGACGCCCATCACCGCGCGCACCACATCGACCAGGCCGTCGCACTCGTCCGAGGTGACGCCGCAGTCCTTAAGGTCGCTCTCGTACGCGTAGCTATATGCCACGCGCCCGTGCGCAACCGTCTTGATACGACCCATGACGATGGACTTGAGGTGCAAGAACTCGACACGCATGCTCTGGTAGACCTCGAGCGCGACGCGCGCCGGATCGGCACCGTGCGCCACAAGGCGCGAGGCCGCATGAAACGCTGCGGCGTCGGCATTCTGATACTGAAAACGACCGGTATCGGTAACCAGGCCGCACAGCAGGCAGGTGGCGATGCTGTCGCTTGCGGTAATGCCGCAATCGGCCAAAAAGCGGTCGATAATCATAGCGCAGGCCGCGGCATTGACGCACCTGAGGCTAACCTCGGCAAACTCCTCGCGTGCCGGGTGATGGTCAAAGCACGCCACATGAGCCGAACGACGCAACACCTCGGCGGAATTATTGAGGCGCTCGACGACCGGCACGTCTACCGAAATGAACAGGTCCGGGTTGCCGGTGTAGGTAGATGCCGGCACCAGCAGGTCGGCGCCCTCCATAAAACGGTAGATGCGCGGAACGGGATCATCGTCTGCCAGCAGCAGGGCGATGTCCTTGTCGGGGAACACCTTCATAAGCGAAAGGCCCAGGCCCAACACGGAGCCCAAAGCATCGCCGTCGGGAGAGGTGTGACCCGAGATCGCAATGGAGGACGCACCCTCGATGAGCTCGAGGATGCGTCGTTTAATATCTGCAGACTCGCACGAGGCGAGGTCGGCGGAATTAGTCATCTAAAGCTGCCTCCTGGGCGGCATCCGCTATGGGGTAGCCGTCCTCGTCCTTTTCGATCGCAAGCGTGGCCGGAACGTTTTCCAGCGCACGCGTGATGCGCTCGGCCTCATCGGTCGAGCGATCGATGCGAAAATCGAGCTCGGGCGTGACGCGCCAATCGAGCGAGCGAGCCAACAGGCTGCGAATACGGCCCTTGGCGCTGGCAAGCGCCTCCATGACCTCATCGTAGCGGCTCGCATCGCACGAAACGTACACACGCGCGAACGAACGGTCCACCGCGACCTCGACCGCGGTCAGGGTGACCAGGTCAAGACGCGGATCGGAAACCTCAAAGAGCAGGATATAACCGAGCTTCTCGCGAAGCTGCTCGCCCAGACGGCGGGTCGCCTGCGTTTGCTTCATAGCGCTACCCCCTACTCGGTACGGGCAACCTGGTCGATGCGGTAACCCTCGATCTGGTCGCCGGGCTTGATGTCCTGGAAGTTCTCCAGGCCAATGCCGCCCTCGGAACCGCTCTTGAGGCTCTTGGCCTCGTCTTTGTAGTGGCGCATCGAGGCGATCTTACCGTTGAAGACCACGATGCCGTCGCGCACCAGGCGCACAGAATCGGTCGCGGCGATCTCGCCCTCTTCGACGCGGACACCGGCGGCGATTCCGACCTTGGGCACCTTGAAGGTGTCCAGAACGGTCGCAGAACCCGTGGAGACCTCGACCTCGGTGGGCTTGAGCATGCCGATACGGGCTGCGTCGAGGTCCTCGAGGCACTTGTAAATGACGTCGTAGCAACGAATCTCGACGCCCTCGCGCTCGGCAGCGGAGCGGGCCTTGCCGTCGGGACGCACGCCAAAGCCGATGATGATGGCGTTGGAGGCGTCGGCCAGGACGACGTCGGTCTCGTTGATGGCACCGACGGCGGAGTGGATCGTGTTGATGCGGACCTCGGACTGATCCATCTTGTCGAGCGAGTCCTGAAGGGCCTCGATGGAACCCTGGACGTCGGCCTTGATGATCAGGTTGAGCTCCTTGACCTCGGCATCGGCGATGGTCTCGAAGAGGTTCTCGAGTGTGACGTGCTTCACGCGGCTCTGCTCCTCGATACGTGCCTTGAGCGAACGCTCATCGGCCAGGGCGCGAGCCTCGCGCTCGTCCTCGAACACGCGGAACTCGTCACCGGCGTTGGGCACGGACTGCAGGCCCAAGATCTCGACGGCGTCGGAGGGGCCGGCCTCGGTGACGGCGTTGCCCTTGGGATCGAGCATGGCGCGGACGCGGCCGTAGGTAAGGCCGGCGACCAGCGTATCGCCCACGTGCAGGGTGCCGCGGGTCACGAGAACCGTGGCAACCGAACCGCGGCCCTTGTCGAGCTTGGCCTCGAGGACGTTACCGGAGGCAAAGGTGTCCGGGTTGGCCTTGAGCTCGAGCACGTCGGCCTGGAGCAGCACGGTCTCGAGCAGGTCGTCGATACCGATCTTCTGCTTGGCCGAGATGTTGACGAACATGTTCTGTCCGCCCCACTCCTCGGGGATGATG
>CAUFXK010000016.1 GCA_959596495.1 uncultured Collinsella sp. | reverse complement strand
CCGCAGGAAGCTTGGATACGCCTAGGCGCGGTCCAAGAAATCGTCCGCACCCCCATTCAGGAACTATTTCACCGCAACTCATAGGGAAATCTGAGTAGTGAGACCGCTTGTCTCTAGTGGTTGTGCGGGCAGTTGGCGCAACAGCCGCTGGTGGCGCTGGTGCTGGAGCCGCCACTGCGTTGGTCTGTGTTGTAGAAACCGCTGCCGTCGAACTTAATGCCGCTGGCCGAGAACGTCTTGGATGCCGGGGCGCCGCAGCTGGGGCATACGACCTCGGGCGTCTCGGACATGGGGTGCTCAACCTCAAACACGTTGCCGCAGCTCGTGCACTTGTAATCGTAGCGCGCCATAATACTTCCTTTTCAGCACAAAGCGGGCAGATCGCTCTGCCCGCAAAAATTCAAACAGCTGTAACTGTACCCTATATCGGGGGTTTTATCACGCTTCGCCCCAGAATCTATGAGTGTTGCGCAGGAGCTTCGCAGTTTTCTCCTCGGCTGCAGCAACGTCGGCCTCGTCAGCCTGCCATGTCCAGTTGCCTGTGGCTACACCCGGCACGTTCATACGTGCATCGTCGCCCAGTCCCAGCACGTCCTGCAGCGGCATCATCACGAGCGGTGCATCGCTTGCCAGGGCATTGCCCATGAGCTCGCTTGCCAATGTAATGCCGCTCGGCTCATCGCTGCCTGCAAAGGAGCGCGTGCACCAGCCGGCAAGTGTCGAGGTGTCGTGCGTCGAGGTGTACAGGATCTTTCCCGGTGTGGGGTGAATTCCGCAACGAACGTCGTAGTCGCTAAACTCCAGCACGTCCATGCCGGGGAAGCCGCAGGTCGAAGCCATGGCGCGAACGCCGGGCGTCAGATAGCCCAGATCCTCGGCGATAAAGTTGAGCGGGCCCAGCTCGTCATAGGCGGTCTGGAACAGGTCCTTGCCCGGGCCTGCCAGCCAGCGGCCGTCGGCACAGGCCTTACCGGCGGGAATGCTAAAGTAGCTGTGGAAGCCCAGGAAGTGGTCCAGGCGCACGCGGTCGTAGAGCGAAAACGCACGACGCAGGCGGTCCATCCACCAGCGATAGCCGTTCTCCTTCATGCGATCCCATCGGAAGGTGGGGTTGCCCCACACCTGGCCCTCGGGCGCAAAGTTGTCGGGCGGCGCGCCCGAAATCTCAATCGCCTTGCCGGTATCGGACAGCCAGAAGTTCTCGGGCTCGCTCCACGCGTCGGCCGAATCGTCCGAGACATACATCGGGATATCGCCGATGACCTCGATGCCCTTCTTGTGCGCATAGTTCATGAGCTCGCACCAGGCAAGGTCAAAGCGATACTGCATGTACGCCTGCAGCTCGGCCTCGTCGTGGAAGCGCTTGTCATCGATCAGATACTCGTTGTAGCGCGCTACATCTGCCGGCCAATCGTGGCGCGACTCGCCCTCAAAGTACTTCTTAACGGCCATGTAGACGCAGTACTTTTCGAGCCAATCAGCGTTGCGATGTTTAAACGCCGTGTACAGCGGGTCGGCATCCTCGCCGCCGTGAGCCTTCCATGCAGCAAAGTCGGCGGCCAGCTCCTCGTGACTCTCGGACAGCAGGTCAATATTGCCCGCAAAGGCCGAAGGCCCAGCGTAAGGGGAGCGGAAGAAGTCCGTCGGGTTGACGGGCAGGACTTGCCAGTAGCGCATGCCCATAGCGGCCAGATGGTCGATAAAGCGACGCGTGGGCGCACCGATTGTGCCGGGCTTGCCGTCATCGGTCGGCACCGAGGTGATGTGGCACACAACGCCCGCGCCATGATCGAGCGGCTCCTGCAGACGCTTCTCGGCATGGTGATAGATGATCGAAGAGCCCAGCGGGTACAGGTCGAGCGTGACGGTACCGTTGTGGATCTCGCGCTCGTGACCGCTGATCACGTCGCTCGCGCATTCGCCGAGCGCCGGAATCGTCACGCGGTGCGAATTGCGCAGGCTGCGGTTGATGATAACCGTCGCGGCCTCGCCGTCTTTGCCCGTGCGGGTGTAAGCCAAGACTTCGTCGTTGAGCGCAAAGGCCTTGATCTCGCCATCGACCATAAAGGGCAGCGCGCGGCGCACGGCAGACGCGTTCTTAACGATGGCCAGCGTGTCGAAGTCGTGGAGTTGGTCCTTGGTCGGCAGGGTACGGCGGTTGCCCGGATCGGTGAGGCCCTCCAAGCCGTACTCGTCGCCATAATAGATCGAGGGCACACCCGGGAAGGTCATCTGCATGAGCGTCGCCAGCCAAAAACGGCTCTTGGCCAGACCCATCGAGTTATCGTCCAGGCGCCATTTGCTGCGCTCGCTCTCGGGCAGCTGTGACTCGTCGGGGCCACCGCCGAGTACTGAGATGATGCGAGGACGGTCGTGGCTCGAAAGCAGATTGAGTGCGCAGGCCAGTGCCTCGTGCGGGTAGTTCTCGCGCAGGGTCTCGATATCCTCGGCAGCCTGATATGCGTTCTTGTAGCCCATCAAAAAGCCGATGACCATGTCGCGGAAGGGGTAGTCCATGGCGGAGTCGAGCTCCGAGCCCTGCAGATAGCGACGCAGGTGGCCATAGCTGATCTTGTTGGAGGCGTCTTCCCAGACTTCGCCGAGCAGCAGCGCGTCGGGCTTCTCGGCGAGCACGGCCTTTTTGATCTCGGCCAGGAAGTCGTCGGAAAGCTCGTCGGCCACATCGAGTCGCCAGCCATGGGCACCGGCGCGCAGCCATTTACGGATCACGCCGTCCTTGCCCAGGAGCCGCTCGCGCACCAGTTCGGAGCTCTCATTGATGGCGGGCATGTTGCCCACGCCCCACCAGCAGTCATACGAACCGTCCTCATGGAAGTAAAACGCATCGCGCCACGGTGAATCCTCGCTCTGCCAAGCGCCCACGCCGGGATAGTTGCCGTAGCGGTTGAAATAGATCGAATCGTCGCCCGTGTGGTTGAAGACGCCGTCCAGGATGATGGAGATGCCCAGCTTCTCGGCTGCCTGGCACAGCTCGGTAAAGTCCTGCTCGGTGCCCAGGATCGGGTCGATCTTGGTGTAGTCGGCCGTGTCGTAGCGGTGGTTACTCGCGGCCTCAAAGATTGGGTTGAGGTAGATGGCCGTAAAGCCTAGCTCGGCAATGCGGGGCAGGTCATTTTGGATACCCTTGAGCGAGCCGCCGTAAAAATCCCAGGTCTTGATGGAGCCGTCTTCGGCACGCTCGTACTCGGGCGGTTCGTTCCAGTCCTCGACCATGCGGCGCTGGATTCCTTTGCGCGGTTTTTCAACTTCGGCAAGCGTGCGTTCGCGCCAGTTTTCGTCGCGTGCATAGCGGTCGGGGAAGATCTGGTAGACCATACCGCGCTCGTACCAAGTGGGACGGTTCTCTCGGTGCTTGTAGACGGTAATCTGGAAGGACGGAACCTCGGCGTAGTTGTAGGTCACACCCTCGCCACCGGTGCGACCCTGCGGTGCACCCAGGCGTACCTCGGGCTGGCCCTCGATGTTGCAGATAAAGCTGTACCAGATAAGACAGGGCTCAGTGCACTCAAGCTCTACGGTAAATATGCCGTCGCCCTCGTGCGTCATGGGATACAGAGACTCACCGATTTCATCGACCCAGGTGCGCAGGGTGAGCGTTGCCTGGTTGGGGTCGGCATCCTCCAAAATCACCGATAGCGAAACGGAAGTTCCAGTGGTCACAGCGCCAAACGGAGTACGAAACTGCGGCAGACGGCTGTTGTGAATCAATCTCATAATACGGTCCAGTTCAATAGAATCACGGCCTGCGGGCCATGGGCTTTACGCACAGGATGTAAGTATATCTGTTGTACACAGGCTGTATAAACAACATCCGTTTACCATCGGCGAACGGTTGTCCTAGAAAATCGTTTTACCACCCAAATTATCGCGATATTCAAATGTGCCTATACCGATACTATTTGTAGCCAAACAAAAGTAACCCGGTTTACTACGACGAATTGAATGATCTCAACCAGGGTCATTTTGGTGATATTAAAACCGCAGGTAGAGGCGTTGCCAATTTCGTAGATTACCCGCCGTGGTCGGCTGGAGCCATTTTGTCGTAGTAAACCGGCCCTCTTTTTAATACAGAAGTTCAACCAAGATGAGGGCGCCTGGTAGGGGCGCCCTCATCTTGCGTTGGATTAAGTTTTAATCGTCCGGATTAGTGGCGCTTGCGGGTGGCCGTTGCCTTACGGACGGAGGTCTTCTTGGTCGGGGCCTTTTCCTCGGCCGGAACAGCGGGGGAGACCGGGGTCTCCTTGGCGGGCTTGGTCTTTGCCGTAGCCTTCGGAGCGGTCTTGACCTCTGCGGCCTTCGGAGCAGGCTCGGCCTTTACTGCGGGCTTGTCCTCGGCCTTAGCCTCTGCCTTGGGAGCAGCAGCCTTGGTCGTGGTCTTTTTGGCCGTCGTCGTAGCGCGCTTGCGCGTGGTGGTCTTGGCGGCCGGCTTTGCCTCGACAGCTGCCTTGGCCTTGGGCTCGGAGGGTGCCTCCTCGACCTTGACGACGGACTTTGCGGCGGCCTTCGCGGTCGTCTTTGCGGCGGCCTTCGTCGTAGCAGCCTTGCTCGTCGTCGACTTCGTAGCCGTGGCCTTCTTGGTGGTCGCGGTCTTGGACGCGGCCGTCTTCTTGGCGGCAGACTTGGCCGGAGCCTTTGCCACAGGCTTAGCCTCGGCGGTGGCGGTCTCGGCCTTTACCTCGGGAGCGATCTCGGCCTCGGCAGCTTTCTTGGCTGCGGCGGTCGTGCGCTTGCGCGTGGTCGTTGCCTTGGCGGTAGTCGTCTTTGCTGCGTCGGTCTTGGTGGCAGCGGCCATGGTTGTCGTAGCCTTCTTGGCCGTCGTCTTGCGCGTCGTGGTCTTCTTGGCGGTAGGCTTCGCAGCTGGCTTAGCCTCAGCCTCGGGAGCTGCCTCAACCTTCACCTCAGATTTAGCCTCAACCGGCTTCTCCTCAGTCTTGGGCTCCTCGGCAGCAGCGGGTGCCTCAACAACCGGCTCGGCCTCAGCCACAACCTCGGGCTCGGCCTCAGCCTTCTCGGCCGCAGCCTCCACACCCGCCGGCCTCTCAATCTCCGGGTGCATAAAGAAGTACAGGTCCAGATACTTATCGGCCGAACGCGTCCAGCTAAAGTCCTGGCTCATGGCCTGCGTGACCAGCTGGTTCCATGCCTCACGGTTATCCCAGAACAGGCGCGCTGCGCGGAAGACCGCGTCGCCCATCTCGTCGCCATTAAAGTTGCTAAACGAGAAGCCCGTACCCTCGCCGGTAAACTCGTTATACGGGATCACGGTGTCCTTCAAGCCACCGGTCTCGCGCACGATGGGCAGGGTGCCGTAGCGCATGGCGATGATCTGCGACAGACCGCAGGGCTCAAACTTCGAAGGCATCAGGAACATGTCGGCGGCGGCGTACATACGCTGCGACAGTGCCGGATCGAATTCGATGCGCGCGGCCATGGTGCCAGGGTACTTGTCCTGGAAGTAGCGCAGGCCGTCCTCGTAGTCGCGGTCGCCTGTGCCCAGCACGGCCACCTGAACGCCGCCGGACAGGATGCGGTCGAGCGCGTACATGACCAGGTCCATGCCCTTCTGGCGCGTCAGGCGAGTAACCATCACCATAAGCGGGCGGTCGTCGCGAACCTCGAGGCCTAGCTCTTCCTGCAGCTTGGCCTTGCACACGGCCTTGCCGGAACGATCGTCAATCGTGTAGTTGGCGGCAATGCGCTTGTCGGTTGCCGGGTCAAAGCCCGCCACGTCAATGCCATTCAAAATGCCCTGCAGCGCGTAGGAACGCTCGCGCAGCACGCCGTCCAGGCCCTCGCCAAACTCGGGTGTCTGGATCTCGCCCGCATAGGTGGGGCTCACCGTTGTGATGGCGTCGGCATAGTGCAGCGCGCCCAGCATGTAGTTGATGCTGCAGGCGTCGCAGCGCAGCTGCGAGGCGGCCGCCGGAATATGCGCCACACCCAGGATGTCCTCCATCACGGTGTCGCTAAACTGGCCCTGGAACGCCACGTTGTGGATCGAGAACACGGTCTTGACGCGGTCGTACAGCGGCAGGCCCTGGTAGAACTCGCGTAAGAACACTGGTGCCAGTGCCGTCTGCCAGTCGTTGCAATGCAGGATGTCGCACTCAAAGCCGGCCGGCAGGTGCTGCAGGCTCTCGGTGATGGCCTTGGAGAAGAACGCAAAACGCTCGCCGTCGTCAAAGAAGCCGTACGGATAGTCGCGCGCAAAGTAGCGCTCGTTGTCGATGAACATATAGGTGACGCCGTCGTGCTCGAGCTTCTCGAGTCCACAGTACTCATTGCGCCAGCCCAGGCTCACGTAAAAGTCGGAGAAGTGCTCCATCTGCGCCTTGTACTCGTCCTTGATGGTGGCGTACTTGGGCACCATCACGATAACCTCGGCGCCGGCGCGCACGAGCGCCGCAGGCAGCGAGCCCGCCACGTCGCCGAGGCCACCGGTCTTAACAAACGGTGCGCACTCGGCCGAGGCAAACACGATCTGCATCTTTTTGCTGGTTTCTGCCATATTGTCTCCCATGTTGTAATTCGAGAATAGCCGCCTGGCGCTAACCGGGCGGCTATTCTACATGTTACGAGCGATGTTGCGGTGCCAACGTTAACGCACGATGGTGGTGTCGGAAGTTAACGGAGCCTTGCCCAGCACCAGAATGTTCTCGGGCGTGCCGCGAAGCTCGGTATTGGTGGGGACCACGTTGTTCTTATCCAGGATGGCATTCTCAACGCGTGCGCCGCTCTTGATGATGCAGCTCTGGTTGATGATCGAGTTGGTCACCGAAGCGCCTTCCTCGACCACGACGCCGCGCGACAGGATCGAGTTGCGCACGGTGCCTTTGATGATGCAGCCGGCCGAGATGATCGAGTTGCACGCGTGGCTGCCGGTCGCATAGCGCGAAGGCGGCACGTCGTGAGCCTTGGTCAGGATCGGGCGCTCGGGGTCAAAGAGCTGATCGGCCACGGTCTGGTCGAGCAGGTCCATGCTGCGGCGGTACAGCGACTTCTCGCTAAACACGCCCACGACCTCGCCCTTGTACTCGTAGCTGCACACGTCGATGTTGCCAAAGTCGCCCTGGAGTGCCTCGAGCAGGTCCAGATAGTCGGCGGCCTGGTAGTGGTCGATAATCTCGAGCAGCGTCTCGCGGTTGACGATGCAGCAGTCCATAGAGGCGTTGTCGCCGTACACGACGCCGGCGCTCACGCCCGTCAGGCGGCCGTTCTCGTTAATCTCGAGTTTGGTCTCGTCATCGACGTTGCGCGTGGCCTTGCAGTACACCACGGTCATCTGGGCGCCGGAGTTCTCGTGTGCGTCGATGATGGTGTTGAGGTCCATGTTAAAGATGATGTTGGTGCCCATCATCACGACATAGGGCTTGTCCGAGCGCTGGAACAGCGTCTTGTTGGAGATGATGTCGCGCAGCAGGAAGCGCATGCCGCCCTTGGTGGTGCCATACGCGTTGCCGGGCACCATGAACAGGCCGCCCTTCTTGCGGTCCAGGCCCCAGTCCTTACCCGAGCCCACGTGGTCGATCAGCGAGCGGTAGTTTCCCGGCATAACGACGCCGACGGTCTTGATGCCGGCATTCATCATGTTGGACAGCGGGAAGTCGATCAGGCGGTAGCGGCCCAAAAAGGGAACGGACGCGATGGGACGGTCCTTGAGCAGCACGCTGCCGTAAGTCGAAGAGTAGTTAGCGGTGATATAACCGATGGCCTTGCGATTGATCATCGGATCATTCCCCCTTCCCGATAACGACGTCATTTCCAACGACGGCCGTATCCTTGGTGGTATCGACAGAGCCGAGCTTCACGCCCTCTTCGACCGTGGAGTTCTCGCCCAAAATAGCGCGGCAGATGTGCGCACCGCTCTTGACGTGCGCGCCCGGCAGCAGCACGGAGTCCTCGACCACGGCGCGCTCCTCGATGATGACATCGGTCGAAATGATCGAGTGGCGAGCGGTGCCGTAGATCTTGCAGCCGTTGGAGACCAGGCAGTCGTCCAGGCGGCCGTCCGGGCCAATGTAGTGCGGCGGACGCGTGGTGATGTTGGACATGATGGGGAAGTGCTTGTCGAACAAATCGAACTCGGGGTTGTTGCCCAGCAGGTCCATCGAGGTCTCGTGGAAGCTGGCGATGGTGCCGACGTCCTTCCAAAAGCCGTGGAACTCGTAGCTGTACAGGCGCTTGCCCTCGCCGAGAAGCTTGGGGATGATGTCCTTGCCAAAGTCGTGGCTCGAGCGCTGGTCCAGAGCGTCCTCCTCGAGCGCCTCGATCAGCACGTCGGCCGAGAAGATGTAGATGCCCATGGACGCGAGGTTCGAATCGGGCTTATCGGGCTTCTCGGTGAACTTGGTGATGCGGCCGTCCTCGGGGTCGGTGGTCAGGATGCCAAAGCGGCTGGCCTCCTCCCACGGCACGGGCATAACGCTCACCGTGAGGTCGGCGTTATTCTCAATGTGCGTCTTGAGCATCTTGCGGTAGTCCATGCGATACAGGTGATCGCCCGAAAGAATCAGGACGTACTTGGGGTCGTTGGCCTTGATGTAGTCGAGGTTCTGCGTAATGGCGTCGGCCGTGCCCGCATACCAGGCGCCGCCGGTCTGCGTCTCGTACGGCGGTAGGATCGACACGCCGCCGTCACGGCTGTCCAGATCCCACGCCTCGCCGGAGCCCACGTAGGCATGCAGCAGGTAGGGACGGTACTGCGTCAGAACGCCCACCGTGTCGATGCCCGAGTTGGAGCAGTTGGAGAGCGAAAAGTCGATAATGCGGAACTTGCCACCAAAGCTAACCGCCGGCTTAGCGATCTTTTGGGTGAGTGCCCCCAATCGGCTGCCCTGTCCTCCTGCGAGGAGCATCGCGATGCATTCTTTCTTACTCATCGATTTCTCCTTCTGTCATCGATGTTCCTAAACCCATTAGCGACGGGCGCGGCGCAACGTCACGCCCGTCGAGTAATGCCGTGCTGGCATAGGGGAGCTCACGCGCCTTTACGCGTGCCAGATCTCGTCGCGGTACTCGCGAATGGTGCGGTCGCTCGAGAACCAGCCGCTCGAGGCGGTGTTGAGCAGGGCCTTGCGGTTCCAGGTCTCCTGGTCGCCATAGCTGCCGGTAAGCTTCTCCCACGCATCCACGTAGCTGCGGAAGTCCGCCATGACCAGGTCGGGGTCGTTGTTGTTCATGAGCTCGTTGTAGATGCTCTCGAAGTTGCCCGAAAGACCCGCAAAGGTGTTGTCCTTGAGCTCGTCCATCACGCGGCCCAGACGCTCGCGGTCGCCGTTGAGGGTATCCCACGCAAAGTAGCTGTTGGATGCCCAGAGCTGCTCGACCTCGGGGGCGGTCAGGCCAAAGATGGCCTCGTTCTCGCGGCCGGCCAGGTCGGCGATTTCGATGTTGGCGCCGTCGAGGGTGCCCAGCGTAATGGCGCCGTTCATCATGAGCTTCATGTTGGACGTGCCCGAGGCCTCCTTGCCGGCCGTGGAGATCTGCTCCGAGATCTCGGCGGCGGGGTAGATGAGCTGGGCGTTGCTCACGCGGAAGTTGGGGATAAAGCAGACCTTCATGACCTCGTTGACGCGCGGGTCGTTGTTGATGACATCGGCCACGGAGTTAATGAGGCGGATGGTCTCCTTGGCAAACGTGTAGCTCGAGGCGGCCTTGCCGCTAAAGATGAAGGTCGTCGGCGTCACGTGGAAGTTGGGATCGGCGATGCGACGGTTGTAGATGTCCATCACCTTCATGATATTCATGAGCTGGCGCTTGTAGGCATGGAAGCGCTTAACCTGAACATCGAAGACGGTGTTGGGGTCAATGACCAGACCGGTCTCGGCCTTAACGTAGGCGGCCAGGCGCTCCTTGTTAGCGCGCTTGGAGGCACCCACGGCCTTCAGGAACTCGGTGTCGTTCTGGAAACTTTTAAGCTTCTCCAGCTCAAAGGCGTCCTTGAGCCAGCCGTCGCCAATGGCCTCGGTCACGAGCTTGGCGTAGGTGGGGTTGGCCTCGGCAAAGAAGCGACGGTGCGAGATGCCGTTGGTCTTGTTGTTGAACTTTTCGGGCGTTAAGGCATAGAAATCCTTGAGCACGATGTTCTTGATGATGTCGGAGTGAATCTTTGCCACGCCGTTGACGCTATGGCTGCAGATCACGGACAGGTTGGCCATGCGAATCTCGCCGTCCCACAGGATGGCGGTCTGGCGCAGACGCTCCTGCCAGCCCTCCTGGGTGGTGTCGAACGACTCGTGCCAACGACGGCTGATCTCGTCGATGATCTGGTACACGCGGGGGAGGAGCTTAGAGAACGTGCCGATGGGCCACTTCTCCAGAGCCTCGGGCAGGATGGTGTGGTTGGTGTAGCTCACGACCTGCGTCACGATGTTCCAGGCGTCATCCCACTCGAGCTTCTTCTCGTCGATGAGGATACGCATGAGCTCGGGGCCGCACATGGCGGGGTGTGTGTCGTTGGTGTGGATGGCCACAAATTGCGGCAGCAGCTCCCAGTTCGCGCCGTGCTCCTTCTCAAAGGTGTCGAGCAGGCTGTAGATGCCAGCCGAAACAAACAGGTATTCCTGCTTCAGGCGCAGCAGACGGCCGTGCTCGCCGGCGTCGTTGGGGTAGAGGATGGCGCTGATGGCCTCGGCCTCGGCGCGCTCGGCATCGGCCAGGGCATAGTCGCCGCGGTTGAAGGCCTCCAGATCGAAGTGCTCCTCGACCGGCTCGGCAGCCCATACACGCAGCTTGTTGACGGTATCGCCGGCATAGCCCACAACAGGGATGTCATAGGGGACGGCCAGGATGTCCTGCGTGTCCACCGTGCGGTAGAACGTGCGGCCGCTCTCCTCAAAGCCCTCAACATGGCCACCAAACTTGATGGTCACGGCCTTGTCCTGACGGCGGACCTCCCAAGGATAGCCGTGGGTGAGCCACTCGTCGGTGGCCTCGACCTGGCTGCCGTTGACGATCTCCTGCTTAAACAGGCCGTAGCGGTAGCGCATGCCGTTGCCGTAGCCTGCAATGCCCTCGGCTGCCATGGAATCCAGGAAGCATGCGGCCAGACGGCCCAAGCCACCGTTGCCCAGCGCCGGATCGGGCTCCTGGTTCTCGATGACGGACAGATCGAAGCCCATGTCGTCGAGCGCCTCGGCGACCATGTCGCGCACGCCAAAGTTGAGCAGGTAGTTGTCGAGCAGGCGGCCGATCAAAAACTCGATCGAGAAGTAGTACACGCGCTTCTTGCCCTCGGCGGTCACACGGGCGTCACTCTTGGTGGCAACGGTGCGTGCCTTCTCGGCCACGAGCTTGGCCAGGGCGTTAAAGCGGTCCAGGTCGCTGGCGGCCTCGACGCTCTTGCCGCTGATGCTCATGACGGCATCGCGATAGAGCTCGGTAAACTCCTGCTTGTTGTCGAAGATCTTATTCATGCGTTCCTTTCCCCCGGGGATGTTTCTCCCGGAACGGTTATGACTCATATCCTACGCCCCGGCGGGGCGGGCAATTACACGTGTAACGACTTTGTTACGCATCCTTGCCAGACGGCTTAACAGAAGCAGACTTTGCCTTGGTAGCGGCTTTTTTGGCAGTCGGTTTCTTGGCTGCGGTAGCCTTGGCAGCGGGCTTTGCGTTGGCCTTGGCCTTGGTCTTGGCCTTGGTCTTGGTCGTCGTAGCCTTCGTCTTAGCCGGAGCCTTCTTATCAGCCGCGGGCTTGGGCTTTACCGAGGGCACACGCTTACGCGTCGCCTTCTTGGGCTTCTCGACCACGGGCGGCTTATAGCTGCTGGGACCGCGGCGTTTAAGCACCACGCCTGCCAGGCCGGGCACCTTAATCTCAATAGAGTCCATCTGCCCGTTCCAGGGATAGGGCTCGCTCGAGCAGGTGTAGGGCTCTTCACCGGCGTATCCGCTGCCACCAAACTCGGGACGGTCGGAGTCAAAGATGACCTCCCAGTCACCCTCGCGCGGCACGCCCACGCGGAAGCTCTCGTAGCTCGCCGGATCAAAGTTGATCAGGATCACCAGGTCGTCGTCGATGTCCTCGCCCTGACGCACAAAGCTCACGATGGACTGCTTGGAGTTGTCCGCATCGATCCAGGTAAAGCCGTCGTCGGTGTAGCCGCGCTCGTACAGGGCGGGCTCGGCAGTGTACAGGTGGTTGAGCGCCTTGATAAACGCCTGATGGTGAGCATGGGTCTCGTACTGCTCGGTCAGGAACCACTGGATGGACTCGTAGTAGCGCCACTCAATAAACTGGCCGATCTCGTTGCCCATAAAGTTGAGCTTGGCACCGGGGTGCGTCATCTGATAGAAGGCGAGCGTGCGCAGGCCAGCAAACTGACGCCACCAGTCGCCCGGCATGCGGCCGATAAGCGAGCACTTGCCGTGCACGACCTCGTCGTGGCTCAGCGGACAAATAAAGTTCTCGGTAAAGGCATACATGATGGAGAACGTGAGCAGGCCGTGGTTGCCGGGGCGCCACGGAAAATCGGTCTGCATGTAGTGCAGGGTGTCGTTCATCCAGCCCATGTCCCACTTGTAGTGGAAGCCCAGGCCGCCGTCCTGCGGCGGATAGGTCACGAGCGGCCACGCGGTGGACTCCTCGGCCATCATCATCACGTCGGGGTAGTGCGCCTCTACAGCGCAGTTGACCTGACGGATAAACGCGCTGGCGTCCAGGTCCTCCTCGGTACCGTACTTGTTGAACTTCTTTTGGCCGGGATCGTCAATGCCAAAGTTGAGGTAGAGCATGCTGGACACGCCATCCATGCGTATGCCGTCCACGTGGAAGTTCTCGAGCCAGTACAGCACGTTGGAGACCAGGAAGGAGCGGACCTCGCCGCGGGCAAAGTCGAACTTATGCGTGCCCCAGTTAGGGTGAATCTCGTGCTCAAACAGCATGTGGCCGTTAAAGGTGGCAAGGCCGTGGGAGTCGGCGCAAAAACCGCCGGGTACCCAGTCCATGATCACGCCGATGCCTGCCTCGTGGCATGCATCGATAAAGTGCATGAGCTGCTGCGGGTTGCCGTAGCGCGACGTGGCGGCGTAGTAGCCGGTCGTCTGGTAGCCCCAGGAGCCATCGAAGGGGTGCTCCATAAGCGGCATGACCTCGATGTGGGTGTAGCCCATGTCGCGCACGTAGTCCACGAGCTCCACCGACAGGTCGTCGTAGGTGTAGAACTCGCCACGCTGTGCGGGGAAGGGATCCATGGGGCCGGGGTAGTTGCCGTACTCGTCCGGCTCGCCCTGCGGCGCATCGCCGTGGCGCTTCCACGAGCCAATATGCACCTCGTAGATGTTAAGCGGCTGCGACATGTGGTTATGGCTTGCGCGGCGCTTGAGCCAAGCCGCGTCGTTCCACTGGTAGCCATCGAGGGTCCACAGCACGCTCGCCGTTCCCGGAGGGCACTCGGCCTTAAAGGCGTACGGATCGGCCTTGTAGAGCTTTTCGCCCTCGTTGGTCTCGATGAGATACTTATAGAGCTGGCCCTGCTCGGCGCCAGGAATAAAACCTTCCCAAATAGCGCTCGTATGCATGGGTACCAGCGGGTTGGCCTGCTCATCCCAGTCGTTAAATTCGCCAATGACGTGAACGCTCTTTACATCGGGCGCCCAAACGCAAAAACGCCAGCCGCGCGTACGGTTCTGTGTGTCGGGGTGCGCGCCCATTTTTTCCCAGCTGCGCTCCCACGTGCCGATGCCAAACAGATAGACATCGTCTTTGGTGAGCTCCGGCGCGTGCGGGGCGGCTTTACGGGTAGCAGGCTTTTTGGTTGCTGGCTTTAGCTTTGTATCGCTCACGTTTGATCCCATCATGACGCGGCAGCGTGTTGCCTTGGTGACTAGATGCGAAAGGTCCAAGGCTGCACGAATCGAAGGGACGGCGATAGTTCTATGATTCGTTCCACCTCGCGTGCTCGGTGGAACTTTCGGCAGAAACTACGATAACACCTGTACGTTACTTTTATGAACGAAAGAGGATTTGCGGGCGCGTTTAATCGGTAAGCGCCATGTTTATACCACTTGCAGAATTGCCGTGGTAAAACTCTTGACAGTTTTACCATTTAGCGTCTCTAGATTATTAGGTTGACGTTTGGTAAAACGTTTTTAGCAGGTTGTTTACCATTTGACATCGAAAGGCTCACCCATGGACCACACCGCCGCCCCAAATGTTGCTTTTATTTTCGATTGCGACGGCACACTGGTTAATAGCACCCCCGTTTGGGCCTATGCCCAGCCCGAGTTATTGCATCGCCACGGAGTTGAGGTGACGGTCGATGATTTTGCCCAGTTTGAGCATTTGTCGCTCGAGGATGAGTGCCAGGCCTACCACGACACCTGGGACATTGGCGCAAATGGCGTGGAGCTCTACCGCGAGCTGAGCGACATCCTGATCGATGGCTACTCCAAGGTGCCGCCGCGCGAGGGGCTCCTGGCTTTTTTGGAGCAGGCAAAGGCGGCCGGTATTGCCATGTGCGTTGCTACGTCCACGCCAGCCGAGTTGGTGCAGTCCGCCCTTGCGGGTGCTGGCCTTGATCGCTATATGGAGTTTATTACCACGACGGGCGAGGCGGGGCGCTCCAAGCAGTTCCCCGATGTGTACGAGCTGGCATTGCGCCGCCTGGAGGAGCGCCATGGGCATAAGTTTGAGCGCGCGTGGGTGTTTGAGGACGCCGTCTTTGGCCTTAAGAGTTCGGGTACCGCAGGCTTTAAGCGTGTGGGTATCTATGACCCGCACGGCCGTATGGAGCGCGACGAGGTTCGCGACAACTGTGACATCTTTATCGATAGCTATGAGGACCTGGACCTGGCCCGCGTGCTTTCGTTTGAGGGATAGGCGAGAGCTGTGGCTTGCAAGGTATTGGTAGTCTGTGGCTCGCCCGTGGTGGCGAGCGCGAATTTGCTGCGTCAGCTGGCGGGGGAGTGCGACCACGTTGTCGCCGTGGACCGCGGGCTCGATGCGCTGCTGGGCGCGGGCCTGAGCTGCGACGTCTACGTGGGCGACGCCGACACCGTAAGCGATGAGGGACGCGTTCTGGTCGATGCCGCCGAAGCCTTTGAGGTTGAGCGCCACGATCCCTACAAGGACTATACCGATTTGGCGCTGGCGCTCGATTCCGTCCGCCGTCGCTGGCCGTGTGCCGAAGTGGTAGCAACCTGCGCCACCGGCGGCCGCCCTGACATGGCACTGTCGGTACTGGGCCTGCTCGCGGGATACGTAGATGCCCCCGTCTGGATCGCCGAGGACAAGGTGGTTGCCCGCATCCTCCACGCAAGCGAATCATGGACCATTGAGGGCGCCGAGGGCAAGACGTTCTCCATCATCGCCATCGCCCCCAACACCGAGGTAAGTGAACACGGTCTTGAATGGGAGCTAGATTACAGCCCCCTCGGCCTGTTAGCCGACACGGGCATTAGCAACATAGTCCGATCCACCGCAGAGATCGAAGTCCACACCGGCACCGCCATCGCTTACCTATACCAATAAAGATTTAGAGCGTGCCCAAAAAAAGTCCTTGCACGCCGCGCCAACTTCCCCTATAGTATCTCCTCGTCACGGGGGCGTAGCTCAGCTGGGAGAGCGCTTGACTGGCAGTCAAGAGGTCAGGGGTTCGATCCCCCTCGTCTCCACCATCGTGAATTCAAAAGGCCACCGGATATCCGGTGGCCTTTTTTCATGCCCATCAACCCCACAAACCAAAATGAAGCGTGCACCCGCGCCCACCCTGCAAAAAGTTGCGCAATTACCTTCCCGGTTTTGTACAAAGTTTGTTAGCCAAAGATAATAGTTTGAGCAATTCACGCCGCCATCAATACAACTCAGGCAGTGCTCACCAACCTACACACCCCCATAAACCTGCGGCAATGTGTGCAAGACGGCACAATATCCCCCATAACCACGGCAAATAAACAATATGTTGCTCAACA
The DNA here is from genome assembly GCA_959596495.1 of uncultured Collinsella sp. Lineage (GTDB taxonomy): Bacteria > Actinomycetota > Coriobacteriia > Coriobacteriales > Coriobacteriaceae > Collinsella. The sequence goes on along the minus strand of CAUFXK010000016.1, from coordinate 16,555 downwards.
CACCCCAAAACGTATGGGCCACCTGCTGTGCTAGGATACCTAACGTTACATGGGTTCAACTGCGCTCACGACTAACCGGTCGCGAAGCACAGGGCAGATCAGCATCCGGCCGTAACGGCGGTGCCAGAAAAACCACGAGCTCCAATAGTGCCGTCATGCGTATCGCATTGAATGTATCTGTTCTTGTTTATGTGCAGTCTGTTCATTCGATTCGTTATTTCATGACAAAACGCAGCAGTCCTACAGCTGTTTGCGTGCGGTTCAGTTTTGTTCCCGCTTGACTGGATCGCACGCAGCCAGCTGGGGACGCGGTCATTTTGCGATACACGTCCGCGTCTCTAGCCACTGCACTTATACATACCGTTCACGGTGGGGCAGAGCCACGTGCTTGTCTAACTGGGCTCAGGGTTTGAATATGGAGCGCCTTCGCGCACAAGCGCCCTGGCGAAGCCATACCCAAACCCCGTGAGCCACACGTAAGACAGCAAGGGGGTGGTGCTCGTGTGGTATGTGATCCAGGTCATTAACGGTCGCGAAGACGTAATGCGCGAGCGCATTGAGCGTATGGTGCCGGGTGGTGCCATGCAGGAGCTCTTTTATCCCCAATTTCAAACCGAGATCAAGGTTCACGGCGAATGGGTCAACACGACCAAGCCGCTCCTTCCCGGTTATCTTATCTGCGATACTGCAGATCCCCGCACCGTGCAACAGTATCTGCTGCGCATGGACGACTTTGCCCGGGTACTTTCCCAGGACGGTCAGTTTGTGCCGCTGGCAAAAGAAGAGGTCCAGCTTATTGGCAGCTTTACGCATGCGGGAGACCGCGTAGTGCCCATGAGCGAGGCTCTAAAGGATGGAGACCAGGTCGTAGTAACGGCAGGCCCGCTGCTGGGGCACGAGGCCCTTATCAAAACCATTAACAGACGCAAGAGCACTGCCTTTTTGGAGCTCGACTTGTGCGGCCGACGCGTAACCACCCGCGTTGGCCTTGCGGTGCTTTCAAAAGAGCAGCGCGTTATGCGCAATCACAGAAGAGCGATCGCCTAGCTGCAAGCTCGCAAGCGGACGACCGAAGGCAAAAAGTATCAGGGGAGGGGCTCTTGGAGCCTACGATGATGACCATGGCACAGGGCGCGCGGGAGACGCGCACGGCCGCCACGGCGAATTCCGTTACTGCCGCAGCCGGTGCTGCGGGGGATTACCTTACAAACGAAGAAGCGTACAAGATGCTGCGCGGTGCCAACTCCGGCGTGAAGCCCGAGCTTGGGCACAGGCTCTACCGCGTTGTTAAGCGTACGGTGGACATTGTCGCCGCCGGCGGAGCCCTGGTGTTGCTCTTTATTCCCGGGGTAATTCTGAGCGTGGTGATTTGCATAAAGAGCCCGGGCGCCAGCCCCCTATATTCACAGTGGCGCGTGGGCCGCGTGCGCAAAGACGGCACGTTCTACCTGTTTAAGATCTACAAGTTCCGCAGCATGGTTCCCAACGCAGACCAAATGCTCAAGGACTTGCAGGCCCAAAACGAGGCCACTGGCCCCATGTTTAAAATGAAGCACGACCCGCGCATTATTCCCGGTGTGGGTAACTTCATTCGCAAGCACAGCATCGACGAGCTGCCCCAGCTCATCAACGTGTTCTTGGGCCAAATGAACCTCATTGGCCCGCGCCCCGGCCTGCCGCGCGAGGTTGCCCTGTACAGCGAGCACGACATGAAGCGCCTGGCGGTAAAACCCGGCTGCAGCGGTCCTTGGCAGGTAATGGGCCGCAGCTACCTGGGCTTCAAAGAAATGGTTGAGCTGGATCTTCGCTATATAGAGAATCGCAGCCTGCGCCAGGACCTGCGGTTGATATTCGGCACGCTGAAGACGATGTTCTCTGGGGAAGGTGCCGTGTAGCATGCGCATCGCCATGATAGGCCAAAAGAGAACGGGTTCGCGCGAGGGCGGCGTAGAAGTGGTGGTAGGCGAGCTTGCTCGCCGTATGGCAGACCTTGGTCACCAAGTAACCTGCTACGACCGTATGGGCGAAGGAGCTCCTTCCGAGCCCTACGAGAAGGATGGCTACCGCATCGTTCCCGTAAAGGCTCTGGACATCAAGGGGCTCTCTGCGCTCACGAGCAGCTTTGCCGCAACAAGGGCCGCCATCAAAGACGGGGCAGACGTAATTCACTATCACGCAGAGGGGCCGTGTGTCCCCCTTCGTTTTGCGCGTTCCGCGGACATCAGGACCGTGGCAACGATCCACGGCCTGGACTGGCAGCGTGCAAAATGGGGCGGCTTGGCTTCCAAGTACATCAAGTTCGGCGAGGCGACGGCGGCCAAGTGCGCGGATGCGCTCATCGTGCTTTCCCGGGGCAATCAGGAGTACTTCAAGGAGGCTTACGGCCGCGAGGCTACGCTCATTCCCAACGGCATCACTCCCGAGGCGGATCTTCCCGCGAAGGAGATCTCCGAGCGCTTGGGGCTCACCCAGGGCTCCTATGTCCTCTACCTCGGTCGCATTGTGCCCGAGAAGCGACCGGAACTGTTGGTGGAGGCGTATAAGCAGGTAAAGACGGATAAGCGCCTGGTTATCGCGGGCGACTCCTCCGATACGGACGACTACGCCGTGGCGCTCAAAGAGGCTGCCGCGTCCGACCCCCGCGCGCTCTTTACCGGCCACGTTGAGGGCAACCTGCTCTCCGAGCTGTACTCCAACGCGTATTGCTACGCGCTCCCCTCCGACGTTGAGGGCCTGCCCATGAGCTTGCTGGAGGCCATGTCTCACGGTGCGGCATGCGTTACCTCGGATATTCCCGAGTGCGCGGATGTTCTGCAGGGTTGCGGGCTCACGTTCCCACACGGAGACGCGGGGGCGCTGCGCGACGTGCTTGAAGGCCTGATAGCGGATTCTGCCCAAGCGGAGAGGCTGGGCGCCATGGCACGTGACCGCGCGATTAATGGCTATGACTGGAACAGCGTCGTCCAAAGGACGCTTGCTTTGTATGAGGGTGTTGCGTAATGAAGATCCTTCTTGTAAATAAGTTTCATTGGCGCAAGGGTGGAAGCGAGACGTACTACTTTGCTCTTGCCGATGGTCTTCGCGCTCTTGGGCATGAAGTTGCCTTCTTCAGCATGGAGGATGAGCGTAATGAGCCGACTGAGTGGTCGCGTTACTTTGTAACGAATCGCGACTATAACGGACCGAGCTCTATTGTCGATAAGGCGAAGGCCGCGCAGGCACTTGTGTATTCCAAAGAGGCGCGCGAGAAGTTCGATGCGCTGTGCCGTGAATTCCAGCCCGATGTAATCCATCTTAATCTCACTCATAGGCAGATTACGTTTTCCATCTTGGACGCTCCTTGGCTAAAGCAGCATCCAACGCCGGTTGTGTATACCTCGCACGACTTGATTCTTGCTTGCCCGAGCTATCTTATGCTTGATTCCGAGGGCAACGTTTGCGATTCGTGTCTCGGGGGTCATTTTGGCAATTGCCTTAAGAAGAAGTGCGTAAAGGGTTCGATCGCAAAAAGCGCGTTAGCGGTGGCTGAGGCGGAGTGGCTTAAACGGCACAAAACCTATTCACGTCTCGATCGCATCATCTGCCCGAGTGAGTTCATGCGGAACAAGTTTATTGAAGCGGGGCTTCCCGAGCGTCAGCTTGTCCTCATGCGGAATTTCCTGAATCCCGATTCGATGTCACGGGAAGTTGCCAACCAAAATAATGAAGATCCCTACATGCTGTATCTGGGACGCCTTTCTCGCGAGAAAGGCGTGTTAACGCTCGTGCATGCTTTTGAGAAGGCGGCACCGGTGATCCCTGATTGGCGTCTTGTTATTGCAGGCGATGGCCCTGAATGTGATGCTGTGAAGGTCAAAGTTTCCGCAATGCCAAACGAAATAAGCTCGAGGATTGAGCTGGTTGGATATAAAACCGGTGACGCCCTGCGCGGACTTGTGAATCGAGCCACTCTGGCGGCTGCGCCGTCAGAGTGGCTCGAGAACGCGCCATATGCGGTTCTCGAGGCACTCGCCGCGGGCAAGCCCGTTATCGGTACGAACATGGGCGGAATACCCGAGCTGGTACGTGAGGGTGAAACGGGCTTCCTGGCTGAAGCCCACGATGAGGCAGGACTCGCAGATGCAATCCGTAGGGGTGCGGCGGTGGCCGCCGATCCTGCGGCTTACGCCGCGATGAGCGCGCATTGCCGTTCATTCGTGGCAGAGAACTGTAATCAAGAGAAATACATCCGGAATCTCGTCTCCCTGTATCAAGAACTAATTGACCGGAAGGTGGTGGCCTAACCCATGGCCGAGAAGAAACTCAACGGAACCGTAATCGTAACGTACCGCTGCAACGCGCGCTGCACCATGTGCAACCGCTACAAGGCTCCCAGCCGTCCGGAGGAGGAGCTCTCCCTCGACGTGATCAAGAAGCTCCCGCGCATGTACTTCACCAACATCACCGGTGGCGAGCCCTTCATCAGGACCGACCTTGCGGATATCGTGCGCGAGCTGTACAAGAAGTCCGACCGCATCGTCATCTCCACCAACGGCTTCTTCACCGACCGCATCATCGCCCTTGCCGAGGAATTCCCCCAGGTGGGAATCCGCATCTCCATCGAGGGTCTGCAGCAGACCAACGATGAGATCCGCGGTCTCCAGAACGGCTTCAACCGCGGCTACGAGACGCTCAAGAAGCTCGTGGAAATGAAGCACCCGGACGTGGGCTTTGGCATGACGGTGCAGGATCGCAACGCTGCGGACTTGGTGCCGCTGTACAAGCTTTCCGACGAGCTCGGCATGGAGTTCGCCACCGCCAGCCTGCACAACAGCTTCTACTTTGTCGAGGCGAAGAACATCATCAAGGACCGTCCCATGGTGGCCCAGAACTTCGAGGACCTGGTAAACGAGCTCCTCAAGTCCAACGAGCCCAAGAAGTGGTTCCGCGCGTACTTCAACATGGGCCTCATCAACTACATCTATGGGCAGAAGCGCCTGCTCCCGTGCGATATGGCGTTCGACACGTTCTTCATCGACCCCTACGGCGACGTCATGCCCTGCAACGGCACCAAGGAGAAGCTCGTTATGGGCAACCTTAACGACGAGTCTTGGGATGAGCTGTGGGAGAGCGCCCAGGCCGAGAAAGTGCGCGGCTGTGTGCGCCACTGCGACCGCAACTGCTGGATGATCGGCTCCGTGTCTCCTGCCATGCACAAGTACATCTGGAAACCCGCGTCGTGGGTGCTGGCGCACAAGCTCAAGCCCGGCAAGAAGTTCGACATGCACGAGCTCCCCATCGTGCGCGACTACGAGTCGGGCAAGGTGACGAAGGAGGAGCTGGACGCTCTTTCCACCTGCGACATGCACGCCGCGATCAACGACGGCCTTTCCGACGCAAGCCGAGCCGACGCGCACGTGTACGAGACTGAGGAGGCGCTGTAGTGCAGCCGGGTGGAAAAATCGAATGCAAAAATTCAGAAATAGCGGTTGCTCGATATCAATCGGAGGAAACACGTGAAAGTATCCTGCATAACCAGGCACGCAATCTCTAATTATGGCTCCCTGCTCCAGGCATATGCGACACAACGAGCGGTAGAGAGCTTGGGGCATGAGTTCGAGATTATGGACTATGTACCTGCTTGTGAGGACGTATCCCAGCAGGTGAGGACGCTTCTTTCGACAAAGCCGTCCTGGAACGGGAACCCGTTGAAGAAGTCTGTCTACAGACTTCTGATGGAGCCTGAGACAAGGGTGGCGGGCAAGCGGTTTGCGCGTGAGCGTTCCCAGCTGCTTAAGATGAGCCCTCACTATGCATCCCTGGAGGAGCTGAAGGCTAATCCGCCCAAGGCCGATGTCTATATGACTGGAAGCGATCAGGTGTGGGGTCCCATCAGCTCGGGCGCATACGACCTGTCATACGCGCTTGAGTTTGCTCCCGAGGGCGCAAGGCGCATCTCATATGCGGCAAGCTTTGGTAAGAAGAATATCCCGGATAGCGTGCGCCCCAGGTTTCTCGAGGACCTTCGAGCATATGAGGCCGTGTTCGTACGCGAGGATGCCGCGCGCGAGCAGCTTGCCTCGTGGGGCATAGAGGCCGGACAGGTTGTCGATCCCACGCTGCTGCTTGATGGCGAGGCGTGGAGAAGGATGGCGGCACCTGCCCCGAAGGGCGAATACATCCTCGTCTACCAGATTCACAGCGACCCGACGGTGGGGCAGTACGCCGTGAAGGTTGCCAAAAAGCTTGGCTTGCCCCTGATACGGATCTCCGCAAGCCTGCACCAGGCCTCACGCGAGGGCAAGTTCAAGTGGCTGCCGACGCTTGCTGAGTTTCTCTCGTATGTCGACAACGCAGCATGCCTAGTCACGGACTCGTTCCACGGTACGGCTTTTGCCATAAATCTCAATACGCCGCTGGTAGAAGTGCTGCCCAAGAACGGAACCTCGAGCAGGAACGTGAGTATTCTGCGACTCACGGACCTCACGGACAGAGTGCTTCAGAATCTAGATGATGTCGAGTTAGCATCCAAGCAGATTGACTTTGGTCGGGTCAACGATGTGATGGGTGCGGAGAGGGAGAAGTCCCTAGCGCAGCTCAAGAGCATGATTGAGGAGTAGGGCATTGTCAAACGTTGGCACTAGGACGGTATGCAAGAAGGATATGTGCGCTGGCTGTATGGCCTGCGTCGATTCATGCCGACATGGAGCGATTGCCATTGAGGATGCGATTGAGGCGTATAACGCCCGTATTGATCCTACAAGGTGCGTGGGATGTGGACTGTGCGAGAAAACGTGTCCCCAGATGGTATCCCCATCTTCGTTGCGTCCTCTCGAGTGGCTACAGGGGTGGGCGAAAGATACATCGCTCAGAATGTCATCTTCGTCCGGGGGTCTGGCTACGGCCATCTCGGAGGCGTTTGTGGCGTCAAATGGATTAGTGTGTTCATGTGCACAGGAGGGCGGTGAGTTCCGGTTCCACCTCACTTCTGATGCGGATTACTTGAGGAGGGCCCAAGGCTCCAAATACGTCAAAAGCAATCCGCTTGGTGCGTACCGCGAGGTTAGGGAGGCCCTGCAAGGTGGTCAAAGGGTTCTCTTTATCGGTCTTCCTTGTCAGGTTGCTGCGATGCGTAACTTCGTTGGAAGCCGTTTAGCCGATTCCCTTAACACCATCGACCTTATCTGTCATGGTTCACCGTCCCCCAAGGTCCTGAGCCGATTCTTGGAAGAGACAGGTAACAACCTGTCTAATGAGCTGATACTGGACTTTCGAAAGAAAGTCCAGTTTCAGCTCCGCTATCGCGGAGCTGAAACTGTGGGTAGGACGGGTGTCCGCGATCGCTACTCGATTGCTTTCCTCTCGGGTTTACCGTATACGGAAGGCTGCTACTCCTGCCGCTACGCCAAGGGTGATCGTGTCTCCGATATTACGCTTGGCGATTCATGGGGTAGCGAGCTTTCTGATGAGGTCGCGAACGGGATATCCCTCGCACTTGTGCAGACAGACAAGGGTCGAGAACTGTTAGAAATGACGGACCTTGAGCTTTTGCCGGTTGATCCTGGTCTAGCTGTGGCCAACAATGAACAGCTTCAACGTCCTTCGACGAAGCCTATAGAAAGAAATACCTTTATGGACGGCTTTCGTAACGGGGTACGGGTTAACCGACTCGTTCTCAGGGCGAGGCCAAAAGACTGCGCCAAGTACTTGGTCAAGGATATACTGCTTGCACTGGGTTTGCTCAGGGGTTAACACATCGAGAGCGTTTGCTTTAGGCATTAATGATAAGGTAATCCATATGTTGAGTAATTCCAAGGTGCCAAAGTGCGTCGTATTAATGGCGTCATACAACGGCATCCCATTTATTTCAGAACAAATTGACAGCATTCTCTCGCAGGCTGAAGTTGACGTACGTCTTTTTGTCCGTGATGACGGGTCATCTGATGGTACTCGTGATCTTCTGCAGCGCTATGCAGATGAGGGCAGTCTGACTTTGTTAACAGGAGAAAACCTAGGACCTGCTTTAGGGTTTTTGACGTTGTTGCGGAATGCTCCCGAAGCTGATTACTATGCGTTTTCCGACCAAGATGATATTTGGGATAGCGATAAACTGATAACTGCGATTAAACAGCTTAAGAAGCAGGAGAATTTGGCTCTTTATCATTGCAATTCAAGACTTGTAGATTCAGCTGGTAATGAGATGGGCCGGTTAACCTATGGGCAACAAAGGTGCATATCTTATCGAGATAACGACCCTCTCAACCAGCTTTGCATTGGGTCACCTATGGGATGTACGCAAGTATTTGATAGTCGTATTTGGGAAGTTGTTTGCTTGCATGAGCTGCCCCATCCCGTCATCATGCATGATAAGCTGATAGCTAATCTATGCGTGCTGCTGGGTTATCGGATTGTTTTCGATGCTTCTCCTCATATGGGATATCGCCAGCATGGTCGTAATGTGGTCGGTGTGAGTACTGATTTACCATCTAAAGCGATTGAGAAAATCAATAGTTTTTGTCATCCGCGAGAGATTACTCTTGCAAAGCAAGTTACTGGACTTCTTTCAACTTATTCCGACTGCATTCTTCCTCCAGAGCGTGCTCTTGGAGAGTTGGTATCGAAAATGGACGCTTCTTTCATGGCTAGGTGCAGGGTTTCTTTCTCTTCGAGGCTGAATTTCGGCAGTCTACAAGAGGGCCTTTTCAATAGATCTCTCCTCTTGTTTGGGAAGCGATGATATGAGTAAAAGCATCCCCAAACCGCACAATAGTGGGTACGTCCTAGCGCTTGCCTTTTGCGACTATCTCAAGGACAAGACCGGCACCCCAAAGGCTATTATGGCGAGTCAGCAGGCCATGGCGTCGCACGGCATAAGTTACGTCTATCTCCACTCGGTTAAGAAGACCCTGTTCAGGGACGACCAGATGCTATTCTGCGAATTCGGGGTTACGGTCGACGGGGTGGAGGCTGGTGTTTTCAGTATTGCCCAGGTGTGCGAGGCCCTTTGCAGCTGGCAAAAAAGCGGCTTCAGCCTTCTTGAGCTTCATATCCACCACCTTCTGTACGTGAGCCTTGAGAAAGTCTCCGAACTGCTAAAAGTTACAGGCAAAACACCGGTCAGGGCCTTTCTCCACGACTATTACCTGTGTTGTACAAGCTATAACCTCCAAAATAGGAGCGGCTTTTGTGACAGCTCAAGGCTCGGCGACGCTCCCTGCGAGAAATGCCCCCACTTCAGTAACAGCCTTCGTGTGGAGTCGAAGATCCAAGGGCTGTTTGACTCCATCAAAAATCTCCGTTTTGTTGCACCTTCGACCTATACGAAGAATCGGTTTCTCTCATTCAGGCCCCAATACGAGGGCCTTGTTGATGTAATACCGCACCAAAAGCTGCTTGGAGAGTATCTGGACAACAGACGTCCTCTGAACGCAGGGGAGCGCATCAGGGTTGCCTTTCTGGGGATGCCGAGGAAGACAAAGGGCTGGGAGACCTGGCTTCGCCTCGTATCTGCGGTCGATGAACAAGAGTACGAGTTCTTCGTCTTCAACAGCTCGAACGATATGTATCCAGGGATGAACAAGCGGTTTGTCGAATTTGATGAGAAGCACCCAAATGCCATGACCGACTCTCTCAGGGAGTGCGAGATTGCCATCGTTGTCATGTGGCCATCTTGTCCAGAGACCTATAGCTACACCTGTATGGAATCTTACTCCGCAAACGCTTATACGATTTCGAGTGCATGTGCAGGCAATGTCGCCGACTTTGTCGTTGAGCATGGGTCCGGTTTGGTGCTGAATAACGAGGAGGAGCTAATCGGGCTGTTTAGGGATAAGAGCCGGCTTATCAGGGAGGTCAATCGTTTCAGGAGCGGAAAGCCTGGTCCGCTCGATCTTGTCGATTCAGATGAGATCGTAGACCTGCTTCCATGCTCCTCGGTAGGTCTCAACACGGGAGTTCACATGCACACGAGGCTGATTGAACGTGTGCTGCTGGAGGTACTCAATGCAAGATCATAGGCATGCGAGGCTCGTTATAAATAAAGCGGAGGAGCGGGCTGGTCGAAGAGGTCGTTGGTATCTCCCTAATAAGCAAGGCGTTCTAACCGTTTGCATGGGTGACCTGGCGGATGCGACGATCGTTATAGGTATCTTGGCGCAGGTTTTCTTCCTTGAGTACTATGGTCTGGGGCGATACCTCAACTGGGTAATTACCGGCATGATTTGCGTGAGGGCGCTCTTCTCCGGATGGAAATATAGCGGTAGAGCGCTACTACTTGGGCTGATTACCGTTGCAGGGTGGCTGTCTGGTGCCCTCTTGGGTGGCAATATGGAAACGTTTAGGGCGAATATTTTGCTGCTCCTCTACCCGTTTGTCTATACGCTTTACTTCTTTCTTTTGGTCACTAACAAGAGGGATTTTCTTCTTGGACTCTTTGATGCAGGTTTTCCGGTCTTCAACGCCATATTGCTTCTCAATATGGCGTTCATGTTTATCCAGTACTCTACCCATGGGATGATCGCTGCGACAACGAACGACATCAGTTACTTCGAGGACAATATCTCCGGCCTGTTCTCTTATGCGTCCGTCCATGCGGTGGCCCTTTACACTTCATTCGTCGTGCTCTACAACTTCGTCTGGATTAGGAGGCTTCGGGGTCCTCTCTGGCCATCCCTTGCCATCGCTTACAACGTCTGCCTTATCGTCCTGTCCTTCTATCTTGCGACACTCAACGATAATAAGGCGCTCTTCATAATCCTTCCTCTCGTTTTAGTGATGTTCTGGCTTATTTCAGTCATGAGAGGAGAAGCGGATGTTTCGGGTCCCTTCTTTTGGCTTGTCGCCTTGTATTTTATCCTGACAATTGCATACGCCTTGGTGCCTGCGTTCCAGATCCTCGTGGATACGCAAGTGTTTGGTCTGTTCGATATGGTTGGCAGTTCAGCTTCCGTCGGTACTGCTGCCGACGGCAGTAACGAGAGGATTGCTATCATCGGCTTCGCTCTCTTGAGACCGGCTACATGGAGTCTCGGAGAGGGTCTTGGAGCCTCAAGCTTCTACGCGTCCGGGTTCATGTCGTTTAACCACTTTGGTCAAGCGGATATGGGGTCTTTCTTGATTCTCATGGGGGTTTGGGAGACGGCAGCGTATGTAGCGTTTTTCCACTCCGTGGTTAGTGAGTTTATGGAGCAGGAAAAAGGATCTAATGGCCGGATTGTTCGTTTGCTCCTTTTGCTAACAATTCTTATTACCTTTCTGTATACGCAGTGCTTTACAAGGGTGAACTGCTGCTTGTGCCTACTGCTGCTCTGTGGAGCGCTGGCTTGGTCGTGGAATTCCTCGGCTGCAGACTATTTGATTATTGATAGAGACGAAGAACAGGTTTGAACATGAAAATAGGCATTTCCACTTTTACGCATGGGGACAACTATGGGCAGAGGCTCCAGAACCTTGCTGTCCAAGAAACTCTCAAACTCTCGGGTGCAGATGTCCTTACGTTCAGACAGAAGGACTCGAGATCTGCTAAATACAAGCTCAAGTCTTTGGCTTCGCTCATTCCAAAGGGGCTTGCCGTTGCCCACATCCAGAGGCATCGTTCGTTTGAGGATTTCAATTCCCGTAACATTTCCTTTAGCCGGGAGGTTATATCTGATTCCAACCCTCCACGTGACATTAAATCCTATGACTTTTTCGTTGCTGGGAGCGACCAAGTTTGGTCTCCGTATTCCCCTGACGCTAACTCCACTATGTTTCTCACGTTTTCGCCAAGAGAAAAGCGCATTGCTTTTTCGCCAAGCTTGGCAGCTCCGACGATTCCCGAGGAGAAGCGTGAGCTGTTCCACGGCTATTTCGACGGGTTTGATAGGCTGTCCGTTCGTGAGCAGAAGAGCGCCGAGCTTATAAACAGTCTGTACGGCTTAAAGGCCGAGGTGTTGATTGACCCAACACTGATGTTTGACGGCTCCTGGTGGGAAAGGTATGAAAAAGAGCCGCACTGCGGGCTTCCAAATGATTATGTATTGACGTACTTCCTCGGGAGTGCAGCTTACGAAGAGAGGGTTGCCGAAATCTGTGATTCACTTAGCTGCAAGAGGGTCGATTTACTAGGGGATGCGCGCTACTACGCCCTCGGGCCTTCAGAGTTCCTCTATGCCGTCCGTCACGCAAAGCTTGTAGCGACAGATTCATATCACGGATCAATTTTCTCGATCTTGTTCGGGAAGCCGCTGATTTATTGCCCTCGTGAGTCCACTGGTCCAGACATGAGCAGCCGATTCGACACGCTAGCCAGCGAGCTGGGTGTTTCTTTCGTTGAGCGGTCAATTCTTTCCGTATGTAATTCGGAACTGCTCGAGAGTGACTATTCAAAGGCGTATGACAGGTTGGCAGCTCAGAGGAAGATCGTTGTTGAATTCCTCGATAGATGTGGATTGAGCATTCCCTCGGAGGCCGCCCGTGGCTAGCCAACGTAAGGCGGGCGCCCTCCTCGGCTACGCCAACATCCTCGCAAAGAACCTCGTCAACCTCGTCTACACGCCGATGCTACTGTCCTACGTGGGGCAGGCGGACTACGGCGTCTTCCAGAGCTCGAACTCCTTTGTCTTCTCGCTGACGCTCCTGTCCTTCGGCTTCTCCGAGGCCTACGTGCGCTTCTACACGCAGACGGTGGCGCACGGCGGCGAGCGCGACATCCGGCACCTGAACGGCATGTACCTCACGCTTTACGTCGCCGTCACAGCCGCGGCGGTCGCCCTCGGCATGGGCTTCTCCGCAAACGCCGGCGCGGTGTTCTCGGCCGGGTTCACCGAGGCGCAGGTCTCGCTCGCCCGGGAGCTGCTCGCCATCATGACGCTCAACGTCGCCTCGACGTTGTTCACCGTCGTGTTCAATTCCTACATCACGGCGCACGAGCGCTTCGTCTACCAGCAGACCAGGCAGCTCGTCACCACGCTTGCGACGCCGCTGTGCGCCTGGGCCCTGCTGGCCGCCGGTATGGGGCCCGTGGGCGTTGCCCTAGCACAGCTCGCGGTGAACCTCGTCCTGCTCGCCCTCAACGCGCGCTACGCCATCGTCGTGCTGGGCATGCGCTTCGAGCTCAGGGGTGCCGACTGGGGCGTCATGCGCGGCATCGCCGCCTTCAGTGCCTGGATCTTCGGTAACCAGGTCTGCGAGATGGTCAATCAGAGCGTGCCCAACATCATACTGGGGGCCATCTCGGGCGCGACTGCGGTATCTCTGTTCGCGGTGGCCGTGAACATCCGCCAGGTCTTCTACTCGCTCTCCACCACGATGTCGAACGTCTTCATTCCGAAGGTCAACCGCATCGTCGCCACCTCGGACGACAACGCCGAGCTCACTCGCCTTATGACGCGCGTGGGCCGCTACCAGATGGTACTGTTTTGCTGGGTGTACGGAGGTTTCGCTATTCTCGGGAAGTTTTTCGTGACGAGGTGGGCGGGCCCGGGCTTCGCCGAGGCCTACTGGCTCGTGCTCGCCATGACGCTACCCGTCATGGTGCCCCTCTGTCAGAACGTCGGCATCGAGATCCAGAGGGCCAAGAACATGCACCACGCCAGGAGTCTCGTCTACCTTGCGATGGCGGTCGGGAACGTTGCCTTCACCGCCGCGGCCGCCCCGGCGCTGGGGCCGTGGGCCCCCGCGATCGCCTATGTCGTCAGCATCGTGCTCGGCAACGGACTGTGGATGAACTGGTACTACCAGAAGCGGGTCGGTCTCGACATGCTCTTTTTCTGGAAGCGGAACCTGCCGGTGCTGCTCGCCTGGGCTGCCGTCACCGTCGCCTGCCTCGCTGGCACGGCGGTCCTGCCCGTCAACGGATGGCCCGCGTTCCTCGAGTGGGGCGCCGTTTACAGCGCGCTTTTCGCCATAGCCCTTTGGCTCGCCGTCCTAACGAAGGACGAACGTATCGCGGTCGTCTCTCGTCTCCCGTTCCTTAGATAGGGTTCATCATGAATGATTCCGAGAAATCCCCGAGGGTCGTCTCGCTTGGCGACCGTTGCTGCGGCTGCGGCGCGTGCGCTGCCCGCTGCCCCAAGTCATGCATCTCCATGGAACCCGATGATTGTGGCTTCCTACACCCCACCGTCGACGCCTCCGGGTGCGTAGGCTGCGGGGCGTGCGACGCCGTATGCCCGGCGCTCAACGCCCCTGGGGAGGACGGGTGCGAGTTCGCCCTCTGGGCGAAGGCTCATGACGTCGGCTTGCTCGATAGATCGTCGTCGGGCGGCGTGTTCGGTCTACTCGCCGGTGACGCTCTCTCGCGCGGCGGTGTTGTGGCGGGCGCCGCGTGGACGGACGGTTGCCGCGAGCTTCGTCACGTGCTCGTGGAGGACAGGCCGGCGCTCGGCGCCGTTATGCGCTCGAAATACGTTCAGAGCGCGGTTGGCCGCGGCGTCTTCGAGGGCGTCCGCGCTGCCCTGCGTGAAGGCAGGCCGGCGCTCTTTGCCGGTACTGCATGCCAGGTGGCTGGCATGCGCTCATACCTGGGGAAACTCGCCGACTCTGACCTCTTCCTCGGCGTCGACGTCATCTGCCACGGTGTTCCGTCTCCAGAGCTCTGGTCGCGCTGGGTCGACTACCGTGGTGAGGCCTTCGGGTCGGACGTCTGCGACGTCAATATGCGGAGTAAGACAACCGGATGGTTGTCTTACTCCGCTATGTACAAGCACATAGCGGAGAAAGACAACACCGGGGACACCGAGTCCCAGATATTCGGCAAAGACTGGTACATGAAAGCGTTTCTGGCCAATGCGAGCCTTCGTTCGTCCTGTCTGGCATGTCCAGCAAAGCGCTCCAGCGGCGCCGATATCACGCTCGGTGATTTCTGGGGGTTCCAGAATACCCATCCCGAGGTCGACAACTCCAAGGGCGTATCTGCCGTCCTATGCAATACCGAGAAGGGCGTGCGGGCATTCGAGGCTATTTCTGGGCTTACTGCAAACGGTCCGGCGACGCTTGATGGGGTAATCGCGGGCAACCCTAGCCTCGTCCATTCTGTCACGCCTTATCCAAAGCGCGACGAGTTCTTGAACGACGTGTCTGCCGGGCTTTCCATCCCAGATCTCATGGACAAGTGGGATTTCCGTCCCACTCTCTGGCAGCGTGTCCGCGGCAAGCTTGGTGGTATTAAACGACGACTAAAGAGACTCGTTGGAAGGAGAGCCTAGATGGCCAAGGATCGCTACCTTCAAGCTCTTCGTGGGCTTGCGATTTCCGCAGTGGTGCTTATCCACTGTCTTCCTCAATGTGCCGCGTCGGTCGCCATTCGCCCATTCCTCAACTTTTCTGTTGCGTTGTTCTTGTTTTTATCCGGTGTTCTTACCGACGAGCGCAAATTTAATGCGGGGGGGGGTCTTCGACGCCGCATTAGCAAGGTTGCCGGACCTTATGCGTTCTGGAGCGTTATCTATCTTGCGGCGTTTCCCGCCCTTCATGGGCGTCTGGGTTTCTGGCGTTCGCCGTGGGCTCCGTATCGGCTCAGATGTACTATCTATTGGTCCATTCACAGCTTGTGCTGCTTACTCCGGTACTGTTCAGGCTCCTTTCACGGTATAGGTTCTTTGTCTATTGTGTGACACCGGCTTGCTTGCTTCTAAGGGAGCTCGCTGCCGTTGCCGGTATCGCATTGCCTCTAATACAGGTTTTCTGCCCCATGTGGCTCATCTTTTATGTTTTCGGTCTCGACTGGAGGCGTTGGGCTGCGCTCATTGAAGGACGAACCACTCAGCTTGTTGCAGTGCTCTTTATATTTTTAATAATTCAGGAGGTCGCAGGATTCTGGTGGTATTTGACTGGCGATTTCAATATGGCCACAACTCAGCTTAAGCTCGGTTCTGCCGCGACCTCTTTAGCTGTGATTGCGCTTCTTATGGCGGTTCCGGGATCATTCAAGTCGCGATTATCTTCTACTTTGCTTGTTGACCTTGGGAACGCCTCTTTTGGAATCTACCTCTGCCATATACTTGTTCTCAAGGCCGTTTGGAAACTGCTTGGATTATTCGTCATTCCACTTGGTGTTTCGACATTTGCTGTTTGGGCGCTAACTCTTGCCGGATCTTATTCGCTTGTATCACTTTGCGGTCGTTATTTGCCCGAACGAATTCACATCATTGTGGGATTATAAATTGATTTTCGATACTGGCGCTTTTCATAGCGTTGAAGCAAAGTGAGTCCATTACCAACATTTGGCACGCGATCATCGGTGAAGATACCGGACTTCCTGTTTTCGAACGAGAAGATGACTTTTTACTCAAAATGGCTGATTGGATTAACCAACCTGAAATAACCGGAATCAATCTCCCTTGGTCGAGCATTGAAAAATGGAAGTGGCAATTCAGGTAGCCATATTCCGCAGTCATTACCTTGCCTATTTCGTTAAGAATGAGGGGGTTTAGCAAAATAGGATACCCAAGTCTTATTTATCACTCGATCTAAAGCGCATTTCGATTGTAGAGGACAGATTAAATGAAAGGCATCATCCTCGCGGGCGGGTCCGGCACGCGACTGTACCCGCTCACACTCGTGACCTCCAAGCAGCTGCTGCCGGTCTACGACAAGC
>CAUFXK010000015.1 GCA_959596495.1 uncultured Collinsella sp. | reverse complement strand
CCCGTGGGTTATACCCTAAGAGCAAACCACCCTTTTTAAGGGTGGTTCTGATTTGTTGAACACATGGTCGCTACGTCCGCGCCCGGCTCAAACGGTCAGCAATCATCCGTGAACGATATTTGTTCAAAAAAGAACAAAGATAAACAAATAGTTGTTGCAGTTACTGTTCGAATGTGTTCAAATAAACATGAACAGTGAAGAACCGCACATTCAGATGCCCGGACCTGAACGCGATTCAACACTTCCAAACAGAAACTACGCACCTGCGTATCTCTCAAGGAGGATGTCATGAGAGTTGTAATCGCTTCCGATGCCGACGGTATGTCGATGAAGGAGTCCATCAAGGAGATGCTCATCGCCGACGGTCACGAGGTCGTCGACTATTCCGAGACCCCTGCCGCGGACTTTGTCGATTCCGCGACCGCCGTTGCCAAGGACCTGCTGGAGCACAAGGATTCCCAGGGCTTCGCATTCGATAAGTACGGTGTCGGCTCCTATATGGCCGCCGTCAAGATCAAGGGCATGGTCGTCGCCAACATTTCCGACGAGCGTTCCGCTTACATGACCCGCGAGCACAACGGCTCGCGCATGGTCACCATGGGCCCGGGCGTTGTGGGCACCGAGGTCGCAAAGAAGATCGCCCGCGAGTTCCTGCGCGCCCAGTATGCTGGCGGCCGTCACCAGATCCGTGTCGACATGCTCAACAAGATGGCCTAACGAGAGCCACCGAGAACTCGAACTTCTACCTCAACTTGTGAATTCAGACGAAAGGACGTTCTGATGAAGAAGACCATCGCAATCGGTTGCGACCATATCGTTACGGACGAGAAGATCTATCTGGCCGACCGCCTGGAGCAGGCTGGCTACAAGGTGCTCGACTGCGGCACCTACAGCCACACCCGTACGCACTACCCCATCTACGGCAAGGCCGTGGGCGAGGCTGTTGCCAGCGGCAAGGCTGACTTTGGCGTGGCCCTGTGCGGCACCGGCATCGGCATCACCAACGCCGTCAACAAGGTTCCCGGCGCCCGCTGCGCCCTGGTTCGCGACATGACCTCTGCCCTGTATGCCCGTCGCGAGCTCAACGCCAACATCGTGGGCTTTGGCGGCAAGATCACCGGCGAGTTCCTGATGGCCGACATCATGCTTGCCTTCCTGGAGGAGCCCTACGACAAGACTCCCGAGCACGATGCCTTGATCGCCAAGATCGATGCCTGCAATAAGGCCGACGCCGAGGCTCAGGCCGACCCGCACTTCTTTGACGAGTTCCTGGAGAAGTGGGACCGCGGCGAATACCACGACTAAGGAGGTTCCGGCGTTCTACCGAACGCCAGACCAGTCGACGCTGCGAAGCCATCTGGCGTGCGAGCTACTCTGATAAAACTTTTGCTTGCTGAGCTCGTGTGCGTCGTTTTGGCGGTACCCGGCATTCTGCAGCTTTTTAATTGACGGCTCGCGTTTCTGTGAGGGGCGCGGGCCGGTTTTCTAAACAGGAGTCCAACATGATTCTGACCGTTACCATGAACCCGTCGATTGATACGCGCTATCAGCTCGACAAGCTGATCATCGACGATGTTAACCGCGTGATGCCCGAAAAGACCGCTGGTGGCAAGGGCCTCAACGTGAGCCGTGTGCTGCTGCAGCTGGGTGACGACGTGCTCGCGACCGGCCTGCTTGGCGGCCACATGGGTGCCTATATGGCCGAGCTCATGGATGCCGATGGCGTCAAGAATGACTTTGTGCCCATCGCCGGTGAGACGCGCATTTGCCTGAATATTCTGCACGAGGGTAATCAGACCGAGCTGCTGGAGAGCGGCCCGCAGATCGCCCCGGCCGAGCTCGAGGCCTTTACGGCCAAGTTCGCCGAGCTTGCAGCGAAGGCGGACGTTGTGACGCTTTCGGGCTCGCTGCCGCGTGGCGTCGATGCCGGCTACTATGCCGAGCTCGTCAAGATCGCCGAGGAGGCGGGCGCTAAGGTGCTGCTCGACACCTCGGGTGCATCGCTGGAGGCCGCGCTGGAGTCCGACGCTAAGCCTGAGCTCGTAAAGCCCAACCTGACCGAGATTAATGGCCTGCTAGGTACGTCCTTTACGACCGATGATATCGATGCCTTGCGTGAGGCGCTTGCCGCCGATGGCCGCTTTGCCGGTATCCCTTGGGTTGTCGTTTCGATGGGCACTGCCGGCTCGGTGGGCTTCCATGAGGGTCGCGCGTTCCGCGCCAAGACGCCCGCGATTGCGGCAGTGAACGCGACGGGTTCCGGCGACTCGACCATCGCCGGCTTTGCGCATGCCATTGCTGCTGGTGCCGACGACATCACGGTGCTCAAGACCGCCAATACCTGCGGCAAGCTCAACGCCATGGATCCCAAGACTGGCCACCTGGTCATGGACCGCTGGGACGAGATCTACAACAGCGTTGTCGTGACTGAACTGTAGGGTTACGCGGTTTTACCAAACCGCGTAACGGCGCGACGCTGCAAACGCCCCTAAGCGGCAATCTGACGTTCAATCGTCGGGCATGACCAAAAGGTCAATGCCCTCCTCTTTCACGTCACCTTGCTCGCTTAGGGGCGTTTTCGCTGTCGTTGCCAAGACACCGGCGTTGCCTTGGTCGCAAGTAGTCATTGGGGACGCTCTTTAATGACTAGTCGTTTAAGAACGCCCCTTAAGAATGACCCCAATGACTACACTCAAAAACTGCGCCCGCCGGCGATGTTGCCGGCGGGCGCAGTTGTCTTGAAGACGAAATGATCCGTTTTCCTCCGTCCCCAAGGGATCATTACAGTGAGTCGATAAAGCGCTGTTGGGCGGCGCGGCCAGCTTCGTCCCACTTAAAGACGCCGGCGTTGTCGAGCACGTGGCCAAATACCACGCCGACCTCCTCGTGCAGGATATCGATGGCGTTGTCGGCCGTAAGTTCGTCGGCGCGGCGGGCATAGACATCCTCGGCCCATGCGGCGTGGCTGCGGCATAGATCATCGCCCTCGAGCGCACCGGCAAGGTCGTAGCTGGCATCGGCCTTGGCTGCCAGCAGATGCTCGCGGACAGCGCCGAGCTCGGGAACCAGGCGCGGCGGAAGAATAGCCAGGCCCATGACCTCGATCAGGCCGATGTTTTCCTTTTTAATATGGTGATACTCGGCATGCGGGTGGAAAACACCCAGCGGATGCTCGTCGGTCGTGATGTTGCAGCGAAGCGCCAGGTAGGCCTCGTAGATCTCGCCGCCAGCATTGCCGCGGGAGTCGACGCGGCGGATGACGGGCGTCACGGTGTTATGCGCAACGCCGTCGGCTGTGCGCGCGACGACGCCAACCGACTCATCGGTCCACTCGCGCCAAGCGAGGATAATCTTCTCGGCGGCGTCGAGCAGCTGGGCGCGGTCGTGCGAGCGCAGTCGCAGCACCGAAAGCGGCCACTGCAATACGGTGCCGCTGACCTGGTCAAAGCCGGGCACGCTAAACTGCGAGACCTCGGCGGCATGCATCATGGGGAACTCGTGCGCGCCGCCCTGGAAGTGGTCGTGCGACAGAATCGAGCCGCCCACGATGGGCAGGTCGGCGTTGGAGCCAATAAAGTAGTGCGGGAACAGGTCCACAAAATCGAGCAGGCAGGTCAGCCCCTTGCGGTCGACGTGCATCGGGCGATGCTCGGAGCTCATAGCAATGCAGTGCTCGTTAAAGTACGCGTACGGGCTGTACTGGAGGCCCCAGCGCTCGCCGTCGAGCTGGATGGGGATAACGCGCAGGTTCTGGCGAGCGGGGTGAGCGCCGCCGTCGGCTGCGGCGGAGCGTCCGGGATAGCCCTCGTTCTCGATGCACAGCTGGCAGGCGGGATACTTCTCACCCGTGTTCTTTGCGGCGCCGGCTGCGGCAATGTCGCGCGGGTCCTTCTCGGGCTTCGACAGGTTGATGGTGATCTCCAGGTCGCCCCAGTTGGTGGGGGTGCGCCATTTGATGTTGCGCGCGATGGCGGCGCGGCGCACGTAACCGGCGTCGCAGCACAGACCGTAGAACCAGTCGGTCGCGGCGCGGGGCTCGTTGACGCCCATGCGGCCGTTGAACTCCTCGTTTACAACCGAAGGCCTCGGCATGAGCGCGCCCATGATGCGCATGGCGATGCGGTCGCGGCCCGACACCGTGTCCTCGGCAGCACCGTTGGCAACGGCGGCCTCGGAAAGCGCGGCGAGCGTGCCCTCCAGGTCAAAGTCGGGCAGGGTATCGGGGTGCAAGAGCGAGAGTTTCTCGACCTGGAGCGCCCAGGCCATGTCGAGCGCCGGGCCCGTAGCACCGATGCACTCCAGAATGGTGTTGTATGCCCAGATGCGATCGTCCTGACCGATCATGGATCGATGAATGGCATACTCAATCAGGCCTTGCGTGGCCTCGCACACGTCGGTCATTACAGCCATGCCGCGTAAGCCCCCTTGTCAGAGATGGCGTAGTGACGGGCAGAGCCCTCGCCCAGCCAGCTGTTCATCTTGGTGATAAAGGTGTCGACTAGGTCGAGCGGCACGAAGGCCTGGATGGTGCCGCCAAAGCCGCCGCCGTGGATGCGGACGGCGCCGCGGCCGTCAAGCACATGCTCGGCCAGTGCTAGGGCATACATCGAGGGCTGCTCGGAGCCCAGTTTGGCAACGACATTCTGCAGGTACATGGCAGAGCTGGCGCCGGACTTGCGCGTCAGGACCAGGAACTGGTCGATGTCGCCGGCGTTCAGGGCGGCCCAGCGCTTATCGACCAGGCCGTTCTCGTACCAGTAGTGAACGGCGCGCAGGCAGGCACGGTCGCCCAGCTTGGCGCGCAGCTCGGGGAGCTTGGCGTCAAAGTCGGCAACGTCGACCTCGCATAGGCGTGCCTTGCCAAACTCGGCGGCGACGTCCTGCATCTCGCGCGGAACGGCGGCGTAGTCGTCGGTGGCGGCCACGTGATCGGCGCCGACCTTAACGAGCACGAGCGCGTAGCCGTGATCCTCAAAGTTGAGTTCGAGCTTCTGGGTCTTAGGCTGGGCTTGATCCTCAAAGTCCATGTAGGCAAGGCCGCCCAGGCACACAGCGGCCTGGTCCATCAGACCGCAGGGCTTGCCGTAATAGTTGTTCTCGGTGCGCTGGCTCATCTGGGCGAGCGCGACGGGCTCGATGGCGGGTGCGCCCCAGAGGGTTTCCATGGCACGACCGTACGCGGCCTCGACGGCGGCGGAGCTCGAAAGTCCGCCACCCGAGGGAACGGAGCAGGTAAAGGCGAAGTCGAAGCCCTTGGGCTCAACACCAAGTGCTACGACCTCGTGGGCCATACCGCGCACGAGGCTTGCGGACGTGCCCTTCTCGGACTCCTGAACATCCAGCGTGTCGAGCGTAATCTCAAACGTGGGGTAGCCCTCGTCGGCGACGCGGACCTTGTTGGAGTCGGTTGCTACGGCGATGCCGTCAACGGCGACATCGAGCGAGCCGGCGATAACGTGGCCGCCCTCGTGATCGGTGTGATTGCCGCTGATCTCGGAACGCCCGGGCGCGTGCACGTAGAGCACCTGGCGGTCGCCGATGGGGCCAAACTCCTCCTCAAACAGCTTGGTGAGGGTGGCGAGTGTCTTTTCGTCGGGGGCGGTCATATGGGTCCTTTCCTTGACGCCGGAGAGATTGGTCCGTGTCATTATGAGTACGTTAACAATTTTGAGCACCACAAACCAGACGTCGCGGCGCCGCACGTTAATGGGTATGTTAACGTACTCATAACACAACGCATATCTATTTTTGAGAATCTGGTAATCGGTAGATTTTCGGCCGTGAACGGTGTGGCCGTATGGACATATGGAGCAAAAGAACCGCTGATAGAAAAAGTAGAGTACGTTAACATGCGTCCGACGATAGCGGACTTCGGCGCGGGGTGTGTTTCTGCCCGGGCCGACATTCGCACTATTCAGATCCTGCGAGAGCGAAGGTGATTTTGTGGCAAGGCGCCCTTCCAACGATACGGGTACGCGTCCGGTATCCATGGCCGACGTTGCCCGCGCTGCCGGTGTTTCGCAACAGACGGTTTCGCGCGTTGCCAACGGATTGCCCAACGTTAACGAACAGACGCGCCAGCGCGTGCAAGCCGCTATGCAAGAGCTCGGCTTCCGTCCGAGCTATGCCGGCCGTTCGTTGCGTGACGGCCGTTACCATTCGGTCGGCCTGTGCGTCAACGATGTCACCAAGTTTGGCAACCTCTCAATGATCGACGGCATCGCCAGCGCTGCTCGCGAGCATAATTGCGCCATCACACTGGTCGAGATGTCCAAGACCGAGGAATTCTCTCTTGCCGAGGCAACACGTCGTATGGCCGCGCTGCCCGTGGACGGCATCATTATCGGCATGAGCCGTATGGCTCCCGATTTTGAGACGTTCGATCCGTTGCCGGGTATTGGCACGGTCATCGTTACCATGTATGCGCACCCGCGGGTGACTACGGTTGACTCCGATCATTACGGCTGCTCGCTGTTGCTCATGGATCATCTGTTTGAGCTGGGACACGAGCAGATTCGTTATATCGGCGGCCCGTCCTTTTCGGTCGACGAGCAGTTCCGTCGCGCCGGTTGGCAGGATGCGCTCGAGCGTAAGCACATCGAGCCGGTAGAGCCGCTTGAGGGCGACTGGTCTGCCAACAGCGGTTACGAGGCCGGTAGGTACCTGGCCGAACACGATCGCACCATGACGGCGATCTATGCGGCAAACGATCAGATGGCAAATGGCGTCATTGCAGCGCTGCGCGATAGCGGCTTGCGCGTGCCCGAGGACGTGAGCGTGGTGGGCGTCGATGACTCGCTCGACGACTTTGTCGCGCATAACGAGCTCACGACCGTTCGATTCGATTTGCATCAGCGTGGGCGCGAGGTATTCGAGCACGCGGTTCCCAAGGCGGGGGCAACGGACAAAACCGTCGCCATTCGCATCCCCGGTCAGCTCATCGTTCGACATAGCACGGCAGAGCCTCGCGCATAGTTTTTGCAGGTCAAAAGCGGTATATTCCGCATCAATAACAATCGATAAGGATGCCGGTAGATAGCTGTGGCTCTAAAGGCGAGTGTTATGATAGACGGGTTCTTTTGTCTATCTAGGAGGCTTTGCCTGATGGAGATCACCAAGGATATCCGCTACATCGGTGTCGACGATCACGACATTGACCTGTTCGAGGGCCAGTACGACGTGTCCGAGAACGGCATGGCATACAACAGCTATGTTATCTTGGGCGATAAAATCGCTGTCGCCGATTCGGTTGACGCTGGCTTTGTCGACGAATGGCTCGGCAACCTCGAGGCCGCGCTCGATGGCCGTACGCCCGACTACCTGGTCGTCCATCACATGGAGCCCGATCACTCCGCCGGTATCGCCGCCTTTATGGAGCGCTATCCCCAGGCGCAGATTGTGGCTAGCATGGGTGCTTTCCGCATGATGGTCAACTACTTTGGCACCGACTTCTCCGAGCGCAAGATGGTCGTCAAAGATGGCGACGTGCTCGACCTGGGCGGCCACAGCCTAACCTTTGTCGGTGCCCCCAATGTTCACTGGCCCGAGGTGTTGTTCTCCTACGAGGCCACCGACAAGGTGCTCTTTAGTGCCGACGGCTTTGGCAAGTTTGGCGCCAACGACATCGAGGATCCCGAGGGCTGGGCTTGCGAAGCGCGCCGTTACTACTTTGGCATCGTGGGCAAGTTCGGCAAGTTTGTGCAGGCCGTGCTCAAGAAGGCCGCCAATCTGGACATCCAGATCATTTGCCCGCTTCACGGCCCCGTGCTGACCGAGAACCTGGGCTATTACCTCGACACCTACAACACCTGGTCGAGCTATCAGCCCGAGGACGAGGGCATCACGATTGCCTATGCGAGTGTGTATGGGCATCTGAAGGCTGCCGTTGAAGAGCTCGCATCTGCGCTCGAGGCCCGCGGCCAGAAGGTTTCCGTCTTTGACCTGGCTCGCGACGATATGGCCGAGGCTGTTGAGGATGCGTTCCGCTATGACCGTCTGGTGCTCGCCTCTATCACCTATCAGGGCGAGATCTTCCCGTTCATGAGCACCTTTATCCACACGCTCGCCGAGCATGCCTACCAGAACCGCACCGTGGCGCTCGTCGAGGCCGGCTCCTGGGCGCCCACCGCTGCCAAGGTTATGACTAAGGAGCTCGAGGGTATGAAGGACATCACCCTGGCGCAGAACAAGGTGACTGTGCTGGGGTCGCTCAACGACGCCTCGCGCGCTCAGATCGAGGCCCTCGCCGACGAGCTTTCCAAGTAGCGATATTTCGCTTTTAACGCTCAACCACCACAAAGGGGACAGGCACCTTTGTGGTGGTTTTTGTTTAAGCGCCAGCGATGAGGAGATTTGGGCGGGCGTCGTCGACGATCTCGGCGATTGAGGTGGCAACGGCATGATCGGGGTCACGGTCCATCACGATGGTGTCGACATCTGCCAGCTCGGCAAAGCGGTACATGCCGCGTCCGTTAACCTTGCTGGCGTCCATGAGGGCGACGCTTTGATGGGCTGCGGCGATCATAGCCGTTTTGGTCTCGGCCATTTGGGGAAAGTCGGTCGTAAAGCCGCAGCGGGGGACAAAAGCGCCGGGGCACATGACGGCCAGATCGGCGTGGACCATTTGGAGCGCCTGCATGGTAAGTGGACCGTACAGATAGCGATGACCTTTGCGCAGTGCCCCACCCAGCATGACGACATCGACCGAGGGCATGCTCTCGTCGATGTAATCGGCGATGGTAATGTCGGCCGTGATGACGGTGATGCCGTCGCGCTGATCGAGGAGCCGGACGAACTCGAGCGCCGTGGTGCCCGAGTCGACAAGCAGCGTGTCGCCATTGCCGACGAGCTCGATGGCGCTTTGCGCGATGGCCTGCTTGGCGGCGACATTGACGTTGATGCGGCGATCCTGGGTGGATACGGTCAGTCGCTTCTGGAGAGACACGGCGCCACCATGCGTGCGGCGCAACTTGCCGGACTCGGCGAGTGAGTCCAGGTCGGCGCGAGCGGTGACAGAGGATACGCCAAAGGTCTGGGCGATTTCTGCCACCTGCACCGAGGCGTTATGCTCGAGCATCTCCATGATGGCGGCACGACGCTCATCGGCGAAGGCTCGGGTTGTCGCATGGGTCATATTCGCTCCATCATCGTCTGAAATTTGCAGGAATTGTGTTGAGTCTATTTTCGTTCATTTTCTTTTTAAGTAAGAAAACGCCTTTCGATTACTTACTTTTTCTATAAAAGAAAGACGATCAAGGCTCAAAACTCAATTTTGAACACGCACGCTCGGGTTCGATCCCTTCCGTTTGCTTTTCAAAAATGAAGGTTGGACCTCGCGCGATGACAATATCTCGCACATGCATACCCGCTGAATTTCATACAATGAGCGCAGCAAAACGCAAGGTAAAACGCCTTGTGAACAACTACGCCCGATGTCCAGATGCGGGCGAGGGAGAGGAGCAAACGCTCATGGCACTTGTTACCACCGAAAAGATGCTCAAGGACGCTCAGGCCGGCCACTACGCCGTCGGCGCGTTCAACGTCGAGAACCTCGAGTTTGTTATGGCCGTTCTGGCCGCTGCCGAGGAGACCAAGTCCCCCGTCATCATGCAGACCACCCCGGGCACCATCAAGACCGCTGGTCTGGACTACTTCTACGGCATGGTCAAGGCTGCTGCCGAGCGCGCTTCCGTGCCTGTTGCCCTGCACCTCGATCATGGCGACGGCTATGACCGCTGCATGCAGGCTTTCCGCACTGGCTACACTTCTGTCATGATCGACGGTTCGCACGAGTCCTTCGAGGACAACATCGCCCTGACCAAGTCCGTCGCCGATGCTGGCCGCGCCATGGGCGTGCCCGTCGAGGCCGAGCTCGGTAAGGTTGGCGGCAAGGAGGACGACGGTCCCGCGGTTGAGGGCGAGAGCCCCTACACCGATCCGGCCGAGGCCAAGGAGTTCGTCGAGCGCACCGGCTGCACCTCTCTCGCTATTGGCGTTGGCACCAGCCACGGTGTGTACACGAGCGATCCGCACATCGAGCAGTCCGTGGTCAAGGCCATCCGCGACGCCGTCGACGTGCCGCTGGTTCTGCACGGCACCTCCGGTGTGCCCGATGAGCAGGTTGCCGAGGCTGTGAAGAACGGCATCTGCAAGGTCAACTACGCCACCGAGCTGCGTCAGGCCTACACCAAGGGCTTCATGGCCTACATGGCCGAGAACCCTGCCTGCTTCGATCCCAAGAAGCCGGCCAAGGAGGGCATGCGTGAGATCACCGAGCTGGTTAAGATCCGCATGACCAACCTCAACTCTGTGGGCAAAGCAGAGTAACAGCAAGGGTACTCTGACTCGCTACATATCCCGGGGAGGGACGAGGGCTTAGTTCCCCAATCGTCCTCGGGCATGCAAAAAGCCTCGCTGCGCACTTCGTGCGGCGAGGCTTTTTGCCCCCTGCGGAAAGATTGGGGAACTAAGCCCTCGTCCCTCCCAGGTTGACCTACTCGAGGTCGTCGCCCTTGTGGCGTTGGGACTGAAAGGGTGGGACGCGTGGGTTATTTGGTTGTTAGGGTTAGTAGATCGTTGGGGGTTTTGAGGTTGTAGGTGGCGTTTGGGATATCTTGGTGTGATCCCCATGCTGCTCTGGCAAAACTGACCCCTGCTGAAGTTGCGCATTGTTCGTCGTAGACGGTGTCGCCAACGTAGACGACGTTGCCAGGATTCGCGCCCGTACGCCGGAGATATTCGAGCATGGGAGCGGGTGCGGGTTTATGTTCGGTTGTGTCTTCGACAAGGATGATGTGCTCAAAATACTTATCGAAGCCAAGGGGTGCAATTTCTTCTGCGTATTCATTGCGCGCACGTGAGGAGACGATACCAAGTTTGCAGCCGCTATCGGCGAGTGTTGCGATGACTTCAAGCAAACCTGGAAACACGCTGATGGTGCTTTTAAAGCTGGCGGCAACTTGGCACCAGCGATCCAACGTTGCCTGCGAGTAGATCCCAAGTTTCTCAAGGGCATCCTTGCCGGGTATGCCGAGGGCAAAGTCAAGCTCGTGTCGGGGAAGCGTTTTGCTGGTCTCTTCTTGGACAATCTGGACAAGCGATGACAGAACGCTTTCTTCTGTATCTGCCAATGTCCCATCAACGTCAAACACGATATAGTCAAAGTACTTCATATAGTAGCTCCTATCCGTTGTTTGCCTGCAAGTTTGATGCAGTGACAGAAGAAGGGCTAGCGGGATTTCTGCCTGGTGCTATCGAGATTCTGCCTCGCTGCTCGATAGCTCGAAGGAGTGCATCCCATTTGTTCTTTAAATACCTGGCCAAGATGGCTTGCTGTCGCAAAGCCGCATTGGCGCGCGACTGTCTGGACCGTTCGCGTGGTGTGTGCCAAAAGTTCGCAAGCACGGTTTACGCGGTATGCGCGCAGATATGCCGCCGGGGTCGTTCCTGCGCAAGCTTCGATAATGCGGTAACACTCTCTTTCGCTTACGCCGGCTGCAGATGCCATCTGGGGCACATCTATAGCGGCTGCATAGTTTGCGCGGATAAAGTCCAGGATTGCCTTGAACTGTACGTCGCGGCTGGTCATCCAAGAGGCGTCGTCGGAGGAAAAGAGCGGTTCGGCCTTGGCGTAAATCTGAATCCAGAGCCCTGACAAGTTATTTCGAAGCGCCATCTCGTTCTGCGGCCGTTGAAGGTCGTGGCTAAAGGAGCTTTTCAGCAAATCGATAAAGGGCATATCGTCGGGATTGGTGGGCGACCATTTGAGCACATCGACGCCTCGACATTGAAGCAATGGGTTGATGTAGCGCTTTTGGAGACGTCCCGCGGGATCGCCGAGCATCGACGGCTGAAAGATATGCAGCATTTGAATGGCTGGCGCCGAATTGGGTGATTGCAGCGTGCTGTGCAAAACGCCGCCGTTGATAAAGCCGGCGGACCCTTCCTCAAAGCGTACGTGCTCATGAGCCGCGCGCGTTCGATAGTCAATCGCTCCCTGCTCCATGTAGAAAAGCTCAACTTCGGAATGCCAGTGCCAGGGGACGGAATTGCCCGGATAGCGAGCGAATTCTGCGCGTTCGGCAATATAGGGCCAGTCTTCGGCGGTCTCGGGAAACGCTTCCTCGCGTCCTCCGCGGTGCAATTCTATGTGATCCATGTTTCGCATGGCATCAGTATAAAGCGCGATGGGCTTAGATTGCTCTTGCCTGTTCGGGGAACGCCTTGTCTAGGGATGCTTGGAGCTTTTCGAAGGATGCTCGTAAGTTGAGGCTCTAATCGGCTGAGCGCTTGGTTTTTGTGGTGGGGGAGTCGAGGAGACCGTTTCTCTGTGTCGGGGGGAAGGAGAAAAGGTTTGCATGTTTTAGGGATGGCTGCTGTGCTGCGTCATTGGAAGAATGCATGCTTATGCGGCCTCCTCGATGTCCACCAAAAGGTTGCGCACAGGGTGTGCTGCTAGGTCCCGTGCGTTGGCAGTATTATGCAGCGGCTGTTGCAAAGAATCGCTAAAGAAAAGCTTAATGAGGTTTGACGTTGTGATGAAACCGCAGGTCAAAGCTATTGCATAACACTCTTGAAAGGTTTTGGACTTAAGCGCTTTCTAAGGTTTGTGACGTGGATGTGGCGCGGACGTGCGGAGCGTGTGAATGCTCGCTGTTAGCGCTGCGGCTCTGCGGCGCGCACCTGCTCGATGACCTTTTCCATCGTGGCGTCGATGCGATCCTTTTTGAGTTCGCATTCCCAGATGGTTATGGGCGTCCAGCCCATTTGAGTGAGTGCCGCCACGGCGGCACGGTCGCGCTCGACGTTGCGACGGAACTTTGCCTCCCAAAACTCAACATTGCGCTTGGGCTGGCTGGGGTTGCACTTGGGGCAGCGGTGCCAAAAGCAACCGTTGACGAAGATGGCGATCTTGCGCCCAGGAAAGGCGATGTCGGGCTTGCCGGGAACCTTCCATTCCAGGCGATAGCCGGTGAGGCCCGCTGCGCGCAGGCGCTGGCGAACGAGCAGCTCTGGCTTGGTATTGGCGCGCTTGTTGCCCCTCATGGACTTTTTGATGGCGGCGCGACGGCGGACCAGTTCGCGCTCGTCGGCGGAAAGGTCCGAGGTATCGATGCCGTCGAGCAGACCTGGTTTGGGGCGTTTTTTGCTACGGCGCTTAGGTGCGCGCTTGGGTTTGGCGGTGGGTTTGTCGGCTGTGTTGGGCGCGGCGTCATCAGCGGAGCTTGCCTCAAGCCGGTCTTCCTTCAACTCAATCAGAGCATCGATAAGCCCTTTGTCGGCGGGCATCCATTCCACCGTGGCAAGCGAGGTGCGCGGAATCCAGCGGATATCGAGCTGGCGGTCGTGCTTCTGAGGTTCATCGGATTCATCGGCGAGCGAGCAGTAATAGCACTCCATTGAGAGATGAAAATCGGGGTAGTCGTACTCAACGGTGTAGAAGTCACGCAGGTTGGTGACTTTTACCTGCAGCTCTTCCATAAGCTCGCGGCGCACGGCGTCTTCGGGCGTCTCGCCGCGCATGAGCTTGCCGCCCGGGAACTCCCACAGTCCCTGCATGTCGCCATAGCCGCGCTGCACGGCAAGCAGCTCGTCAGATCCATCCTTGCGAATGATCCCAGTGGCAACATGAACAGTCTTCAACAGGAGTCCTCTCTCAACATCAACAAGTGACAGGCTAGCTACCCGTACCTTACACAACGGTAAGGCAAGCGTAAGCCATATCGATGGTAGCCGACTCGGCTTCTTGCGACTATAGATGCCGTAGACTAATCGCAAGAAAGGACTCGGTATGCAAACCACGCACATGGCGACCCCGGTACTGGAGGTCGCGCATCTCGAAAAGGTATATGGAGCGCTGGGTAACGTGACCCGCGCGCTCAACGACGTCAGCTTTACCGTCAATCGCGGCGAATTCGTCGGCATCATGGGCGCTTCGGGCTCGGGCAAGTCGACGTTGCTCAACTGCGTGTCGACCATCGATAGCGCCACAAGTGGCACGATCCGCATCAACGACCAGGATGTGACGCGCATGAAGCAGGCCAAGCTTTCGCAGTTCCGCCGCGAGGAGCTCGGCTTTATCTTCCAGGACTCCAACCTGCTCGATACGCTCACGGCACGCGAGAACATCGCCCTGCCGCTCACCATCGCCCGCACAAACTCGGCAGAGATCTCGACCCGCGTGCAGGATGTGGCCGCGCGCCTGTCTATCAGTCAGGTGCTCGACAAGTATCCCTACCAGATGTCCGGCGGTCAGCAGCAGCGCGTTGCCGCGGCTCGCGCGCTCGTCACCGACCCCACCATGATCATGGCCGACGAGCCCACCGGCGCCCTCGATTCCAAGAGCGCTCGCCTGCTGCTCGAGAGCCTAGAGGCCCTCAACCGCCGCCTGCGCGCCACCGTGCTCATGGTTACGCACGACAGTTTTGCCGCCAGCTACACGAGTCGTGTGCTGTTTATTCGCGACGGCAAGATCTTCACCGAGCTGCGCCGTGGCGACACCGACCGCCGAGAGTTCTTCGACCGCATTATGGAGGTCGTTGCCATGATGGGCGGTGAGGGCTCCGATGCTCTGTAAACTCGCTTGGGGCAACGTCCGCCGCGCCGGCCGCGACTACCTCGTCTACCTTTTGACGCTCACCCTGGGCGTCACGGTCTTCTATGCCTTTAACACCATCTCGATGCAGGTCGACATCGCCGGAATCGATGAAGAGGGCTTGGCGCAGGTTATGGGCAGCATGCTCGGCTACCTGACGTACTTTTTGGCCGGTGTCATGGCCTTTTTGATGGTGTATGCCAATAACTTCATCATGAAACGCCGCAAAAAGGAGTTTGGCCTGTACCAGGTGCTCGGCATGGGGCGCGGGCGCGTCGCCACGATCATGGCGCTCGAGACCGTGATCGTTTCGGTCGGCGCCTTTGTCGCCGGCATTGTGCTGGGCGTGGGGCTCTCTCAGCTCATGACATTCTTTACGGCCTCGCTCTTTAAGACGCAGATCGCCAATTTCCACTTCTTTTTCTCGGTGCATGCGTTCAACCTGACCCTTGCCTGCATGCTCGTAATGTTTGTGCTCACGCTACTGCTGAACCTTCGCGCCGTGCGTCGTACCAAACTTATCGAGCTTATGGGTGCCGAGCGTCGCAACGAGAGCATCAAGACACGCAACCCCTGGATTGCGATTGCCATCTTTGCCGTGGGCGTGGCGCTTGTGGGCGTGGCCTATTACCGTCTGCTACGTGATGGGTTCCCGCTAACCGCGACGGACAGCAAGCTGCAAGAGGCCATGAACCAGTTTGGTATTACGACCGCTATGGTTACCGTGGGCACCTTTGCCCTGTTCTGGGGACTCTCAGGCATGCTCATCAAGCTGCTGCAGAGCCTGCGCGGCGTGTATTGGCGCGGCCTCAACATGTTTACCGTGCGCCAGCTTGCGGCCAAGGTCAACACGGTGTGCTTTTCGATGGGCGTCATCGCGATGCTCCTGTTTTTGGCCATCACCTCGGTGACGTGCGGTATGTCGATTGCCAACGTGATGAACGAGAACCTGGAGCGCTATAACCCTGTTGACGTGTCACAGAGGTATGTCTATTACACGCCCGATACGCTCGACTACTACAAAGAGTACATCAATCCGTCTGAAGCCGATCGCATGGTGCTGGCCGATAGTACGGTCGATTTGTACTCCGCATGGCACGGCGATCCATGGCACGGCGATCGTAAGGGCAAGTCGGCGGACAACAACGACGAGACCGGCAAGAAGGTCAATATTGCCGATGTTGCCGGTGAGCATGTGCAGATCGATTCGTATCTGAGTTACCCGCTTGGCGGTTCGGATCCTTCGGTGACTCCAAGTGAAATGTGCAAGGCCATGGGCGAAAAGCTTCCCAAGGCGTTCGGGGGTAGCAATGCCGATACGATGGGTCTGTTTGTGACGCCGGCGAGCCAGTACAACAAACTGCGTCAGATGATGGGCGAGGAGCCGGTGCACATCGGTCACGACCAGTATCTGCTCACGTGTGATATGGGCGGCGAGCTGGTCGACCTGTACACCAAGTATATGGCTGGCGGCCATGCCCTTACCTTCGGCGGGCATACGCTCAAGCCCGCAACCGATAAGTCGGACGAAGATGCGGCGGCCATCGCCAACTCGGCGATGGGCAGTAATCCGGGTACCGTCGTCGTTGCCGACGAGCTGTTGTCCCAACTTAATCTGCAGCCGTATTCCAGTAGCCTGCTCGTTAACTACAAACAGGGGATGGATACGACCGAGGCAGACGAGAGTATTAAATACACTGTGCTCGACAATCTGCTCGTTGACGGCAAGGAGCCGGGGTCGTGGGGAACCTTCATCACACGCTCCGAGATGTACGTGCAAGCAGCGCAAATGAACGGTCTTATTAGCTACCTAGCCATCTACATCGGCTTTGTATTGGTCGTTGCATGCGCGGCGATTCTGTCGATCCAGCAACTCTCCAACGTGGCCGACGGCAGCCGCAGCTATCGTGTGCTGGCACAGATCGGCTGCGACGACCGCCAGATTCGCCATTCGGTGATGGCGCAGCAAGCGGTATTCTTCCTGTTCCCGCTGGCAGTGGGCCTGGCACACTCCTTTGTGGCACTTAAGGTGATCATCGAGCTGGTGAGCATTTTCGGAAATATGAGCATCGGCGGCACCGTGGGCCTCACCTGTGCAATCTTCCTGGCAGCCTATGGTGGCTACTTCCTGGTGACCTATCTCATGAGCACCGGCATGGTACAAGCTGCCATCGCCACCCGTTACAGCGAGTAACAAGCGGGCAAAATCGTCGCAAAATCAGAGGCGTATGACCGCCGCGAAGGGACCAGGGGCCCTTTCGCGGCGGTTTTTGCCAATCTGGTGCGTCTCAGATACAAGTGAGTAGACTTTTTTGAACCTGCCGAGCACATCGCGACAAATGCTCAATAAAACCGTAGGTCAGAGCTGTGTCGTTTTGGGGCGTGCTCGGCCTTCTGCAAAAAGCCTACTCACTTGGTTTTTCTGCTAGAAGACCGCCACGAGGGAAGGCAACTCCCCCGGGTAGTCGTTGGGGACGTTCTTAAACGACTAGTCAAACAAGAACGTCCCCAATGACTACTTTGCGGGCAGCTAAAAGAGCCCCATCCTAAATTAGCTACCCCGCCAACACCGCAGGTAGAGCAAAAGTCAGCGAAAGCCCGCCAGAGCGAGCAAGGTGCCTTGAAGCGAGGCGGCATTGACCTTCTGGTCATGCCGCCGAAGCTGAAAGGCAGATTGCCGCTCTGGCGGGCTTGCAGCGTCGAGCCGTTACGGCGTTTGGTAAAACGCCGTAACTCTAAATCCGCTCCGCGATCTCGTGGATGAGGTAGTCGGTCTTTTCCCAGCCCAGGCACGGATCGGTGATCGACTTGCCAAAGACGCCGCCGTCGACCGGCTGGTTGCCGTCCTCCAGGTAGGACTCGATCATAAAGCCCTTGACCAGCTTGGAGATGGACTCGTTGCGGCGGCAGCTGTCGAGCACCTCCTTGCAAATGCGATACTGCTCAAGCGGGCGCTTACCCGAGTTGTCGTGGTTGCAGTCGATGACCGCTGCCGGATTGGCATAGCCGGCGTGCTCGGTGTAGCGTTCGGCCAGGCGCTCCAGGTGCTCGTAGTGGTAGTTGGGGTAGGTGCGACCGTCGAGACCGATGTAGCCACGCATAACGGCGTGCGCAAGCGGGTTGCCGTCGCACTCGACCTCCCAGTTGCGGAAGATGAAGCTCTGGTGCGCCTGCGCGGCGTAAATGGAGTTGAGCATAACGGTGGTGGAACCGGCAGTGGGATTCTTCATGCCGACGGGTACCGAAATGCCGCTCGACACCAGGCGATGCTCCTGGTTTTCGACCGAGCGTGCGCCCACGGCCACATAGCTCAGCAGGTCAACGAGGTACTGGTAGTTGGACGGATAGAGCATCTCGTCGGCGGTGAAGAAGCCTGTTTCCTTAATAACGCGCAGGTGCATATGGCGGATGGCCTTGACGCCCCCGAGCAGGTCGTCGGGAGCCTCGGGGTTGGGGTTGTGCAGCAGGCCCTTGTAGCCGGTGCCCTTGGTGCGCGGCTTATTGGTGTAGACGCGCGGAATGATGATGAGCTTGTCCTTGACCTCCTCGGCGGTCTTGGCCAGTCGGTTCATGTACTCGAGGACCGAATCCTCGCGGTCGGCAGAGCACGGGCCGATGATGAGCACCTTGCGTGCGTCCTCGCCGGTAAAGACTTTGGCGACCTCGGCGTCAAATGCCTGCTTTTTGGCGGTAAGCTCGGCAGAAAGCGGCATTTCCTCGCGGATCTCCATGGGGATCGGCAGCCTGCGTTTGAATTCCATGGCCATAGGGGCCTCCTCAATCTATAGAAAGAGCAATAAGCGTATTGTCGAGTGTTCGGCATTATCCGCTGTCGCATGCTAAAGTGCAAGCCCTTGCCACCCCGAAACCTGCCAAAAGGGACAGGTTTATTTTGGCAGGTTTTATATGGGGGAACGTCGGCGGATACCGGGAGGGAGTGGCGTCGTGCGGGACCCTAAGGCTATTGTCGGTTCCCCAGGAAACACCCTGCGGGCAAAAAATGCCAAATATGAGTAATGTTGCTAACCTAGTAACATATCCGTCTAGCGAGATAATAGACAAAGTGATAAATATGTCATTAACGTTGGCACGCAGAAGCCTGCTAACGGGCGTTTTGATCAATTTGAAGGAATATCTAGGCCGCAAAGACGTCGTTTGGGGCAGTTTTGGCTGTTACTAAAAAGGTGACAGTACTCATTTTTGCCATTTTTTGCCCACGGGGCCTTGAGGGAGAGCGTCAATCAGGCCTCAGGGGAGGCGTTTCGAGGCCCAAAGGACACAAAACGGGGGCGCAGTTCATTCTGCGCCCCCGTTTTTGGGTATTGCGGTTGTTTGGCGCCAGTTTTACGCCGCTTCGTCGAACTGCGAGTTGTACAGATCGGCGTAGAAGCCACCCTGGGCGAGCAGCTCGTCGTGCGTGCCCTTTTCGACGATGTCGCCGTCGCGAATTACCAAGATCACGTCGGCGTTGCGGATCGTGGACAGGCGGTGCGCGATGACAAAGCTGGTACGGCCCTGCATCAGCGCATCCATGGCGCGCTGGATGAGCTCCTCGGTGCGGGTATCGACGTTGGATGTCGCCTCGTCCAGAATGAGCGCCGGGCGGTCGGCCAAAATGGCACGGGCAATGGTCACGAGCTGGCGCTGACCCTGCGACAGGTTAGTGCCCTCCTCGTTGATCATAAAGTCGTAGCCGCCGGCGAGCGTATGGATAAAGTGATCGCAGCGTGCGGCGCGTGCAGCGGCCTCGACCTCGGCATCGCTCGCATCGGGGCGTCCGTAGCGGATGTTCTCGCGGATGGTGCCGTTAAACAGCCAGGTATCCTGCAGCACCATGGCAAACTCGCCGCGCAGTGCCGCGCGGTCCCAGTCGCGCACGTCGACGCCCTCGACGCGCAGTGAACCGCCGTCCACGTCGTAGAAGCGCTGCAGCAGCTTGATGAGCGTGGTCTTGCCGGCGCCGGTGGGGCCGACGATGGCGATGGTTTGGCCGGGCTGTGCCTCGCAGCTAAAGTCGTGGATGATGGTCTTGTCGGGCGTGTAGCCAAACTTGACATGGTCAAACTCCACGTGGCCGGGGCGCTTCTCGGGAATCTGGGCGTCGGACTTCTGCTCCTCTTCGGGCGCGGCAAGGAACTCAAACACACGCTCGGTGGCGGCGGCCATCGACTGCATCGTGTTGCTCACGTTGCCCAGCTGCTGTACGGGTTGCGTAAAGTTGCGAACGTACTGGATAAAGCTCTGGATGTCGCCGGGCGTGGCATTGCCGGTCAGTGCGAGCTGCGCGCCCACCACGACGACGCCCACGTAGCCCATGTTGCCCACCAAGCTCATAAGCGGCATCATCAGGCCCGACAGGAACTGCGAGCGCCAGCCACTAATAAAGAGGCGGTCGTTTTGACGGTCGAACTCCTCGATTGAGGCCTCGGCGCGGTCGAACACCTGAATGACGTTTTGGCCGGCAAAATCCTCCTCGATAATGCCGTTGACGGCACCCAGAACCTGCTGCTGCTCTCGGAAGTATGGCTGCGAGAAGTGAATCATTACGGTCAGGATAATCGCGGCGGCCGGCAGCGTGAGCACGGTGACGCCGGTGAGCGGCAGGCTGATCGACAGCATCATGACGAGCACGCCGATAATCTGCGTCACCGACGTGATGAGCTGGGTCACGCTCTGGTTGAGCGACTGGCCCAGCGTATCGACGTCGTTGGTGATGCGGCTGAGCACGTCGCCCTTGCTGTGGCCGTTGAAGTAGCTCATTGGAACGACAGCGATCTTGGCGGCGATCTCCTTGCGCATGCGATAGCAGATCTTTTGCGTGACGCCGGTCATGAGCCAGCCCTGGACCAGGCTGCAGACAGAGCTTGCCAGATACAGGCAGAGCAAAAAGCCGAGCGTCTTGGCGATCCAGTCAAAGTCGACGTCGCCGGTGCCGTTGACCTTGGCAACCAGGCCTTCGAACAGTTTGGTGGTAACCTGGCCGAGCACCTTGGGCCCCACAATGTTAAAGATGACCGAGCACACGGCAAAGGCGACGGCAGCAAACACGGCAATCTTGTGCTGGCCGATATAGCCGAGCAGCTGCCTCATGGTGCCTTTAAAGTCCTTGGCCTTTTCGCCGCGGCCCATGCCACCCATACGGCCCATAGGACCGCGCCGGCGGGTGGGCTTGGGAATCTGAGTCTTGGTCTCGTCTGCCATTAGCGCTCGCCTCCTTCCATGACGGCTGCAATTTCTTCTTGGGTAAGCCCCAGCTCCTCGGCTGAAAGCTGCGACTGTGCGATCTCCAGGTACGCCGGGCAGCTGTGCAGCAGCTCCTCGTGTGTGCCAGTGCCCACCACGTGGCCGTCGTCGAGCACGATAATCTGGTCGGCGTGCATGATGGTCGCGATGCGCTGGGCCACGACCACGAGTGCGGCGTCGGTAACGTTTTTGGCCAGCTCCTCGCGCAGGCGCGCGTCGGTCTTGTAGTCGAGGGCACTAAACGAGTCATCGAACACCACGACCTCGGGCTTTTTGGCCAGCGCGCGGGCGATGGCCAGGCGCTGGCGCTGGCCGCCCGAGACATTGGATCCGCCCTGGCTGATGGGGGAGTCGTAGCCGCCCTCGCGCTCGGCGATAAAGTCCTCCGCCTGGGCGACGCGTGCCGCCTGGCGCATATCCTCGTCACTCACCATATCGCCGGCAAACTTGAGGTTGCTCTCGACGGTGCCCGAGAACAGGCGACCCTGCTGCGGGATATAACCAATACGGCGGCGTAGCTCGGAAAGGGTCATGTCACGCACGTCGATGCCGTCGAGTGAAATGCTGCCGCCTGTGACGTCGTACAGGCGCGGAATCAGCTGCACGAGCGTGGACTTGCCCGAGCCCGTGGAGCCAATGATGCCGAGCATCTGACCGGCATGCGTGGTGAAGTTCACGCCGCTGATGACATCGGCGCGGGCATCGGGATACTGGAAGCTCACGTCGCGGAAGGTGAGCTCACCGCGTGACGCGCTGGTCGCGGGCAGTTTGGGCGAGGAGGGGTCGTTGATGCTCGTGGGGCAGGTGATGACCTCTTCCACGCGCTCGGCTGCGACCTCGGCGCGGGGCAGGATGACCGAAACCATGGTGAGGATCATAAACGCCATGACGATCTGCATGGTGTAGGAGATAAACGCCATCATGTTGCCGACCTGCATCACGCCGTCGGACACGCCCTGCGCGCCAAACCAGACGATAAGCACGGTGATGCAATTCATGACCAGCATCATGAGCGGCATCATAAAGCTCATGGCGCGGTTGGTGTAGAGCTGCGTGGTCATCAGGTCGAGCGAAGCCTTGTCAAAACGCTCGAGCTCATGCTCCTCGCGGTTGAACGAGCGGATAGGCATAAGGCCGTCGAGCAGCTCGCGGGCGGTAAGGTTCACGCGGTCCACAAAGCTCTGCATCTTTTTGAATTTGGGCATAGTGAGGCCCATAAGCACGCCGACGACGGCCGAGACCGCGATGATGGCCACGGCGATGGTCCACTCCAGGCCGGTGTGGTTGGCCAGGACGCGCATGACGGCGACGATGCCCATGACGGGCGCCATCAGACACATGCGGATAAACAGGGTTGCGGCCATCTGAATTTGCTGAATGTCGTTGGTGCAGCGGGTGATGAGCGAGGCCTGGCTAAACTTGCCCACCTCGGCCGGCGAGAAGTGCATAACCTTGTTGAAGGTCTCGCGGCGCAGGTCGCGTGCGATGGAGCAGGCGGTGCGCGAAGCCACGGCACCGGTCAGGATGGTGGCGACCAGCGACACCAGACACAGACCAAACATCGTGGTCGCCATGCGGCCCAGGTAGGCGTTCTGCACGTCGGCGGGGTCGATGCCCTGCGCCTTGTACTCGTCCTGTACATAGCTCACGGCGCGCTGGGTGACGATGGAGCCCGACATGGAGCCCATTTTGTCCGCCATTTCGTTGGCGCCCTCGACGAGCTTGCTTTGGTCTACCAGACCGCCCTCGACACCCAGGCGCAGGCTCTTCATGGTGATCTTGCCGCCGTCGGCGTCGATCTGCTTTTGCATATTCTGCGCCGCTGCGGCCTTCTGCTGCATCTCGGCGAGCTGCTCGGGCGTCATCGCTGCCATTTGCTCGGGCGTGGGCATGGCCTGAGCGGCGTCGCCGTCTTTCTCGCTGGACGTGCCGGTCATGTCTCCCATGGAGTCGGCGTCGATGCCCTGGTTGAGCGAAAGGACGACGGTCTCGGGCAGGCTCATAATGTCGGTAATTTTGCCTCCATCGGCACGCTCTTCCTCGGTGCCCTTGTACGTTCGAATGCCGTTTTTGTCAGCCTTGCTAAACACGGCCTCCACAGCCTTGGCGTCCTTGGCGCTCATGAAGAGTTCGAGGTCGTCGAGCGATTCGGCGCGAATGGTGTCGGGCACGGGCGAGGCGATGCCGCCTTGCTGCACGCCCACGTCGACGATGTCGCTCATATAGGTAGGCAGCGCCAGATCGGCGTTGCAGCTGATTACGATAAGTACGATAGCTGTGAACAGTGCCAGGACGTGCTTTTTAAAGAGCTTGAGAATCCTCACTCGGCATCTCTCCTTTCTTGATTGCGGTCGATAATTTCGTTGGCACGTCTTAGAAGGCGCACCATCTCTTGGGTATCTGTTTCGCCGAGCTGCTCGAGGAAGGCCGCGGTGCGCTCCTCGAATTCCCGTCGTTTGATTTCGAGATCCTGGAATCCCTTGTCGGTCACCGTGACGTGTACGCGACGACGGTCGGTCTTTGAGTGCTCGCGCTCGACCCAGCCCTTGGCTTCGAGAGCGCGTAGGATATTGGCGATGCGGGCGCTCGAGACCCAGGCGCGATCGGCGAGTTCGCTCGGCGTGAGCGAACCGCCAGCGAGCATGAGGGCGCGCATGACGGCCATCTCGCCGCCGAGGGCTTTGTCCGCAAAGCGCGAAATGCGCTGATGCATGCTGCCGAACTCGGTAAGGAGCTGACGCCCAAGTTCACGGAAATCGGTATCTTCCACCGAAAACCCCTAACACTAGAAACTATTTTCGGTGAAAGATGATACCCCCGCACGCGCACCCTATACGGTAGATTTTGGGACATGCCTAGAAAACAACTTTTAGGCGACCTCCGTACACCGTCGGTATCAGCAAAGTTAGGGGTAGATCTCTGAGCACGTCCTAAAGCCCACTCAGAGGCACTTTACCCTGCTAAAGCTGACATAACAGCTAGAGTGAACGTCGTACAAAGGCAAGGAAAAAACTAAACAAATCGGTGAACGGTAGTTGTTCACGCTCGCATTTCCTGCGGGTTTGTAAAAAACGCCCTTATGATATAAAAAAAGAAACATATAACAGCCCTGATGAAGGGGGTCGCTATGTTATCCTTCTCAAACGGGTGAAATCTTGGGTTTTGGGTTGCAGTTCCAAGGTGGACAAACGTTTTTCCCTGCACCAACATGTGGTGAAGAACGGAAGAAGCCGGTAGTGCAAGCCGAAAATTCAAGAATTCAATAAGCAGCGGTGTGAGAGAGCGCCGCATTACACGTAACTAGGAGCGTGGTTACACAATGCAGGAGGCATGGGAAGGCTTCAAGGAAGGCATTTGGACGGGAGAGGTTGACGTCCGAGACTTCATCCAGAAGAACTACACCCCTTACGAGGGCGACGAGTCGTTCCTCGTAGGTCCGACCGAGCGTACCAAGGAGCTGTGGGGCGAGGTTCTCGACCTGCTGCTTAAGGAGCGCGAGCAGGGTGGTGTCCTCGATATGGACACCAAGACCGTCACGGGTATCGTGAGCCACCCCGCTGGCTACATCGATAACGCCCACCGCGAGAAGGAGACCATCGTCGGCCTCCAGACCGACAAGCCGCTCAAGCGCGCTCTGCACGTCAACGGCGGTATCCGCATCGCTTGCCAGGCCGCCAGCCAGCACGGCTACAAGGTCGACGAGAACGTTGTCGAGCGCTACACCTTCGAGCGCAAGACCCACAACGCCGGCGTCTTCGATGTTTACACCCCCGAGATGCGTGCTTGCCGC
This sequence comes from uncultured Collinsella sp., assembly GCA_959596495.1. Lineage (GTDB taxonomy): Bacteria > Actinomycetota > Coriobacteriia > Coriobacteriales > Coriobacteriaceae > Collinsella. The sequence continues at coordinate 11,691 of CAUFXK010000015.1, read as the reverse complement.
TCGGCTCACATCATCACCGGTCTGCCCGATGGCTATGGCCGCGGCCGCATCATCGGCGACTACCGTCGTGTCGCCCTGTACGGTGTCGACTACCTGATTAAGGACAAGGAGGCCCAGAAGGCTTCCACCCCGACGGTCATGACCGCCGACAACATCCGCGACCGTGAGGAGCTGCAGGAGCAGATCCGCGCCCTCGGCGAGCTCAAGATGATGGCCGAGACCTATGGTTTCGATATTTCCAACCCTGCTACCAACACGCAGGAGGCCATCCAGTGGATGTACTTCGCCTACCTCGCTGCCGTTAAGGAGCAGAACGGCGCCGCTATGTCCATCGGCCGTACCTCCACGTTCATCGACATCTACGCTGAGCGCGACCTTGCCAACGGTACCTTCACCGAGGAGCAGATTCAGGAGTTCGTGGATCACTTCATCATGAAGCTCCGCATGGTCAAGTTTGCCCGTACCCCCGAGTACCAGGCCCTGTTTACCGGCGATCCGCAGTGGGTCACCGAGTCCATCGGCGGCATGGGTGTTGACGGCCGTACGCTCGTTACCAAGATGAGCTACCGCTACCTGCACACGCTCGAGAACATGGGCACCAGCCCCGAGCCCAACATGACCGTTCTGTGGTCGACCCGTCTGCCCGAGAACTTCAAGAAGTTCTGCGCCAAGACTTCTGTCGCCAGCTCCTCGATCCAGTACGAGAACGACGACCTCATGCGCGTTTACCACGGCGACGACTACGGCATTGCCTGCTGCGTGTCCTCCATGCGCATTGGCAAGGAGATGCAGTTCTTCGGCGCCCGCGCTAACCTGGCCAAGTGCCTGCTGTACGCACTCAACGGCGGTGTTGACGAGGTCTCCAAGAAGCAGGTCGGCCCCAAGTACCGCGCCGTCGAGGGCGACACGCTCGATTACGACGACGTTGTGGCAAAGTACAACGACATGATGAAGTGGCTCGCTGGCGTGTACGTCAACTCGCTGAACATCATTCACTACATGCACGACAAGTATTGCTACGAGCGTATCCAGATGGCTCTGCACGACAAGCACGTGCATCGTTGGTTCGCTACGGGCATCGCTGGCCTTTCCGTCGTGGCTGACTCCCTGTCCGCCATCAAGTACGCCAAGGTCCACCCCGTCCGTGACGAGAACGGCATCATCGTCGACTTCGAGACCGAGGGCGAGTTCCCCAAGTACGGTAACGACGACGACCGCGTCGACCAGATCGCTCACGACGTTGTACACCAGTTCATGGAGTACATCCGCATGAACGACACCTACCGCAACTCCGTGCCCACGACCTCGGTTCTGACCATTACCTCCAACGTCGTGTACGGTAAGAAGACCGGCTCCACGCCCGACGGCCGCAAGGCTGGCCAGCCGTTCGCCCCGGGTGCTAACCCCATGCACAAGCGCGATAGCCACGGCGCCATCGCTTCGCTGTCTTCGGTTTCCAAGCTCCCGTTCCGCGATGCTCAGGACGGCATCTCCAACACCTTCTCCATCATCCCGGGTGCGCTCGGTAAGGAGGACCAGGTGTTCTTTGGCGATATCGACCTTGATCAGCTGGGCGAGTAACTATTGTTAGTGCTATACTAACAATAACGATTACTGATTAGTGTGCCGGTTTCGGCCGGCGCCTATCGATCGAAGGAGACACATTATGAAGGTTTCTGAAGTTTCCGAGACTCAGGCCGATAACCTGGTCCACATGCTCGACGCTTACGCCGAGAAGGGTGGCCACCACCTGAACATCAACGTCTTCAACCGTGAGACGCTGCTCGACGCTCAGGCTCACCCCGAGAAGTACCCGCAACTGACCATCCGCGTTTCCGGCTATGCCGTGAACTTCCACACGCTCACCAAGGAGCAGCAGGACGAGGTCATTTCGCGTACCTTCCACGACAAGTTCTAAAGGGATTTAACTCCCGCAGGATCGCCGGGGCTGTTTGGGCTACCTCCCAAAACGTCCTCGGACATGCAAGAAGCCCTCACTGCGCACTTCGCGCGGCGAGGGCTTCTTGCGTCCTGCGGAAAGTTTTGGGAGGTAGCCCAAACGGCCCCGGCGGGGTCCTGTGTAGTCACCCTTTAGGCGGAACTCTCCTAATGGGTTGAGCGTTCTGGATTCTTGCTTGCTACCGTTTATCGCGTATAGCTACCGTTTGCGGAATAAGTAACACTCCTTAATAAACCGTGTAGAATCTCAGATAAGTACGGAGTTTTCCAGGGAGACGCTGTCCTTTGTTGTGTGCAAGGGGCGGCGTCTCTTTGGCGCTTGGAGCCGTTGTGCAACGGTGCGGCGGCGCGTGCCATGTATTGAAAAGTCAACGTCGAGATGGGTCGTGATGATAATGGGCAAGTACGTAATCGTGGTTGAGTCTGGGTCGGATGTGACGCCGGAGCTCTGCGAGCGCTATGGCATCGTGCGCGTGCCCATGCATGTCACGATTGGTGACGAGACCGTCGATGACGGTTCCATCGATCCGCTCGAGATTTATTCGCGCTGCAACGAGTTTGGCGTCATGCCCAAGACCAGCGGCTGCGCGCCTGCGGATTTTGCGCATGTGTACGACCGTATCCACGCCGAGCGGCCCGATGCGACCATTCTGCATCTTGCGTATTCCGAGGTTACGACCTGCTCGCATCAGTCGTCGAAGATTGTGGCAAAGGGCCGCGATTACGTCTTCTCCATGGATACGCGCTTTGTGTCGGTGGGCCAGTCGCTTGTCGCCGTTGAGACCGCCAAGTATATCGAAGCCCATCCGGATGCCACCGTCGACGAGATTTTCGCCTTTACCAATTCCGTTATGGACCGCGTGCTGTTGGGCTTTGTTCCTACCGACCTTGCCTTCCTTAAGGCCGGCGGTCGTTTGTCCAACGTGGCATTCCTCGGTGCCCATCTGCTCAAGATTAAGCCTTGCATTGAGGTAACGGGTGGCAAATTCGTGGCGACCAAGAAGCTCCGCGGCTCTATGCTCAAATGCGCCCGTGCCTTTATTGACCACATGGTTGCGAAGGGCGATATTGATTACTCGCACATTGGTTTGGCGTATTCAGTGGGCCTTTCCGAGGAGCTGCGCGACGATATGGAAGTCTATGCGCATGATCTGGGCTTTAAGGACGTTACCTGGACTCAGGTCGGTGGCGTCATCTCGAGCCATTGCGGTCCGACAGCCTTTGGTGCGGTGCTTACGCTTAAGGCGTAAGGGCTGGCGTAATCGATATCAATTGCCACGGCGGCGGGCGGGTTGCGATAACCTTCCCGCCGCTTTTGCGTGCGGTCAAATAGGGCAATCCAATTGAATGCTAAACCGTTTCAGCATCATGCGTATGGGCTAGAATGGCTCTGGCATGTATGTAGCTAAAACCAAAGAGAGGCAAGGTAGCGGGAATGGCTGAGATGACGCTTGAGGGTGTGGATGCTCATCCCGAGGACTCTGCGTATGCCCTGGGTCGCGTGCATTCGATCGAGACGATGGGAACGGTCGACGGACCCGGCATCCGCTTTGTGGTGTTTGTTCAGGGCTGTCCCATGCGCTGCGCGTATTGCCACAATCCCGATACCTGGTCTGTTAACGGCGGCACGATGGTGACCGTCGAGCATCTCATGGACGAGTTCCAAAGCAACCATGAGTTCTACCGTAGCGGCGGCATTACCGTTTCGGGCGGCGAACCGCTCCTGCAGCCCGAGTTTTTGGCCGACCTGTTCCGCGTGATGCACAACAACCCCGATGGCCGCGTACACACCTGCCTAGACAGCTGTGGCTATGCATTTGATCCCAAGCATCCGGAGAAGTTCGATGCTGTTCTCAACGAGACCGATATGGTGCTGCTCGACATCAAGCATGCCGATCCGGTTGAGCATAAAAAGCTGACCGGTTGCGATCCTGCGCGCATCCTGGCGTTTGGCGATGAGCTTGCCCGTCGCAAGATTAAGGTTGTTATTCGCCACGTGGTGGTGCCGGGTATCACCGATACGGCGGAGGAATGCGAGAAGCTCGGTCGCCTGATCGCTCCATGGCACAACGTGGTGGGCCTGGAAATGCTGCCGTATCACACGATGGGTGTCGTCAAGTACGAGCAGCTGGGTATTCCCTATAAGCTCGAGGGCGTGCCCCAGATGGATACCGCGCGCATGCCCGAGCTGCGCAACGCCGTCATGGCCGGCATGAAAAAGCGCCGCGCCGAACTCAAAAACGCCATCGGCTAGCGGCACTCATTGGGGACAGACTTAAATGAGTGCCCCCGGGCACCTAGTTGATTGCTAAAGAGCCCCGTCAAGTTGCGGTGGAATAGTTCTTGTTTTTCGGCTTATGCCGCCCAAGCAGGAACTATTTCACCGCAACTGCGTTTTGGGCAAAGATGCGCAACGGAATCGGTGTTTTTGCATAGAAACGCCTGTTTATTGTTTAGAGACACCTTAAACGCGACTGAATATCTTTGGAAAGAAATGCCTGCTATCGACATCGATGGCCGTACCTATGTCATGAGCGTCATGACATCGATGCCGTGGAGCGACCGCTCGAGCGAGGTTACGGCCGCGATTGCAAAGGCGCTGTTTGATACGCGAGCTGCACTGGCTTGGCGTGTTCGTTTGGCGAGGTCAAACAAAATGCTGGTACCATACCGTGGTTGAGAATTTCGTATAGGTTTGGGGAATGGTATGGCTACCATCGCGATTATCGGTGCGCTCGAAAAAGAGATCATGCAGATTAAGGAAGAGCTGAGCGACGTTTGCGAGGCACGGGAGGCAGGCTTGACCGTTGTGAGCGGCGAGCTCGACGGCCTGACAGTTGTCGCCACAACGGCGGGCATGGGCACGGTGAACGCCGCCGCTGCAACACAGCACCTCATTAGCAAGTATGCTCCGCAGGCTGTTGTGTTTTCGGGCATTGCGGGCGGTTTGAACCCCAAGCTCCATATCGACGACGTGGTCATTGGCAAACGCCTGCGCTATCTGGATACCGATACCGCGCTTATCGCCGAGTCTGCACCGGGGCTTGAGGAGTTTGGCTCGACGCCCGCGCTGGTCGATATTGCCGTCGACGTGCTTGCTGAGCGTGGGTTCGTTGACGCTTCGACAAATGCAGTCGCTTCGAACGAGGGCACCAAACAGTTCCTGGTCGGCACGATTGCCACGGGTAACCGCTTTGTGACGGGCGCCGCCATGCGTAACGACGCTATCGAAGCGACGCATGCCGATTGTGTCGGCATGGAGGGCGCGGCGATTGCTCATGTCGCAACCAAAAATGGTGTCGATTGCCTGGTGTTGCGCGCTATCAGCGATAATTGTGACGAGGCGTACGATGCAATTTGCGACCGAGAGTTCGATCTGTTCGAGTACGCGCGTGTCGCAAGTAACATCACGCTCGATATCGTCCGCCGCATTGCCGCTGCGCAATAGCGCGCTCTTTTGTAAGAACCTACGACCAAGGAGTGTCCATGGCCGATTCCATTAACTACCAGCTTGCCAAGTTCGTCGCCAGCTACGGCAAGGTTTCGCAGATTCCCGAGTCCACCTGCCCCGAGGTGAGCTTTGTCGGCCGCTCCAACGTGGGCAAGTCGTCGATTATGAACAAGCTTTTTGGCCGCAAGAACCTGGTCAAGGTTTCAAGCACGCCGGGCAAGACGAGCAACATCAACTTCTTTGAGGCCGACGACGTGCATTTCGTGGACCTGCCGGGTTACGGTTTCGCCCGTCGTTCCAAGGCCGAGCGCGACCGCTGGGCAGAGCTCATCGGCGACTTCTTCGACTCCGAGCGCAGCTTTAACTTGGTCGTCTCGCTGGTGGACATTCGTCACGACCCCAGCAAGCTCGACCACGACATGATTGACTACCTACAGGGCAACGAGTTCAACTTTATCGTCTGCCTCACCAAAGCCGACAAGCTCAGCCGCACCCAGCAGGCCCGCCAGGCAGCAGCCATCAAAAAGCAGCTCAACGTCCCGGCCGAAAACGTAATCATCACAAGCTCCCAGACTGGCACCGGTATCGATGAACTCAAGCGCCGCATCGCCGAGGCCTGCCTCTAGTAAGGGTCCCATCCCAGTAAGGGCCCCTACCAATAAAAAGCCAAACCATCAGCCCGGCGCCCCTTCAAAGCGTGGGTTCCTATAGACATCGTCGACCACGTTGCTTTAGGGCCGCCCAAGGGTATCCCCTTAAAAACATTCCGCAGCACGAGGCCCGCTTATCCGTAGCTCCGAAGGAGCAGGATAAGCGGGCCTCAAGTGCGAGGACGTTTTTAAGGGGATACCCTTGGGCGGCCCGAAGGGATTAACTAGCGATGTCTACAGGTACTCGATTTGAGCGCCCTCGGTGTCGCACGTGAGGATATGCGTATCGCACTTGGGGAACTGCTCGCGCAGCTTGACCTGCAGGAACTTCGCCACGATGGTATCGTCGGTTACGGCCATGAGGGTCGAGCCGGAGCCACTGATCCAGATGGTCTTGGCGCCGCCGTTAAGGCAGGTGTCGCGCACAGCGTTGTAGTCGGGAATCAGACGGCGACGATAGGGTTCCTGGATACGGTCGTCATTGGCGGCGGCAATCAGGTCCAGATCGCCGGTCTCGAGACCGCGCGTCATGCCGGCGATGCGGCCCATCTGCCATACGGCGGTGGAAAGCGGAATCTCCTGCGGCACGACCTTGCGCGCCTCACTCGTGTGTACCTCGTAGGGCGGAATCACGGTAATAAAACGCAGGCGATCGCTCACTTCGTAGCGCAGGCACTGGGGGAGCGAATCGGTCGGTGTAAAAGAGCAGACTGCGCCGCCCAGGATGGCGGGGGCGACGTTGTCGGGATGTCCCTCGACCTCGGTGGCGATGCGGACGAGCTCGGCGCGGTCGACGGTGTGGCCCGTCAGCGCGGCGGCGGCCATAATGCCAGCGACAACGCAGGTGGAGCTGGAACCCAGGCCACGAGCGACGGGAACGTCAGTCTGAATGTCGATGGCGACGGGGAATGCCGGCTCGCCCCATGCGGCCAGCGCATCCACAAAGCTTACGTAGACTAGGTTGTTCTCGTTTTGGAACTCCTCGGGGCAGCCCGTGATGGTGAGCTTGTCGGCGCGCTCGAAGGTGAAGTGCGAGTAAAGGCTGACGGCCATGCCGAGGGTGTCGTAGCCAATGCCCAAGTTGGCGCTTGTTGCTGGGACGGTGATCTTGATCATGGGAATCTCCTGGGCGGTCTGCCTGTTTAGTTCGCTGCTCGGGCAGTCCTGGCTCGCTCGGAAAGCACATTAAGTGCTTTCCGGCTCGTGCGGAACTCGCGACGAACTAAACAGGCAGACCCGCATGTCAGCTCGTCATCATCCCGGTGGGTTTCTGATAAAAGAAGGTGCGCCGGCTTTCGCCGGCGCCTTATAAGGGGTTTTAGTTGGTAGCCATCTTTTTTGCTGCGGACTCGACGTAGCTTGCCATCTCATCGACGTCGCAGACGTCTTCGAAGCGGATGGGTTTGGATTCGAGTTCGGCGAGCTGGGTCGGGGCGACCGTGTTGGTTGCCTGCTCGAGCACGCGCATGGCCTCAAAGTCGTCCTCGGGAACGTTGAGTCCCAGGGCGTCGCAGCAGGCGCGCGGGAACTTGTAGGGGCTGGCGGTCGAAAGCAGCACGCGGGCCTTGGCGCCCTCGGTGGGAGCGACCTGCTCAAAGACGTGATAGCCGCAAGCGGTGTGCGGGTCAATCACGTAGCCGTTCGCATCCCAGCAGCTCTTGATGGCAGTGCGGACCTCGTCCTCGCTGGCCCAACCGCAGCCAAAGACGCTCTGGATCTTGGCCAGCAGCTCGGCGGGAACTTCGTAGCGACCAGTCTGTGCCAGCTGCTCCATAAGGCCGGCAACAAGCTCGCAGTCGCCATCGGACAGGAAGTACAGCATGCGCTCCAGGTTGGAGCTGATGAGGATGTCCATCGACGGCGAGATGGTCGTGTAGAACGGACGGTTGCGGTCGTAGACACCGGTGGTCAGGAAGTCAGCCAGCACGTTGTTCTTGTCGCTCGCGACGATGAGCTTGGCGACGGGCAGACCCATGCACTTGGCGTAGTAGCCGGCCAAGATATCGCCAAAGTTGCCGGTGGGCACACAGAACTCTACGGCGTCGCCAGCCTCGATAGCGCCGGCGCGCAGCAGTTGCGCATAGGCGGTAAAGTAGTAGACAACCTGCGGCACCAGGCGGCCGACGTTGATGGAGTTGGCACTCGAAAGCACAGTGCCGGCGGCTTCCAGGCGCTCGGCAAGCTCCTTATCGGCAAAGATGCGCTTGACGGCACTCTGGGCATCGTCGAAGTTGCCGCGGATGCCGCAGACGGCGACGTTATCGCCCTCCTGCGTGGACATCTGCAGATTCTGCACGCGGCTGACTTTGCCTTCGGGATAAAAGACGGTGATGCCCGCGCCCGGGGCGTCGGCAAAGCCGGCGAGTGCTGCCTTGCCCGTGTCGCCCGACGTGGCGGTGACGATCATGATGCGCTCGGCGCCGCCGTCCTTGGCGGAAGTGCGGGCCATCAGACGGGGGAGCATCTGCAGGGCGACGTCCTTGAAGGCGCTTGTGGGGCCGCCAAAGAGCTCCATCACATAGGTTTGAGGGACGTCAGCGCCCGGTGCGGCGTCGAGTTTGACGAGCGGCGTGACCTCTTCGCTCGCGAACGTGCCGCGGTATGCCTCATTCACACAGGCCGAAATTTCTTCGGTCGTGTAATCATTCAGTAACATTCCCAACACATCTTGAGCGATTTCAAAGTACGATTTATCTGCAAGCGAGCTGATATCGACCTGCTGGGTGCCGAGCTCGTCCGAGACAAACAAACCCCCGTCGGGAGCGATGCCGGTACGGATTGCCACCTTACTTGAGCACGATAAAGTGCGTCCTCGTGTACTATGATAAGTTCCCATATAACACTGCTCCTCGGATGCCTTGGTCCCAATCGGTGAAACCATGGTATCAGAGCGCGCAAAATAGGTTCGCAGAGGCTTTTTAGAAAGGTAACCTCCAGCCCATGATTAAGATTGCCAAGTTTGGCGGCTCGTCGGTCGCCGACGCCGAACACTTTAAGAAGATCAAGGCCATCGTCGATGCCGATCCGGCCCGCCGTTTTGTGGTGGTTTCTGCCTGCGGTCGCCGTTTTAAGGGCGACACCAAGGTGACCGATCTGCTCTACTTGGTCAACGCGCACGTCAAGTACCACGTGTCGTGCGAGGAGCTGCTCGAGGACATCGGCCAGCGCTATTTTGATATCGCTGACGAGCTGGGGCTCACCTATCCCATCCGCGAAGAGTTTGCGGCCTTTGCCGAGCGTGCTCGCTCCGGTGGCTACTCTACTGAGGAGCTCGTAAGCCGCGGCGAGTACTTTACCGCTCGCCTGATGGCCGAGTACCTGGGCCTGCCGTTCCTGGATGCCGCGACGGTCGTGGCGTTCCATCATGACGGTACGCTCAGCATGAACCGCACCGCCGAGCTGGTGCAGGAGTACGGCCAGCAGGGCGGCTTTGTTATGCCCGGTTTCTACGGCGCGACGCGTGAGGGGCAGATCAAGCTGCTCGACCGTGGCGGCGGCGATATTTCCGGCTCGATTCTGGCCAAGTGCCTTGGTGCCGACCTGTACGAGAACTGGACCGACGTTTCGGGCTTCTATTCTGCCGATCCGCGTATTGTTCCCGAGGCTCAGCCCATTGCGCGCGTTACCTACGAGGAGCTGCGCGAGCTTTCGTACATGGGTGCAAGCGTCCTGCACGAGGAGGCCGTGTTCCCCGTGCGCGAGGCAGGCATTCCGCTGGTCATCAAGAACACCAATGCGCCGCAGGACCCCGGCACCATCATTAGCGAGACGGCTGACGAGGGTGAGGCGGAGCCTATCATTACCGGCGTGACCGGCAAGCGCGGCTTTGTCGCCATCAACGTTGCCCGCGACCGCACCAAGCCCCGTGTCGGCTTTATGCGCCGTGCACTTTCGGTGTTCGAACGCTATGACGTTTCCGTTGAGCACATGCCCACCGGCGTCGACCGCTTTGGCGCCGTGGTGCAGGAGCAGGATGTGCACGATTCGCTGTACTCACTCGTGGGTGACATCCAGCAGGAGGTCGAGCCGCTCGAGATCGAGGTTGTCGAGGGTTTGGCGCTCATCGCGACCGTCGGCCGTAACCTTCGCGGCCGCGCAGGTATCTCGGGCCATCTGTTTGGCATGCTTGGTCAGGCCGGCGTGAGCGTACGTATGATTTCGCAGAGCTGCGACGAGATCAACATCATTATCGGCGTAGAGGAGAAGGACTTCGATCTGGCGATTCGGACCATTTACCGCGCCTTCTCCGACGAGAACGGCATTGTGAAGGTCTCCGACCTGGAGGCTCCCGTGCCGGTCGATCCCGCCCCGGCCGCGCTCCACAAGTAGCTGCTATCCCAGTAGATTTTTGGGACTTGCCTCAAAAACTACGGCGGGGCGTTTCGTTTCGGTTTCGTTTCGACGGGGCGGGTTTCGTGCCCGCCCTGTTCTTGTATACACTGGCAACAATAATCGGCCTGCTCGGCGTGCGGGCAAAAGCCACAGCCTTTAAAGGGGGAAGCATGAAACAGTACACGGTTGCTATTTTGGGCGCGACGGGAGCCGTGGGCACCCAGATGCTCGAGTGCCTCAACGAGCAGGAGTTTCCGGTCGGCAAGCTCAAGCTGCTAGCGAGCGCGCGCTCTGCGGGCAAGACCGTCGAGTTCCGCGGCGAGCAGGTTGTGATTGAGGAGGCTTGCCCCGAGGCCTTTGAGGGCTGCGACATCGTGCTCGGCGCCGCCGGCGACGATATTGCGAAGGAGCTACTGCCCGAGGCCGTCAAGCGCGGCGCCGTCGTGGTCGACAACAGCCACGCCTTCCGCATGGATCCCGAGGTGCCGCTGGTCGTGCCCGAGATCAATGCCGACGACATCAAGTGGCATCACGGCCTTATCGCCAATCCCAACTGCGCGACCATCATCGGCCTGGTTCCCACGTGGCCGCTGCACCAGCTTGCTGGCGTGAAGCGTATGATCGTGTCCACGTATCAGGCAGCTTCGGGCGCTGGCGCTCCCGGTATGGCCGAGCTCGAGGCTCAGCTTGCCGCCCTGGGCCGTGGCGAGGAGATTCCCGAGCCGCGCGCGTTTGCCGCCCAGCTGGCGAGCAACCTGATTCCGCAGATCGGCGGTGTCAAGGAGGAAGGCTTTACCTCCGAGGAGATGAAGCTGCAAAACGAGGGCCGCAAGATCATGCATCTGCCCGAGCTGCGCGTGAACTGCACCTGCGTGCGCGTGCCCGTGCTGCGTTCGCACTCCGAGAGCATTACGCTCGAGTTTGAGCGCGACATTACGGTTGAGGAGGCCCGTGCTGCGCTGGCTGCCGCTCCGGGCGTGAAGCTGGTTGACGATATGAGCGCCGAGGATGCGCACGATCGCTTCCCCATGCCGATGGATACGTCCGACCAGGACCTGATTTGGGTCGGCCGCGTGCGTCGCGACATCTCGAACCCCGAGGCCGCGCGCGGCATCACCTTCTGGTGCTGCGGCGACCAAATCCGTAAGGGCGCGGCAACCAACGCCGTCCAGATCGCTAAGCTGCTCTGCGAGTAGCGGTTGACCTGTCCGGCGGGGGCCGGGCTTAGTTTTCAGAACGTCCTCGACCATGTGTGGCGCCTTGTCCTGCTCCTTCGGAGCTGCGGACAAGGCGCCACAC
>CAUFXK010000014.1 GCA_959596495.1 uncultured Collinsella sp. | reverse complement strand
TAAAGCCACCGGGAACCGGCAGACCGATGCGGCTCATCTCGGCAAGGTTTGCGCCTTTGCCGCCAAGCACGAAGTTCATGGATTTGTCGCCCTCAGTGACACAGGTGCCCTGGGCGTCGGTTCCAAAACGGTAAACCCTCTTGCAATCGCTCACGATACTTCCCCTTCCATGCACTTACGCGCACGACCGTGGTAACGAATCGACCCGCCGAATGCGAGCCGTGAGGGTACTATACGGCGGGTTTTGGGCGGGCTTGCGCAGAGGGCGCGGGGGTTGGTAAACGTGGTAAATATGGCGGTAAACGGTAGGTAAAGTTGGTTACCTTATGAAGATACCAATGCAAGATGCTTGCAGGTCAAATGCTAGTTTATTGCTAAATCGCTTTACCAATATCGTGCATTATTTTTAGGTAGTCTTTTAGAGACGGGCATTTTTAGCTACCCCAATAAGCTAGCTTTGCTGGGCTCGGCGGGCGGCGCGGCGGGCACGGGCATCTTGGATTTCCTCCAAGTGGCTAATGATCTCGGCAGCGCTTTCCTCGATGGCCTTGCCATCGGTACGCACCACAAAGCAGCCTAGGCGCTTCATGAGGGCACGGGCTTCCTCAAGCTCGCTGCGCACACTCTCGGGCTCGGCATAGGAGCCGGCAACGGCACGGGCGTAGTCATCGCCCAAGCGACTATCGCGAATTTCGGAAATCACATCGACGGTCGAGATCAGACCAAACAACCGCATCGGGTCAACCTCGTAAATCGACTTCGGCGGCTCCATGCCATGCGCCAGTGGGACATTGGCGACCTTGTAGCCCTGATAGGCTAAATACATCGACAGCGGCGTCTTGGATGTACGCGACACACCCAGCAGCACGATATCGGCACCCGACAGATCGTCGCAACCACGACCGTCATCGTGCTCAACGAAATACTCCATGGCCTCGATACGATGGAAATAGCGGTCATCGGTCTTGTGAATCACGCCCGCAACGCACTTGGGCGGCACACCGATGAGCGACGACAGCACGGCAAGCGTCGGGCCGATCAGGTCGACCGAACGGATATGCAGCATACCCAGGTAATCGAGCACGCGGGCGCGAAGCGCCGGATCGACAATGGTATGGAACACGGCGACATCGCGATGGTCGGCATCGACGCGCGGCCCCACAAATGACTTGACCTGCTCCACGGAGGTCACCTTGGGCAGGCGCAAAACGCGAAAAGCCCCTTCATCAAATTGCCCGGACGCCGCAAGCACCACCTCACAAGCGGTATCGCCGAGCGAGTCGGAGATAACGATAACGGTGGGACGAGCGGTGACCGGGCAATCCATGCGGGGCTCCTTTTGCGCTTATGCGCAGGCTGGCTTACTTTTTGCGGGCAAGCTCACCGATGTTGGCAATGCCGGAGAAAACGGCCTCGAAGCGGTTGAGCAGCTTAAGGCGATTATCGCGAAGCTGCTCGTCCTTGTCCATGACCATGACCTCATCGAAGAAACGGTCGATGGGCGCGCGCAGGGCGGCGAGGGCGGCAAATGCGGCCGGGTAGTCCTCGGCAGCAAGGGCGGCATCGACGGCGGTCTGAGCAGCCTCGGAGGCGTCGGCGAGCGCAAGCTCGACCTCGCCCATCAGGCTGCGGTCATACTCCGCACCCAGCTCGGGCTTGGAGATATGCGCGGCGCGGGCATAGGCGGTCGCCAGGTTGTCGAACGTCTCAGCGTCGTTCTTGCGGGCCTCGTCGAGGGCGGCGCAGCGGGCGAAGAAGACGGACGGGGCGATAATGTGCACCGCGGAGACGGCGGCAACGGTATCGGCCGGGATCTTTTCGTCGCGGGCCATGCTCACCAGGCGGCCATGGAAGAAGTCACGAACCTGCTGGGCGACCTCGGCGGCGTCGAACTCAATGCCCTGCTCGCTATAGAGCTCGAGCGCAAAGTCGATGAGCGACGTGGGATCGATCGGCAGACGGTCGCGCAGGATGTTGATGATACCGATAGCGGCACGACGCAGCGCGTAGGGATCGGAGGAGCCGGTCGGGGGCTCGCCGATGGCAAAGATACCGGCGATGGTATCGAGCTTGTCGGCGCAGGCCACGATGCAGCCAGCGGTGCCCTCGGGCAGCTCGTCACCGGCAAAACGGGGACGATAGTGATCGCGAATAGCATGGGCGACCTCGTCGTTCTCCCCCATCGCGGTCGCGTAATAACCGCCCATCACGCCCTGCTGGCTCGTGAACTCGACGACGGCGTTGGACACCAGGTCTGCCTTGCACAGGTGTGCGGCGCGAGCAGCGTCGGCGGCAAGATGGGCGCCCAGGTGAGCCTCGCGGGCGATAGCGAGCGCGAGCTGCTCGATGCGCTCGGACTTGGCGAACACGCTACCGAGCTTCTCCTGGAAGGCAACCTTGGACAGACGCTCACGGAACTCGTCGAGGGAGATCTTCAGGTCCTCCTCGTAGAAGAACTTAGCGTCGTCCAGACGGGCGCGCACGACGCGCTCGTTACCGTCGATCACTCGCTCGGCGTTCTCGGGCTTGCTGTTGGAGACGACCACGAACTCACGCGTCAGCTTGCCCTCGCCGTCATAGATCGGGAAGTAGCGCTGGTTGGTGAGCATGGACTCGCAGATAATCTCGTGCGGGACCTTGAGGAACTCCTCGTCGAAAGTACCGACGAGCACCGTCGGCCACTCGCAGAGGTTAATGACCTCCTCAAAGACCTTCTTGGGCGTATCGACATGGCAGCCGGGGCGAGCGGCCTCGACCTCGGAGATACCGGCAAGGATGGCCTCGCGACGGCGCTCGGCAGAAAGCACGCCGGCGTCCTCGAGTACCTGCTCGTAGGCGGCGGGGCTGGCGACAACGTGGTCACCGGGGCCGAGCACGCGATGGCCGCGCGTGGTGTTGCCGCTCGTCACGTCGGCAAATGACACAGGCACAACATCCTCGCCCAGAAGGCAGCAAATCCAGCGGACCGGACGCACGAACGTCGCGTGCTCGTGGCCCCAGCGCTGGGAGCGGTAGTTGGGCCACTGCAGGCCGGCGATAGTCTTCTCGCACAGGGCCGTCAGGATCGGGGTGGCCGGGGCGGAAGGAATGTTCTTCTCGGCAAAGACATACTCGCGACCGTCCGTATCCTCGCGACGGACCAGGTCCTCGGCAGCCACGCCGCACTTGCGGGCGAAGCCCTGGGCGGCCTTGGTGGCGTTGCCGTCGGCATCGAAGGCGATGTTGGCCGCGGGACCGCGCTTGACCTCATGGACCTCATCGGTCGCAGTGGCGACGTTGGCCACGAGCGCAGCCAGTCGACGCGGGCTCGAGATCACGCGGACCTCGCCATGGGCCAGACCGGCCTCGTCGAGACCCTTGGCGATCATGGTGCCAAGCTGCTTGACGGCATTGTTCAGCGGTGCGGAGGGCATTTCCTCCGTACCAATCTCAAACAGGAAATCCTTAGCGTCTGCCATGGCTTACGCCACCTCGCCTTCCTGGTCGGCATTCTCGTTCACTCCGGCGACCTCGGCCATATAGGCCTCGCAGCACGCCTTGGCGACGGCGCGGACGCGCAGGATGTAGTTGGCACGCTCGACCGCGGACAGGGCGCCACGGGCGTCGAGCAAGTTGAAGGCATGGCTGCACTTCATAACGCAGTCGTACGCCGGCAGCGGAAGCTTGCGCTCCAGGCAGGAGTGGCACTCGGCCTCGTAGTCGTCAAACTTCTGACGCATCATCTCGACGTTGGCGACCTCAAAGTTGTAGGCACTGAACTCGCGCTCGTTCTCCAGGAACACGTCACCATAGGTCATGGGCGTGCCATCGGGCAGATAGCTCCACACCAGGTCATAAACGGAGTTGACGCCCTGGGCGTACATGGCGATGCGCTCCAGACCATAGGTGATCTCGACGGGCACGGGGTCGACCTCGATGCCGCCCACCTGCTGGAAGTACGTAAACTGCGTGACCTCCATGCCGTTGAGCCAAACCTCCCAGCCAAGGCCCCAGGCGCCGAGCGTCGGGCTCTCCCAGTCATCCTCGACAAAGCGGACGTCATGGTCGTTGGGATCCAGGCCAATGGCGGCCAGCGAACCCAGGTAGAGCTCCTGGGCGTTGACCGGCGAGGGCTTGATGAGCACCTGGAACTGATAGTAGTGCTGCATGCGGTTAGGGTTCTCGCCGTAGCGGCCGTCGGCGGGACGGCGGCAGGGCTGCGCATAGCAGGTGCGCCACTCGGCGGGACCGAGCGAGCGCAGCGTGGTCGCGGTATGGAAGGTACCGGCACCGACCTCGGAGTCATAGGGCTGCATAATGACGCAGCCCTGCTCGCCCCAGTACTGCTGGAGGCGCAGGATGATGTCTTGGAAGGAAAGCGATGAAGCGTTCATGCCTCTAATATCCCCTCGTCGAAACGATTACACGGTTAGGTACTGTACTATAGCGGTTTTTAGTCGATAGCGCCGATGCGGTTGAGCGGCCAGTAGCGCACAAGCGCCACAGCGATCAAATCGGAGCGATCGACGGGACCAAAGTAGCGTGAGTCGGCAGAGTTCTCTCGATTGTCGCCCATCACCCACACGCACCCGTCGGGGACGGTGTAGGGATAGCTCACCTGGGCGGCGGGCGCCTGGACCGAAAGCGGCCAACTCATGCCGGTCGTATAGTCCTCATCGAGTGCTTGGCCGTCAACGACCACGCGACCGTCCTGCAAATCGACCGTCTGGCCGGCCGTGGCGATAACGCGCTTGACAAGAACGTCGTGCTCGGAGGTGGCATCGGGGTTGCGAAACACCACGATATCGCCCTGTTTGACAGGCTGCCCGAGCTCCAGGCTCACCTTTTGCGCCAGGATCTGGTCGCCAATCTCGATCGTGTCCTCCATGGAGCCGGTGGGCACCACAAAGGGCTCGACCACAAAGGTGCGGATCAGGAAGGTGGCCACGAGCGCGATTGCGATGACCGCGATCCACTCAAAGGCGCCCCTCAACGCGGAATGCTGCGATGGAACCATTCTCACTCCTCGCTCTGCGAATACGAAGCGTCCAGAATCTCCTGCGCGTATGCGCGCTCCTGGGGCGTAAGCCGCGCCGTCTCGATCAGGTCGGGACGCCAGCGGCAGGTGCGCTCGATGGCATTCTTACGGCGCCAGGCGTCAACCTTGGCATGGTCACCGCTCACGAGCACGGGCGGCACGCCCTCGCCGTTGAACTCGGCGGGACGGGTGTACTGCGCGTACTCGAGCAGGCCTCCGTCCTCGGCGGTCGAGAACGACTCGTCGACGTTGCTCATCTCGTCACCAAGGGCACCGGGGATGAGGCGTACGACGGCATCGGCAACGACCATGGCGGGTAGCTCGCCACCCGTAAGCACATAGTCGCCAATCGACAGACGCTCGTCGGCATACGCATACGCGCGCTCGTCGACGCCCTCGTAACGGCTGCACACAAACAGCAGGCGCTCACTTTTGAGCAGGCGCTCGGCCACATGCTGCGTGAAGGATTCGCCACAGGGCGTAAAGAACACCACCGTCGGCTTGGGGCCCTCTGCGCTAATGGCTTCGATGGCCTCGGCAATAGGCTCGACCTTCATGAGCATGCCCTGCCCGCCGCCGTACGGCTCGTCATCGACGGTACGATGGCGGTCGTGCGTCCAGTCGCGCAGGTTATACGCCTTAAAATCAAAAAGGCCGGCCTTGCGGGCGCGGCCCAGGATCGATGTGGACATGACGGGCTCAAACATCTCGGGAAAGACCGAAAGGGTCTCGATCAGCATGTTGTCCTCCCTACTTGTCCATATCGATCAGGCCGTCCATAACGTGGACGGAAATTGTTCCTGTGTCGGGAAGATCGAGCACAACCTGCTCGATCACGGGAATCAGTACCTCGCCGTACCGATCACCCTCGACAACCCAAACATCGTTAGCGGGCGTCGACATGATCTCGACGATCGTGCCGAGTGAACCGAAGCGCTCGTCGACCACCTCGCGACCCATCAGGTCGGTATAGGCGGCGTCGAGTGAATCGAGCTCAAAATCGTCACGATTTGCCAACACATAGCATCCCGTGATGCCCTCGGCGTCCGTCAAGTCGTCAATGCCCTCAAACGAGACCAGATCGCCATCGCCCGTATCGGTGACGGACACGACCGTGCAAAAGCGGTCGCGCTTGAGCGCCGGCGGCGTCAGGGCGACGCGCATACCCGGCTCTAATACAGAAGGAAGCCCCCGCAGCGGCTGCGCGAGGACCTCCCCCTTCCTTCCGTGCGGCTTGACCACACGGGCGATGTTTTTGTACTGGGACCTCAAGGTCCTAGCCCAGAACCTCTACCTCGACAGCAGTGTCGAGGCGAGCGGCCAGTGCACGGGCGAGCGTGCGAATGGCCTTGATGGTACGGCCACGACGGCCGATGACCTTAGCGACGTCATCCTCGGCGACAGAAACCTCGATCGTAGAGGCGTCGTCACCATCGATGACCTCAAGGCTCACGGAATCCGGGTCGTCGACGATCTGAACAACGAGATATTCGACGAGATCGGCGATGCGATCTGAGAGCATTGCCTCACCCTCGAGCTGTGCAGCGTCAACCTCAGGCACGATTTACTCCTCGGCGCCCTCAGCGGCCTCAGCGGCAGCCTTAGCGGCCTCGGCCTCTTTGGCGAGCTGCTTCTTGGACTTCTTGACGACGGTCTCGGTCTTCTCGCCCTCGTTGGCGGCCTTGACCAGAGCGGCGACGGCGTCGGTGAGCTGAGCGCCCTTGGACTGCCAGTCGGCGATCTTCTCGAGGTCGAGGTTGATGGTCTTGGGGGCGGTCATCGGGTTGTAGCGGCCAACCTCCTCGATGATACGACCGTCACGCGGGGCGCGGGAATCGGCGACGACGACACGGTAGTACGGACGCTTCTTAGCGCCGTGACGAGCAAGGCGAATCTTGACTGCCAAAGGAAACTCCTCCAACCAAGCAGCTTTAGGCTGCAACTACAAACAAACAGTTGAACATAATACGCCATCGACGCGGGCAGGTGAAGTCCGTGAGACCAACTTCTTCGGTGTAGTCGAAGGCAAATCCATATCTTAGACAAGAATTCGGGATTTGCAAGCACATACACGCACCCCACATGAGCTGCGCGGTATACTCATGACATGGAAAGACGCGAACATACATACGGTTATGAGGATGCCATGGGTGTCACGCCGCCTCCCTGGACGGGTCCGGCGGTGGGCCTCATGGACCTCGATGCGTTTTTTGCGAGCGTGGAGATGCTCGATCATCCCGAATGGCGCGGAAAGCCGCTCATCGTGGGCGGAGACGCCGATTCGCGTGGCGTCGTGTCCACGTGTTCGTATGAGGCGCGTCGCTTTGGCGTGCACTCTGCCATGGCCTCGGCCGAAGCGCGGCGCTTGTGCCCGCAAGCCATTTGGACGCACGGGCACTTTGATCGCTACCGCGAGGTGAGCGCGCGGGTCATGGCGATTCTCGCCGACGAGACCCCGCGCGTTGAGCGCGTATCCATCGACGAAGCCTTTATCGATATCACACCGGGTCGCTTTGCGCCCGAGGACCCGCTGCTGGTTGCACGGCGTATAAGCGACCGCGTGGCAGCGCTGGGAGTGACGTGCTCCATTGGCGTGGGCTGCAACAAGACGGTCGCAAAGATCGCAAGCGAGCGAGATAAGCCGTTTGGGCTGACCATCGTGCGCCCCGGAACCGAGCAGCGCTTTTTGGCCGCGCTGCCGGTATCTGCCATGAGCGGCATCGGGCGCTCGGCCGAGGAGCGACTGCGCCGTATGCGCATCTACACGCTCGGCGAGCTGTCACGCGCGCCGGAATCCACCTTGGCCTCTATTTTTGGCGTCAACGGCGAACGTATGCGTCAGCGTGCGCTGGGACTTGAAATCTCCGAAGTCACGAGTCTCGATGAAGAGCGCAAGATCAAGTCGGTCAGCAATGAACGCACCTTTGCGAAAGATTTAACTGAGCGCGGAGACATCGAAGCGGCGATTGCACTGTTGGGCGAGTCAGTTGGACGCCGCCTGCGCCGTCAGGGACTGACGGGCGGCACGGTAACGCTCAAGCTCAAGTATTCGTATGGCAGCGGGCGTACGGCACAGCGCCGGCTGCCGCATCCGACCGACGATGAGAACATCTTTGTGGCGGTGGCGCTCGAGCTGCTCGACAACATCTGGCAGGAAGGCATGCATGTGCGTCTGGCGGGTATCGGGATGAGCGACTTTGACCATCAGGGCGGCATCCAGACCGACCTGTTCTGCGAAGTCGACGACCGCGGAGCCCAATCAAGCGACCGTCGCGACCTCTCAGTCGCGATCGATGCCGTCCGAGACAAGTTCGGCGACACCGCCCTATCTTTCGGCCGCCAATCCCGCTTCAACGATTAACCGCCTTTAGGCAAAAAGAAAGCCGGGCAGGTGCGGAAAACCGCAACTGCCCGGCAAAATGCGCGAGGCTAACTAAAAGCCCCGTATCAAATGAGCCACTAGAGGAGGTCGAGGGGGAGCTGGGGGGCGTCACCCCAGAGCTTTTCTAGGCGGTAGAAGTCGCGGGCTTCGGGAGTGAAGACGTGGACGACAACCGAGCCGTAGTCCATGAGCATCCAGGTCTTCTGCTCGCGGCCCTCGATGGAGAACGGATGCTCGCTGCAAGCCTCGGCGACCTTCTCCTCGATCTCGTCGACGATCGAATCGACCTGGCGGTTGTTGGTACCGGTGGCAAGCACAAAGTAGTCGCACACGTCGGAAAGCTCGGTCAGGTCGAGCACCTGCACGTCCTCGCCCTTCTTGTCGTAGGCGGCCTGCGCGGCGGCGCGGGCGACATCCTCGGCGGCGACACCGCTCGCGGACAGCGAGGCGGCGGTGCGGTCGGACGTGGCAACGAAACTCTTGTGCTCCACACCTTCAAGAATCTGCTCGTCAGTCATGGTCTCGTCGGCCATGGAATACCTCTTTCTAGACACACCCGAGCTAGCGCAGCTGGGCGTAATGGTTGTAAATCGTAATAGCCGTGGGATAAAGATAGCGCCCGGACTGGATCACATAGACCAGACCCTGCGCAAAACAGGAGAAGAACAACTCGTCAAGCGTCGACTCCCCCACCATCTTGCGCAGCGCATGGGCATAGTCGCCGTGACGGTTGGGCTCGATGGCATCTGCCACAAAGACCACCATATCGAGCGGCGTCATGTCGCAGGCACCCACGGTGTGACGGTCGACAGCTTGGAAAACAGCCGGCGACAGCTCGGGAAAAAGCTGCGGAAGCTCATAGGCGGCAACAGGGCCATGCAAAAGCGGCGTCGCGGCGGAAGGAGAGCCGGCAACCTTGATGCCATAGTGAAGCGCGCGGGCCACGAGCTCGTCATCGGAAAGAACCTTGTCCCAGTCGTGAATTAAGCCGGCGGTAGCCGCATCAAAGCGGTCAACGCCGTAGACCTCGGCCAGATGAAGTGCGGTCTCGGCAACACCCAGCGAATGCACATAGCGCTTGCGCTTATCTTTCATGCGAACATCGAGCAGCTCTTGAATGCGCTTGAGCAGCGCGCGCTCATCGCCCTCAAACTGATCCTCTACCGACAACGTAGCCCCCATCACTCAAAATCTTCTTGACCCAGATCGACATACAAACTGCGCTTGCGAATGTAGCCGAGCACAGACTCGCTCGTAAGATAGCGCACGCTCATGCCGCGGGCAACTCGCTTACGAATGTTCGTCGAGCTGATCGCCAGCGCCGGAATCTGAATATAGCGCACGTCGAACGGCAGCCCCGACTCTTTGATTCGGGCACGCGCCGTATCGATATCAAAACCCGGTCGCGTCGCCGCAATAAAGGTAGCAAGCTCAGCAATTCGCTCGGCATCATGCCAGGTCACAATATCAATAATCGCGTCGGCGCCCGTAATAAAGTAGAGCTTTACCTGCGGCGGGTAAAAGTCGCGAAGGGCATGAAGCGTATCGGCAGTATAGGTCACGCCCGGACGGTCGATCTCGAAACGGCTCGCCAAAAAAGCCGGATTCGCGGCGGTGGCGAGAACCGTCATGGCATAACGGTCCTCAGCAGGCGTCACCGGTTTGTCGAGTTTAAAGGCAGGAGAGCCGGCCGGCATAAAGAGCACAGCGTCCAAGTCGAGCGACTCGCGCGCCTGCTCGGCAGTCACCAAGTGCCCGTAATGAATCGGGTCGAAGGTGCCGCCCATAATGCCAAGCCGAAACTCCTTGCCCTCTTTTATGGGCAGCTCGGGCAAACCGATTCCACCGCGCAGCGACATGGCTTACTCGCCCTCCGAGGTCTCGGCATCGTCCGCGGCATCTGCCGCATCGACAACCTCGACGCCCTCATCCGGAGCATCGGCCACGTCAAGGGCCTCAACGGCAACGTCCTCGCCAGCGTCCTCGAGCTCCTCGTACTCCGAGAAGTCCTCAGCGCCCTCAAAGTCAAAGGCGCGCTGGCAAATGCGGACCTCGTCGCCCGCACGGCAACCGGCCTTCTCGAGCGCGTCGTCAACACCCATACGCGCAAACTTATGCTGCAGGTAGATGACGGCTTCCTCGTTTTCCCAGTCGGTCTGGATGACCATGCGCTCGATGGCACGACCGACCACGCGGAAGGCACCGGGCTCTTCCTGGACAATGCGGAAACGCTTCTCGCGCTGCAGACGGCGGCGCTCCCACTCCTCGTCGCGCAGATCGACCGGCTCAGCGGAGACCGCCAACTCGGCACGCAGCTTAGCCACCTGCTCGCCCACGGCAAGCATCAGCGTGTTGAGGCCGGCGCCCGTCACGGCGGACACGGCAAAGAACATATGTCCATCGTCGAGCGCGGCGCGCTTGAGGTCGGCAATCTTGTCGGCCGTGCCCGGCGCATCGCACTTGTTGGCGACGACGATCTGCGGACGCTCCGAAAGCTCGGCGCCATACTGCTCGAGCTCACGGTTGATGATACGGTAATCCTCGACCGGATCGCGATCCTCAAACCCGCCCGTCATGTCAACGACATGCATGATGAGCGCCGTACGCTCAATGTGGCGCAGGAACTGGTGGCCCAGGCCCTTGCCCTCGCTCGCGCCCTCGATCAAACCAGGAACGTCGGCAACGACGTAAGAATACTCACCGGCACGCACCATGCCGAGGTTCGGCACGAGCGTTGTAAACGGATAGTCGGCGATCTTGGGACGGGCGGCACTCATGCGCGCGATGAGCGAAGACTTACCCACCGAGGGAAAGCCCACGAGCGCGGCATCGGCCATAAGCTTCATCTCAAGCTCAATCCAGTGCTCCTCGGCCGGTTCGCCCAGCTGAGCGAACGCGGGCGCGCGGCGCACCGACGTCACAAAGTGCGTGTTGCCCAAGCCGCCGGCGCCACCAGGGGCCACGACAACGCGCTCGCCATCGTGCACCAGATCGGCAATCTCGAACATCGGGGTCTGCGTCTCGGGGTCGAGCTCGCGCACCACGGTGCCCATGGGAACCTTCAGGATCAGGTCCTCGCCGCTCTTACCGTTACGACGGGCACCCTGCCCGTGCGTGCCGCGCTCGGCGCGGAAGTGATGCTTAAAGCGGTAATCGATCAACGAAGACAGCTGAGCATCGGCCTGGATGACGACATTGCCGCCACGACCGCCGTCGCCGCCATCGGGGCCGCCCTTGGGGACAAATGCCTCGCGCCTAAACGACATGCATCCGGCTCCGCCGTCGCCGCCGCACACGTTAATGCGGCTGATATCGGTGAACTGTGACAACAGAATCGCCTCCTACAAAAAGAGGGAGACCCTTGAATCCTAAAACTCAAGTGCCTCCCACATATGTGCTCTATGAAGGGTGAATTACGCGTTCGCGAGCGGGCGTACGCTGACCCTGTGCTTGATACCCTTGTGGAACTCAACGGTACCGTCGACCAGCGCGAACAGCGTGTCGTCCTTGCCACGGCCAACGTTCTCACCCGGGTGGATGTGAGTGCCGTGCTGACGGACGAGAATCGTGCCCGTGGTTACCGTCTGGCCGGCATAGCGCTTCGTGCCAAGGCGCTGACCGCGGGAGTCACGGCCATTACGGGAGGAACCGAGTCCTTTTTTGTGTGCCATTGTGTATACCTACTCTTTCGTTACGAGTGTAATCTACTCGGCGACGGGAGCCTCGGCAACAGCCTCGGCCTCTGCCTTGACAGCCTTCTTGGCGCGGGACGTAGCCTGGACCTTCACGATCTTCAGCTTGGTGAGCTGCTGACGGTGACCCTTCAGACGACGATAGCGCTTACGCTTGTGGAACTTGAAGACCAGCTGCTTCTCGCCCTTGAACTGCTCAACGATCTGAGCGGTAACCTTGGCCTTGGCCAGCTTGTCGGGATCGGTGACGATCTTCTTACCATCGTTGAGGAAGATGACCGGCAGGGTGACCTTGTCGCCCTCATTGCCCTCGATCTTCTCGACGGTGATGACATCGTCGGTGGCGACCTTGTACTGCTTGCCGCCCGTGTTAACGATTGCGTACATGTTTACTTGCCCTTCATGCATCAGTTAGTGCAACAGCCGAATATAGTAGCAGGCGAAAATACCCCCGTCAACGAGTATGTGGAGCAAATCCACAAGTTCGCACAGGTATGGGGCTGACGAGTCGGCCCTCGTCGTCCTCGCATGCTTGATTCTGACGCTCGACATCGTAGGAGCAGATGGTCACGAGGTCTTGCATACCGGTGGAAACAATAGGTGCATCCACGCCCGGGGTCAAGCCCTGCAACAAAACATCAGCTGCAGAAAGCAAAATTTCCGGACGCATGGAGCCCTCGTTATCGGCATGGGTGTCGAGCATGAGCACCAAATGGTCCGGACGCTCCCCAGCCGTGAGCTCATAGCCCACGAGCGTGTGATCCAAATCCAAGCGCTTGCTCTTTTTGCCGCGCGCGTAGTCGATGCCATGGTCCGCGCGCAGCGTGTCGATCGCACGACGCACCTCGTCGGCGCTTACGGGCGCCTCGGGATCCAAGTGCAGGTCGATGCGATACGACAGGCGCGTGAGCTGCGCCGTCAACGCCGGCGTGCGCACGTCGATGTACGCCGCCTCGATGGGCGCCAGATCGGCCGGAGACACCGCAGCCAGACGCCCAAACGCTTCGTCGAGCGCCACGAACTCGGTCATAAACAGGTCATACCACTCGCAGATCGACGACGTACCCACCGGTAGCGCCGAAGAGAAGCCCACGCGCATGTGCGGAGAGAAGCCCTGCGTGACGGCATAGGGAAGTCCCGCACGGCGCACGATGCGCTCAATGGTATGGATTACTTCGAGATGGCCCAGGTACTTAAGGCGATCGCGCTTGCCATAGCGAACACGAAGCCTAAAGAGCGTGGGATTGTCGGTCAAACGCTCACTCATGCGCGATCACCCATCAATACATTCTTGGCGTGGAGCGTGGGGCAGATTCCGCAACCGGTGCACGACGTGCGGGTGCAGTCGGGCGTCGTGACGCCCTCGAGCGAACGGCGGTATTCGCGCTCGAGGAAGCCGCGCGAGCAGCCGGGGCTCACGTGCTCCCAGGGCAGACGCCAGTCCAGCTCATAGGGCAGGTGCACGAGCTCGTTGAGGTCGATGCCGTTTTTGGCAGCGGCCTCCTTCCAGTTGTCGAGCGAAAAGTGCTCCACCCAGGCGTCGAAGCGCGAGCCCGCACGCCAGGCATCGATGATGACCGGCGTCATATCGCGACCGGCACGGGAGAGCGCAGCCTCGATGAGCGAGGTCTCGGCATCGTGGTAATGCACGCGGACGGCACGGTTACGAACGCTCGTGATGAGCAGCTTCTGGCGGCGCTTGACGTCGTCGTAATCGAGCTGCGGGCACCACTGGAAGGGCGTTGCCGCCTTGGGGATGAACACCGAAACCGAGATAGACACCGAGATAGACCCGCGGCGCGCCTTGGGCACCACGGAACGGCCAAGCTCCAGCACGTGATCGGCCAGGTTGGCGATAGCCACGATGTCCTCATCGCGCTCGCCGGGAAGGCCCATCATGAAGTAGAGCTTCATGCGGTTCCAGCCGGCCTCGAAGGCTGCCTTGGCCGCGCGATCCAAGTCCTCCTCGGTCACGTTCTTGTTGATGATGTCGCGCATACGCTGGCTGCCCGCCTCGGGCGCGAACGTCAGGCCGCCCTTCTTTTCGCCGGCGACCGACTCGGCCATATCCACGCCAAACGAATCCAGGCGCTGCGAGGGAATGGACACGCGAATGCCCGTGTCTTCCAGACGGCGGTTAAGGCGACCGAGCACATCGCGGATGCAGGAGTGGTCGGTCGTCGAAAGCGAGGTAAGCGACACCTCGTCATAGCCGGTCTTTTCCAGGCCCTGGATCACCGATGACACGATCTGGTCGGCCGAGCGCTCGCGTACCGGGCGATACGTCATGCCTGCCTGGCAAAAACGGCAGCCGCGGGCGCAGCCACGCAAGATCTCGATAGACAGGCGGTCGTGGACCAGCTGCGCATAGGGCACGCACGACTGCGACAGCGGATTCGTGGCACCGAAATCCTCGACGACGCGCTTGTAGACCACGGTCGGCGCATCCTTGCCCTCACGCGGCACGGTGTAGCCATGCGGCGAGCAGGGCTCGTCATGGCGCACCTCATAGAGCGACGGCACGTAGTTGCCGGCAATGGATGCAAGCTGCTCAACAATCTGCGCGCGCGGGACTCCTTCGTCGCGCAGGCGGCGATGCAGCTGGCAGGTCTCGAGCAGCGATTCCTCACCCTCGCCGATGAGGACGGCATCGAAGAAGGCCGCGTACGGCTCGGGGTTGTACACCGAGGGACCGCCGGCGATGATGATGGGGTCGTCTTCGCCTCGGTCGGCCGCCAACAGCGGAATGCCAGCGAGGTCGAGCGCCTCGAGGAAGTTCGTCACCGCCATCTCGTGCGGCACATGCAGGCCGACAATATCAAACGAAGCGACGGGGGCAGCGCCTTCGAGCGACAGCAGGGGAATACCCGCCTCGCGCATGGCGTCACCCATATCGGGCCACGGCACATAGCCACGCTCGCAGGAGATGCCCTCGGCCTGGTTAAGGATGTTGTAGAGGATGGCGATGCCCTGGTTGGGCAAACCAACCTCGTACACATCCGGATAGATCAGGCAGCAACGATAGTCGGCATCGGCCTTTGAAAGCGTGCCCCACTCGTGATCGATATAGCGACTCGGCTTTTCGACCTTGGCGAGCAACGGCTCGATCAGATGAAAACAGTCTTGGTATGGAACGCGCAAAAGAAACCCCTAAGCAGCGAGATCGGATGCATCCTCGAAAGGACTCATAGGACGGGTGGCACCGGCGACTGTGGTCACCAGGTCGCGAACGCGCGAGAACGTGGCGGCAGCGACCTCGTTGGCACGGCTGTAGTCCACATCGCGCTCGTAGAGCGACACGAGCGCGCGGCCCATGCCATAGGTACCCGCGGCGGCGGTAAGCGCCTTAACGACAAAGCCGATGTGCGGCGTCTGCTTCACCAATGCGCGGGTGACGGCGCGAATCACCAGACCGCCGGCGAGCACGCCTGCGACCTCGTAGCCGCGCTCAGGCTTAATGCCGCGTCCAAAGATGGCCGCGAGCTCAAAGAGCATGCCCACCTGCGCCAGCGCCATCACGGGATAGTCGGCACCCGGCAAAAACACCAGGGCGCCCGTCGCCATGTTGGTGAGTGCGCACGAGGTAATGATGCGATTTGCCGCCGCGATGCGCATAAAGGCAAAGTTGGCGGCAAAAGCCGTCTCCTTGTCCGTACGATCGAGAATCCAGCGGGCAAGCGTCTCGAGCAGATAGGTCTTATCGGTCGCCGCCACCACGCCGAGCATAGGCGTGGACTCCTCGATAAACGGCACCTCCACAGCAGACTCGGCAAGCACGCACACGGGCGCGCCGGCGATCACGAGCTCCTGCACGGCACTCTCCAAGCGGTCGGAACCGCACGAGAGCACCAGTACCACATCGGTATCGGTCTTTGGAGCAATTCGCTCCTCCCCCAGACGCTCGACGCGCACAATGCCCGAGGTCGTCTGCGGCACAAAGGCGTCACGCACCGTCTCGGCCAGAAAGCGCGAGGCGGACGAATCCAAATAGACCGAGACGCGCACCGGCGTATCGGAATCCTTCTTAACGGACGCGCCCATCTTAAAAGCGCGGGTCAGCTTATCTACGGGAATTTTCATAGCAAACCCCTCCAGCGGTTACGCGGCGCCCGAACGATGCCGCCATATGGATTGTACGATACCCACCGTCAGCAGCTGAATCATCATCGAAGACGAACCGAAGCTAATAAACGGTAGCGGAATACCGGTAATCGGCATCATGCCGATGCACATGCCGATGTTTTCGAAGGTCTGGAACGCCCACATGCCAACGATGCCCACACACGATAGGCGCAAGAACAGCGACTCGCACTTAAAGGCGACGCGAATCGTCGAAAAGATCAGCAGCACGTAGAGGCACAGGAGCAAAAAGGAACCGCAAAAGCCAAAGGTCTCGGACAGGAAGGCGAAGACGAAGTCGGTGTGGAACTCAGGCAGAAAGCCGCCGGCCGACTGCGTCGCATGGCCTAAACCCTTACCAAAGAAGCCGCCCGAGCCAACGGCGATAAGCGACTGCTGCAGGTTGTAGGCATCGTCCGAATCGGCATTATCGGGGTCGATAAAGACCGTCAGGCGGTTCATCTGATACTGCTTGATGAGCACATCGTGGCCGAGCAACGAATCAAAGACCGAATCGAGCGCCAGAACGAGGGCCACCAGGCCCACAAGCAGGGCCAGGGTCGACAGCACCCATTCGCGGCGCGCACCGCTCATGCAGATGACGATGGCGCCCGAGACCAGCACGACCAGGCCCGAGCCCAGGTCGCCCATGGCAACGACGGCCAAAAACGGGATGGACAGCATGCCGCAGAGCTTGACGTAGTCGCGAACGGTATCGATGCGGCCGTTATACTGCGAGCCAAGCGTGGCGATAAAGAAGATGGTGATGAGCTTGGCAAGCTCAACCGGCTGGAATGTCAAGCCGATACCGGGAATCTTGATCCAGCCCGTCATGCCCAGACCGCCCGTATAGGACAGACCCGGAATCTTGGGCGAGAAGATAACGATCAGGTCGATGACGAGCAACGCCGTCGAGAAATTGGAAATACCGCGCAGGTCGGTACGCCAGACCAGCACCGCCAGCACCGCCCCGATGCCAATTCCCAGAAGATGACGTGAGAACGAGGCATCGGCCTTAAACTGCGAAGCCGACCAGATAATGATGGCACCGTAGGCGACGAGCGCCACTGTAGCCACGAGCACACCGATATGCACCTTTTGGCGAAACGTGCCGCGCGAGGCCGAAAGTTGCTTGTTGACGCGGTCCAGGCTGCTGCGAGAGCCGGTCTTGGTTGAACGGAACAGATCCGCCGGAGAAAAATCCATCGCAACCTCCTATCGAACCGAAGAATCGCCCGAGGCCGAAGAGGTATCGGGCTCGTCATAAATCACGCCGAGCACGTCGCGCACGACATGCATCGCGGTATCTGAGCCACCGCCGCCCTGCTCCAGGACAGTAGCGATGACATACTTGGGATCATCGGCCGGTGCATAGGCGCAAAACCACGCGTATTCGTCCTCGCCGCTTTTCTCGCCCGTGCCCGACTTGCCGTATACCTGCGGCGTCAGGGTGCCAAAGTGAGCCGCCAGGGACGTCGATGCCGTGTATATCACGTCGTGCATGCCGTTGCGAACAAGAGCCAAATCCGAATCGCTGTTGATCTTGGCCTCCAGGCGCTTCTTCTTGCCCTTGCCGTTGTACTTATAGGCATCGCCGTCGCCATCGCGCGACACGGCAGACAAAAACACGTGAGGCACGTACTGTTTGCCGCCGTTGGCAAGGCCCATGTAGGCGCACGCCATCTGCAGGGGCGTCACCAGGATGTCGCCCTGGCCGATAGCAATGTTGGTCATATCGCCGGCATTCCACTTGCGGTCCTCGGCAGAGGCGTCGGTGAAGTACGACTCCTTCCACTCGGCATCGGGAATACGGCCCGCGCCCTCACTCGGCAAATCGATACCGCAGGTCTTGCCTAGGCCCCAGCGACGAAAGACCTCCTGCAGGCCCTCGGAATGTTGCTCGTCATAAAAGAAGGCCTTGCCCATGTCGTAGAAGACAGGGTCGCACGAGTTGGCGATACCCGACTGCAGCGTCATGGTGCCGTGGCCAGACGTCAGCCAGCAGCGCTTGCCCCAAGCCTTGCCCAGGCCCGTCCAATAGCCCGTGCAGTTGGTTGTCTGCGTTGAAGTGTAGGTTCCAAACTCAAGACCGGCCAGTGCCGAGAGCGGCTTGATGGTCGAGGCCGACATGTACTGTCCGCTAATGGCGCGGTTGAGCAGCGGGTGCGAACCCTTGTCATCATTGAGCTCGGTCCACACGTCATTTGAGACGCCGCCGATAAAGACGGACGGATCGAACTTGGGCTCGCTCGCCATGCCCAGGATCTCGCCATTGTTGGGATCGAGACACACCACAGCGCCGTTGCCGGCATTGCTGTAGCCAGTGGTCTTGGCAAGCTCGATGGCGCTCGCCAGCGCCGTCTCACAGGCCTGTTGGATCTTAAGGTCGAGCGTGAGCTTAATGTCGGAGCCGGCCTTGGCGGGCACGGCGCCGGCCTGACCGGTCACATTGCCCGAAGCATCGACCTTGACGGTCTGCTCGCCACGAATACCCTGCAGCAGGTTTTCGTAGTAGCTCTCAACACCCGCCTGGCCCACGATATCGCCCGACTGGTACGTAATCTTGCCAGCAGAAGCATCATCATCGCCAGAGGTTTTCTTATTCTGGGCCTCGAGCTGCTCGGAGGTAATGGTGCCGGTATATCCCAAGATATGGCATGCCGTCTCGCCATATGGATACTGGCGCTCGGTACGCTCGGCAATCTTGACGCCCGGGAACTCGCCGGCGTGCTCCTGAATATAGGCAACCGTGGAGCGACGGACGTCCGTCGCGATGGTATGCAGGCTCTGGGCGCCCTCGGAATTGTCCTGAATATTGCGCAGAACCGCCACGTAGGGCATACCGAGCACGTTGGCAAGATGACGAACCAGAACCTCATCCTCAGCAAGGTCGCGATAGGCCACGACAGCAAGTGAGGGACGATTCTGGACAAGCGCCACGCCATTGCGGTCGAGGATGCGACCGCGCACAGCGGGTGTGGTAACGGTGCGCGTCTGATTGCTATTAGCCTGCTTTTCGTAATAGTCCGACGAGACCATCTGCATGCCCCACAGCTTGACGGCAAGCGCCGCGAACATCGCGCCCACACCCGTGGTGAGGATGGAGAAGCGGCCCTTAAAGGCGGTCGCCGCGGTATTGCCCTCGCCCTCGGTGGCGCGCGGGGCCGTTCCATGCTGCGTATCGTAGGTAAAACGAGAATCGCCGCGACGCATGATGACCAGTGCGACCACGATGGCCACAACCAGCACAATACCGGCGATAATAACCGTCATCTGGGAAGACATCTACGAGCCTCCCCTATTTGAGCTTACGGGTCTTGGGCTTAAAGCGCATGCCCGTCTGGCGTCCGCCACGTGCGGAGAATCCATAACCGGACTGCGGCACGACGCCGGACATCAAAAACGGAATGGCAACCAGGCCCGTCAGGATCGAAGACGGCAGCGCATGGCCGAAGATCGCCACGACAAAGCTCGTCTCCAAACCCATAAACAGCAAGATGATGCTGTAGATCACATTAATGACGAACGCGAAGGCGCCCACCGTGATGCCGCGCGCACTCGGGGTACCGCCCGTCTGACCGGCAGCGCTATGCACCAGGGCAAAAGAACCCACGGTCAGCAGGAGCGACATAACGCCCACCGGCACGGCAGCGGAAAGGTCATAGAACAAGCCGCTGCAAAAACCGCACACGACGGCACGGGTCGGGTCGCCCGAGAACACGCTTAGGCACACCAGGATAATCATAAAGTTGACGCGACCGCCCGCAATGGAGATCTGCGGTGCCAGGCCTGCCTGCAGCAGCACGCACACAATGGCGGCGATTACAAACGTACGGGAGCTCATCCCCTGCTCGTGTAGATCCATGGACATGCCCCCTATTCGCTCGAGCCGGAATCGGTCGTCTCGGACGTGTCGGAACTGTCATCCGGGCTCTCGTCCTTCGTCTTGGTCGCAGCATCGCGCGACGTTCCCTGCGGCGTGCTGTTGGCCGTGTTCACGTCCTCATCCGAGGCCGACTGTTCGTCGGTCAGCGAGGTAATGACCAGCACTTCCTCGTTGTTCTCGGCCGTGGTCTGAGCGCGCACCACAATGGTGTAGTACACGTCGTTTGCCGATTTCTCAACCGACGAGACGGTGCCGAGCGGAAGGCCCTTGGGGAACACACCGCCAATGCCCGAGGTCACGATGATGTCGCCAACCTTAACGTCGGAGTCGACGCTCACGTACTCAAGACGCAGCGTGCCGTCAGCCTGACCCTGCAGCATGCCCTGGGCGCGCGTGTCCTGCACCATAGCGGACACGCCCGAGTTCTCGTCGCCAATCAGGCGCACGGTGGACGTCTTGGCCGAGACCTCAATAATCTGGCCTATGACACCGGCAGAACTCGTCACAGGCATGTTGATGGTAAGACCGTCGGCAGAACCCTTATCGATGGTGACGGTCGAGGTCCAGGCATCGCCCGAAGCGCCGACGATACGAGCTGCGGTTGATTTGAGGTTGTAGGTCGACTGCAGGCCGACCAGCCCCTCCAGTCGCTCGGCGGTCTTTTGAGCCTCGGAGAGCTCGGCAACCTTAGAGGTCAGTTCCTCGTTTTGCTTCTTAAGCTCGTCAAGCGTGTCCTGCGACGCCGTAAGGTTAGAGAACACGTTACCGATCGCATTGAAGGGAGCCGCCACAGCCGAGCCCACAAAGCGCACCGGCGAGGTAATCGTCATCACGCCCGAGCGCACGGCATGAATCGGTCCTGCCTCGCCCTCGCGGATGTAAAACGTGAGCAGCAACACCGAAATCAGGCTGAAAACAATCAACGGGCGCATACCCGTTGATTGTCGCTTGGTATTCAGATTTGTGGAGAAACCCGAAGATCGTGCCAAATGGAATCCACCTTTTGGAAATTAAGCATTGGTCTGGACGAAGCCGCCATCAAACGCATTGGCCTCGAGCACGCGGGCACAGCCGTTAACAACGTTATCGAGCGCCGTGGGGCTGACGTTGACCGAAACGCCGGTCTCATCGCGCAGGCGCACGTCGAGACCACGCAGCAGCGCGCCGCCACCGGTCAGCAAAATGCCGTAGTACATAAGGTCCGAGGCAAGATCGGGAGGCGTAGCGTCGAGTGCGTCCTTGACGGCCTTGGCCATCTCGTCGAGCGGCTTGTTGAGCGCGCGACGAATCTCCTCGCTCTCGATGCGCACGGTCTTGGGCAGACCGGTGATCACGTCGCGGCCGTTGACCTCGACGTCGAGTTCGTCCTTAAGCGGCACGGCGGAGCCGACCTTGATCTTGATGTCCTCTGCCGTACGCTCGCCGATGGCCAGGTTGTAGGCATCGCGAACGTGCGTGAGGATGGCCTGATCGAACTCGTCGCCGGCAATACGGATGGACTGCGAGACGACGATGCCGCCCATAGCGATAACGGCAACCTCGGTGGTACCGCCGCCGATGTCGATGACCATGGAGCCGGTGGGCTCCTCAACGGGAAGGTCGGCGCCGATGGCAGCCGCCATGGGCTCTTCGATCAGATAGGCCTGGCGGGCACCGGCCTGGATCGTGGCCTCAAAGACAGCGCGCTTCTCGACCGACGTGACACCGGAGGGAACGCAGACGACAACACGCGGACGCGGAGTCCACGGATAGCGCTTCTCGGACGCCTTGTCGATAAAGTAGCGAAGCATGGCCTCGGTAACATCGAAGTCGGCGATGACGCCGTCCTTAAGGGGACGAACGGCCACGATGTTGCCGGGCGTACGGCCGAGCATACGCTTGGCCTCGATGCCGACTGCCAGGATGCGCTCGTCGTTCTTGTCGATAGCGACAACGGAGGGCTCGCGGATGACGATGCCCTTGCCGCGCACGGAGACAAGCGTATTGGCGGTGCCGAGGTCGATAGCGAGATCGCCCGCATAGCTACCGAAGAACATATCCATCAAAGAAAACAACGCAACTCCTGATGTGTTGGATGATTGCTGGAAAACTACTAGCCCATCATACTAGCGCAAGCCCGGCACCTCACTTGCGGTGAAGCGCCGGGCAAAGCTAAATCCCATAAGGTCACTACTGGTTGTCAGCAGCCGAGAAATCCATATCAAGCGAAGAAACGGCCCAGCCGATATGGTTGTCGGAGCGCACGAATTTGACGGTGTACTCCTGCTCGCCGCCCTTGGACAGCGATGCCTTCACCTTAGCGGTCGTCTCGGTCATGGACTGATCCATGCCCTCAACGGACACGGTGGCACCCTGCGGAATCGAGGAGATGATCATCGACTTAGCGTCCTCGGACAGGTTCGAGGCCAGGCAAGACTCGGCCTTTGCGGTGTCACCGTCGCCGGCAGCCTGGAACAGATCGGTAACGACAGACTCCTGAGACGGGAAGCCAAAGCCGCGCGTGTAGGCAAAGCCCAGACCGCCCGCGGCGATCAAAATGAGTAGAAGCAGCACGATGAAGACTTTGAGACCCGTGTGGCGATGGCGACGACGGACCTTGGCCTGCTTACGATCCTGACGGTCCTGCTGGACCATCTCGGACTCGGACAGCGTAAAGAAGCCGGTGTCCGAGGGATCGGGCATAAACTGACCGGTCGCGCCCGTAGGATCGAGAGGATCGACGGCAGGAGCGTCCATCGCGGGCGCCGGAGCCGTGGCCATAGCCGTCTGGGCAGACAGCGCGGCAAGCGAATCGTGCACGCGGGCAAGCTCATCGGCCTGCTCGGAGGTGAGCTGGTAGATGCCATCGGCAGTAGCGGCGTTAAAGGCGTCGAGTGCGTCGGAGGCACGGCCGGCGGCAGAAAGCGCCTGTCCCATGCCGGCGTTAAGCGCACGCGTGTCGTCACGGGGGCCGGCAAAGTCGATAGCCGTGCGGTAGGTCTCCACGGCATCCGCCGGACGGCCGAGCTTAATGAAGCAACGACCGAGCTCGCCGAGTGCGGCGGCAGGAGCCGGATTGGCGCCGTCGATGGCAGCCTGACGGAAGGCGGTTCCTGCGTTGGCATAGTCGCCCGACTGGAACAGCGCATTGCCCAGGCCCAGATAGGCCTTGAACGGCGTGGCATAGGAAGCATCCTGCGTAGCAGCAGAGAACGCCTGAGCGGCCGTCGTGTAGTCGCCCACGGCGGCAAGCGCCTTGCCGCGGTTGGTGAGCAGCGCGCCGCGCTTGCCGTAGGTGCCGTCGTTGAGGGCGGCGGCATAGGCCTCGGCGGCCTCGGCATATATGCCCAGGTGCATCAAGGCGTTGCCACGAAGATGATCGGCCTCGCCCATAATCTCATCGGGAGTCTTTGCCGCCCCAAGCATCTGGGCTGCAGCGGAAAAATCACCCGCGCGGTAAGCGGCGCGGCCCTGTTGGATCAGCTGGCTATTCAAGGAAGTCCCCTTTACTCGTGAACGATCTCGACATGGACGATCTCGTCGCCGGCACGCAGCTGCGAAATCACATCGAGACCCTCGACCGTGGTACCAAAGACGGTGTAACCGGAATCGAGGTTATGCTGGGCACCCAGGCAGAAGTAGAACTGCGAACCCGCGGAATCGGGGTCCATGGAGCGTGCCATGGCAAGGGCGCCATCGACATGGCTGTTGCGCGGATTGGTGGCAAACTCGCCCTTGATGCAGTAGCCGGGGCCACCGGTACCGGGCATGCCGTCGGGGCCCTCAAGACCGGCAGCGACGTCGGCGCCGGACATGTCGCGGGTATTGGGGTCGCCGCCCTGGATGACAAAATCGGGCACATAGCGATGGAACTTAAGGCCATCATAGAAGCCCATCGTGGAAAGCTCGCAGAAGTTCGCGACATGAATGGGAGCGCCCTCGCCGTCAAACTTGACCTTGATGGTACCCTTCGACGTCTCGATTACGGCGCACTCGTCGCCGGCAAGCTGATACTCGGGCGTGTGGAGCTCTTTCTTAAAACCAAACATGTGGTTCCTTCCTCGTGCGTTTAAAGCATATTTGTACGAATTGTAGCAATAAGCACGGGCTTACATCAATTGCGCACGTAGGTTATGCCGACTATGGCGAACTAATTTTAGGAACGCTGCTGCGGCTTCCAGGAACCCACGTTGGCGTCGTACTGGTTCAGCGCGCTGTTGCCGCCCTGTGCGATGGGCGCCAGGATCTCGCTTTGGTGGGAACTCATCGACTCGCCATCGGGAATGGCCAGCGAGATGTCCCAGCTCTGGCAGATCACGTCGACGCGCTCATACATCCACTCGGCAAGCTGCTTTAAGTGGGCGATGTCATCCGCGTAGACCGTATCGTCCTGTACTTTCAGGTTGTTGAGCTCATCTTGCGTCTTTTTGATCTGGTCGCGCAGGGCGTAGGCACTCTGCGACAGCTCCTGACGGGTGGACAGCGGCGTCCGGAGATAGCCGTTGTTAAAGGAATCGATGACCTCGCCGATCTGGTCCTCGTCAGCGTAGGACACGATGGTCTGATACAGACCGTCGAGCCTGGTATAGAGCTGATCATCGGTGAGCACGGTTTCTTCCTGGACCACCGCGGCAGAATCGTCCTGCTTGGTATCGTCCTCAGTGGCCTCGCCCTTTTGGCGCGTGGGGAAGGTCGTCTGCGCGGCCTGGCCAAATTGGTCGTAGAAGCCGGGCATAACACCCATGGGATCGGTCGTCACGAACCAATAGGCACCGCCGCAAACGACGGCAAGGACCGCGATGATAATGAGCGGCTTGGGGATATGACGCTTGTGCTTGTGATAGGCGTCCTCGTCGGGATGCACCTTGCGCTTGGGTTTTTGAGGATCGTCGTGCAGGGAAACCGGCATGGGAATATCGACCTTGGGAATACCGAAATCCTTATCGAAAGCCGGCAGCACGCAGGTCTCATTGGGGTCGGCGGCGTCCGAAAGCACCGCAGCGGCAGAGGCCGGCGCATGAGGCACCTCGGTATCGATCTGCTCTTGCGTTAGGCGCGGAAAGCCCGCCGTGCGGCCCGCTGCCAGGTCGGATGCTGCCGCGTCCTCGGAGAGGATACCCGGAGCGGGGCGTCCGCATTTGGGACACGTACGATCATGCGGAGAAAGACGGGCACCGCAGCCCTCACAGAACACGAACTCGGTGTGCTCGGGACCATCGCCCGGACCCACATAGGCGTTGCAGTAGGGGCAGAACGAGGCGCCGTCCTCGATAGTCTTAAGGCAATGCGGGCAGATCACGGCATCCTCTTTTCGAAGCAATTCAAACAATCGAGGTTAGAGCATAACATCGCCACGGCCCCACTGGAGCAAGGCACCAATTCAACATCGCAGGACAGTCTTTTGGGGGATGATTTTTCTGGGACGGGGATTAAAAAATCATTAGGTACACAATGATTTTTTAATCCCCGTCCCAGAAAAATCATCCCTGAAGGCCGCGGACTACTTCTTTTTCTTGGGCATCGAGACTTTGATGCCCTGGGCCGATTTGGTCACGCGGGAGCGCTTGGCGCCGCCGCTCTTCTTTTTCTTGGGCTGGGCCTGCGCCACGCCCTCGAGTGCGTGGGCCTCGGCCTCACGAACGGTGCGAGCTTCGCGGCGCTGCGCCATGTCGGCGGCGACGCGCTTGGCAAAACGCTCCGCCGTCGAACCCGTCGAGCTCACCTTGCCGCCACCGCGACCCAAGCGGACGCGCACACCGCGGCCAAAACCAGTTGCGGCATGACGACGACGCGGCTTGAGCGAATCCATCATCGTGGCGAGCCTAAAGAACACCGAGCAGGTAATGACCACAATGACAGCCAAAATGACCATCTGGCTGATCGAAAGGTTGGCGATGGACAGCAGGTCGGGGAACCCGATAACGCCTACCAAAATACCGGCAACTACAAACACAAAGAGCACCACACGTAAGGGCGTGAGGGGCTGCGAGATACGCCAGATCAGGCTGACGCTCGCCGCGCACGACGTAAGCAGGCACATCGTAGACAGCGTGAGCTGGCTAAAGCCAAACACGCGCGCCACAAAGATATCGAGCGCCGCAGCCAAAATGACCGCAATCGACGCCGGCAGTGCCCGCTTGAGCACGTTCGTCAGGAACGACCCCTTCACGCGAGCATTGTTGGGCTCCAGACCCAACACAAAGCCCGGCGCGCCGATGCAGAAGAAGTTGATGAGCGTCATCTGGATAGGCTCAAAGGGATATGGCGGCAGCGCGATGCACAGTGCCGCCAGCCCCATCGAGAACAACGTCTTGGTAAGGAACAGCGAGGCGGAACGCTGCAGGTTGTTAATGGAGCGGCGACCCTCGGCCACGACGGCGGGCATCGAGGCAAAGTCATTATCGACTAGCACGATCTCGGCAACGTTGCGCGCGGCATCGGAGCCAGCGGCCATAGCCACGGAGCAATCAGCTTCCTTGAGCGCCAGCACGTCGTTGACACCGTCGCCCGTCATAGCAACGGTATGCTCGCGGCGCTTGAGCGCCTGCACGAGCTCGCGCTTCTGCTGCGGGGTCACACGACCAAAGACATGGTAGCGGTCCACTGCGGCATCGAGCTTGGCCGGCGTATCAAGCGTCGTGGCGTCCACATAAGCGTCCGCCCCCGGCACGCCCACCACGCGCGCGATCGACGACACCGTACGCGGGTCGTCGCCACTGATCACGTTGAGGGTCACGCCCTGCTCGTTAAAGTAGCCGATGGTCTCGGCCGCCGAGGTACGAATCTCGTCGCGGATGGTCACAAAGCCCACGGGCTCGGCCTCGCCCACCATATCGCCGTCGGGCGTAAAACCGTCCACGCGCGCCACCACGAGCACGCGGCAGGTGTCGGCAAGCTCGGCGACACGGTTCTCGACAAGCGCAAACGCGCGGTCCGAAAGCACGAACTGCGCCGCGCCCATCACATAGGAGCCCTGCGCAAACGAGGCACCGCTCCACTTTTTGGACGACGAGAACGGAATAACCGACAGCGGCTCGGACACCTCGACCGGGCGATCGGCGTAATAGTTGAGCAGTGCCTGACAGGTCTCGTTGGCATCGGCCGAGGTCGCACGCGCCACGTTGGCGAGTGCAAAGTCGAGTACCGTGGTATCGACGGGAACGCTTGTCTCGCTCTCCCCCACGCCCAGGCCAACGCCCTCGACCGGCAACGGATAGGTGCCCTCGACCTCCATGCGACCCGACGTGATGGTGCCCGTCTTGTCCAGGCACAGCACGTCGACGCGCGCGAGCGTCTCGATGCAGTAGAGCTGCTGCGCCAGCACCTTGCGGCGGGCCAGGCGCACCGTGGCGATGGCGAGCACCGACGAGGTCAGCAGCACCAGGCCTTGCGGGATCATGCCCAGCAGGGCGCCCACTGTGGACAGCAGCGCCGACGAAGGCACACGGCCGGCCAACAGCTCGGAGAAACACCACGAAAGCGCGCTATCGCCTGGGGTTCCCGCGGCATCCCACAGCTCGCTCACACTCGAGGCAAACAACGCCAAACCGAGCGGGATCATGATGATGCTCGCAAAGCGCACGATGGCGTTCAGCGCGTTCATAATTTCGGAATTGACCTTTTTGACGTACTTGGCCTCGTTATTAATTTTGGCCAC
Source organism: uncultured Collinsella sp. (assembly GCA_959596495.1). Lineage (GTDB taxonomy): Bacteria > Actinomycetota > Coriobacteriia > Coriobacteriales > Coriobacteriaceae > Collinsella. The sequence continues at coordinate 9,743 of CAUFXK010000014.1, read as the reverse complement.
GTAGTTGTCGGCGCCGACATGGATCACGCGGGCGCGCAGCAGGCCCGAGTCGATAAAGCTGCCGCTCATGAGCTCGGAACCGGGCTGTTTCTTAATAAGGTCGCTCTCGCCCGTCAGCAGACTCTCGTTCACGAGCGCCTCGCCCGAAACCACCACGGCGTCGGCGGGAATCTGGTCGCCGCGCCCCAGGCGGATGATGTCGTCGAGCACGATCTGGTCCAGGTCGAGCTCCACCTCGGCGCCGTCGCGCACCGCGATGGCCTTCTTGGAGGTCAGCAGCGTGAGCTTATCGACCATCTTCTTGGAACGCATGGACTGGATGACGCCAATAGCGGTATTGAGGAACACCACGAACAGGAACGTCAGATTCTTAAACGAACCGGTCAAAATGACCAGGAACGCCAAGATCACGTTGATCAAATTGAACAACGTGCAGAGGTTCTCGATGATGAGCTCTTTGACCGACTTGGTCTTGAGCTCCATGTTGCGGTTGATCTTACCGGCGGCGATGCGCTCCTCGACCTCGGCGGTCGAGAGTCCGCGCTCGATATCCGTTGCTGCCATACCACGTCCCATCACGTCGCGTCGGTATAAGAAAAACCGCCCGGACCATGCGAGGTTCGGACGGTCTTACGTTCGATGGTGCCCCATGTTGGATTCGAACCAACGGCCTTCTGCTCCGGAGGCAGACGCTCTAATCCCCTGAGCTAATAGGGCCAACGTTTGGCATTATACCCAAGTGCACCACGGGCTATCAAAATAAAAGAAAAAGCTTTGCAATTACGTGGGAGACGCGGTGCAACGGCCCACTTTAGAAGGCAAAAGCGAGTCAGATAGTATAAACTTTCATGCACCATATATACACGGCTCGCAATGCAGGCCGTTTTTGCAAAAGTTATCCATCGAGGTGAGAGGCACACCATGATTGCAATTCTAAAGCAGAGCGCCAGCGACGAGGCCGTCAGCCATATCGTCAGCTGGATTGAGAAAAAAGGCCTGAAGACCGACGTCTCGCGCGGCGAGAACGAGACGATTATCGGCCTGGTGGGCGATACGACCAAGATCGACCCGTTCCTGCTCGAGTCCATGGATGTCGTCGAGCGCGTGCAGCGCGTCTCCGAGCCGTTCAAGCGCGCAAATCGCAAGTTCCACCCCGAGGACTCCGTCATCGACTGCGGCCACGGCGTCAAGATCGGCGGCGACCAGTTCCAGGTCATCGCCGGTCCCTGCTCCGTCGAGGGCGAGAACCTCATCCGCATCGCACGCCGCGTAAAGGCCGCCGGCGCCACGATGCTGCGCGGTGGCGCCTACAAGCCCCGCACCTCCCCCTACGCCTACCAGGGTATGGGCCCCGCCGGGCTGGACCTGCTATGCGAGGCGTCTGCCGAGCTCGACATGCCGATCGTCACCGAGATCATGGACCCGCGCGACGTGCAGGTCTTCCTTGACAAGAAGATTGACGTCATGCAGATCGGCGCCCGCAACGCCCAGAACTTCCCCCTGCTCAAGGAGGTCGGCAAGACCCAGACCCCGATCCTGCTCAAGCGCGGCATGTCCGGCACGATCGATGAGCTGCTGATGGCAGCCGAGTACATCATGAGCGAGGGCAACGACAACGTCATCCTTTGCGAGCGCGGTATCCGCACCTTCGAGACCCGCACCCGCAACACCTTCGACCTCAACGCCGTGCCGGTGCTGCACCACCTGTCGCACCTGCCTGTCGTCGCCGACCCCAGCCACGCCACCGGCTACACCCGCTACGTTGAGCCCATGGCGCTCGCCGCGACCGCCTGCGGTGCCAACGGCCTGGAGATCGAGGTCCACGACGAGCCGAGCCGCGCCTGGTCCGACGGCGCCCAGGCCCTCACCCCCGATCAGTTCGACGACACCATGCGCCGCATCCGAGCCATCCGCGAGGTTGTCTGCCAAGAGACCATGGAGTAGCTCATGGGTACGGTGAGAAACGCGCGCGTTAACCAGGGCGGCCCCAAGTGCGCCGGCATCGTCGGCCTTGGCCTCATCGGCGGTAGCTTTGCCCGCGGCTATGCGCAGGCGGGCGTCCGCGTGCTGGCCTGGGACCCCGATGACGATGTCATGACGGCCGCCAGCATGGGCACTGTCGCCGGAGAGCTCAACGGCAAGACACTCGGCGAATGCGACATCATCGTCCTGGCTTGCTATCCCGAGGCATGCATCGAATGGCTCGAGGCGCATGCCCAGGCACTCGCCGACGCCACCGACACCGACGCCATCATGGGTCCCGTGGTGATCGACACCGTGGGCGTCAAGGGCATTGTGTGCGAGCGCGCCTTTGAGCTTGCCCGCGAGCACGGCTTTTACTTTGTGGGCGCGCACCCCATGGCGGGCACCCAGTTCTCAGGCTACGCTCACTCCCGTGCCGACCTGTTCCAGGGCGCCCCGCTCGTGCTCGTGCCACCCGCGGTGGACGATGCGCTCAAGCTGGAGCTTTTGGGCCAGGTGCGCGAGATGGTGCGCCCCTTGGGCTTTGGCAAGTTCAGCGTGACCAGCGCCGCCGAACACGACCGCGTCATCGCCTTCACGAGCCAGCTTGCGCACGTGGTATCCAACGCCTACGTCAAGAGCCCCACCGCCCAGGTCCACCACGGCTTTTCGGCCGGAAGCTACCGCGATCTCACCCGCGTGGCGCACCTCAATCCTCAGATGTGGTCCGAGCTTATGATCGACGACGCCAATGCGCTCGCCTTCGAGATCGACCACCTGATCGAGTCGCTTGGCGCCTACAGCCGCGCCCTTAAGGACCGCGACCAACGCTATCTGGAGAATCTCCTTGCCGAGGGCGACCGCATCAAGCGCGCGCTCGACGACGAGGCCTCCCACTAGACCACCTATCACGCCAGGTCGAAAGGACCGAAGCTTATGGCGATTACCATCGATATCGACACCGCACGCCCCTACCAGGTGCATGTTGGCACGTTTTTGCTGGAGCAGGCGGGGCCGCTCGTGCGCGCCACTGCCGGCGGCGCCAAGGCCGTCATCGTGACGGACACCAACGTGGGCCCGCTCTACCAGATGCCCGTTAAGCAGAGCCTGGAGGCGTCAGGCTACGAGGTGAGCATCTGCACCTTCGAGGCCGGCGAGGCCCATAAGCGCGCCGAAACCTATGTTGCCATTTTGGAGTTTGTGGCCGAGCACGAGCTTTCGCGCTCCGACGTGATCGTGGCACTCGGGGGCGGCGTCGTGGGCGATGTGGCGGGCTTTGTGGCCGCCACCTACATGCGCGGCTGCAAGTTTGTGCAGATCCCGACGAGCCTGCTCGCCATGGTGGATTCGTCGGTGGGCGGCAAGACCGCCATCGACCTGGCTGCCGGCAAGAACTTGGCCGGCGCCTTTTGGCAGCCGAGCGTGGTTATCGCTGACGTGGGGTGCCTGGCCACCCTCACGCCCGAGCAGTTCGCCGACGGCTGCGGCGAGGTCGTCAAGCACGCCGTGATCGCCGACCCGGAGCTTTTCGCCGAGCTGGAGAAGACCCCGCTCACGCTGGAGCTGCTCAACCGCGATGTGGCCCGCGTAGCACTCATCATCGCCCGCAACATCGACATCAAGCGCGCCGTGGTCGTCGCCGACGAGCACGAAACCAACCAGCGCAAGCTGCTCAACTTTGGACACAGCGCCGGACACGCCGTCGAAGCCTGCGAGCACTTTGAGCTCGGGCACGGCAACTGCGTGTCGATCGGTATGGGCATCATCACGCGCGCCGCGGCCCTGCACGGCGCCTGCGATGCTGCACTGCCCGGTCGTATTGAGGAGCTCTGCGCCCGCCATGGCCTCAAGACCCGCTGCGACCTAGATGCCGATGCCGTCTTTGCCGAGGCGCTCCACGACAAGAAGCGCGCGGGCGACACCATCGACCTGGTGATTCCGCACGGCATTGGCCGCTGCAGCATCGACCGCACGCCGCTTTCCACTTTCCACGAACTCATTGCCGAGGGCCTCGGCCAGAAGGGAGACGCATCCGCATGCTAGCCCGCATCACCCCGTCCCCGCTTAAGGGCACCGTTCCCGCCATCGCGTCCAAGTCGATGGCGCACCGTCTCATCATCTGCGCTGCGCTTGCCAACGGCGAGACACACGTCGCCTGTAACACCACCTGCGCCGACATCGAGGCTACGGTGCGTTGCCTTACGGCCCTGGGTGCTCGCATCGAGACCGTCGAGGACGGCTTCCAGGTCCACCCCACCATGAAGAGCATTGAATTTGGCCTGCTCAAGGCCCTTGCCGGTGGCACGCTCGACTGCGGCGAGAGCGGCTCCACGCTGCGCTTTATGTTGCCCGTCGCCTGCGCGCTGGGCGCAGAAGCAACTTTTGTGGGTCAGGGACGCTTAGGCGCCCGCCCGCTGTCCCCGCTCTCGGACGAGATCATCGCCGCCGGCTGCGACCTGCAGGGCCTGGGCGGTTTTCCGCTCAAGACGAGCGGACGCATGCGCCCGGGCACTTTCGTGCTGCCGGGCAACGTGAGCTCGCAGTATATCTCCGGCCTGCTGCTGGCAGCCCCGCTGCTGGCCCAGCCCTCCTGCGTGCAGGTGACCGGCCTCATCGAGAGCCGCCCTTACATCAACCTGACAATCCAGGCCATGAAGGCCTTTGGCGTCGAGGTCAACGTCGAGCGCATTCCGGCCAAGGACGGCCAGCCCGAGGTCACGAACTTCCGCGTGAGCAGCGGCTCGTACCGCACGCCCGGCAGCGTAGCCGTCGAGGGCGACTGGTCCAACGCCGCCTTTTGGCTGTGCGCCGGTGCCATCGGCACCGACCCCATCACCGTCGAGGGCGTGTCGCTGAGCTCCGCACAGGGCGACCGCAACGTGCTCGCCGCGCTTTCGCGCTTTGGTGCCCGCATCGTGCGCTCCACCAACGCCGCCACCGTGCAGTCCGACAAGCTCGCCGGCTTTGAGATGAGTGCCCACGACATTCCCGACCTGGTGCCCGTTATCTCGGCCGTGGCCTCGCTGGCACAGGGCCGCACCTTTATCCGCGATTGCGCCCGTCTGCGCATCAAGGAATCCGACCGTCTGGCCACCACCACCCGCGAGCTCACCGCGCTGGGCGCGCAGGTGCGCATTGCCGGTGACGACCTCATCATCAAGGGTGTCGATGCCTTTACCGGCGGCGAGGTCGATTCACACAACGACCACCGCATCGCCATGATGGCCGCCATCGCCGCGAGCCGTGCCACCGGCGAGGTCGTGATCCACGGCGCCGAGGCCGTCAACAAGTCCTATCCCGATTTCTTCGACCACTACCGCCTGCTGGGCGGCAAGGTCACACTCGAGGAGGAATAGCATGTCCTCGACCTTTGGCAACGTCTTGCACTTAAGCATCTTCGGCCAATCGCACTCCCCCGCTATCGGCTGCTCGCTCGATGGCATCCCGGCGGGCATCGCCGTGGACCAGGAGGAGCTGCAGGCCTTCCTCGACCGTCGCGCCCCCGGTCGCGACGAGACCGCGACCAAACGCCGCGAAGCCGACGCCGCCCACATCATCGCCGGTGTTGTCGATGGACATACCACCGGCGCGCCCATCGCCGCGATTATCGAGAACACCAACACGCGCTCCAATGATTACTCCGAGCTGCGCCGCAAGCCCCGTCCCGGACATGCGGACTTCCCTGCGCGTGTGAAGTATCACAACATGCACGATGTCGCTGGTGGCGGGCATTTTTCCGGCCGCCTAACGGCACCCTTATGCATCGCCGGCGGGATCGCGCTGCAGGCGCTCGAGGCCCGTGGCATCAAGGTCATGGCGCACGTCGCGCAGATCGGCGGCATCTCCGACCTGCCGATGGACGATATGGTCTATCGCGAGGCCGACCGCAAGGCGATCCTTTCGAACGACCTGCCTTGCATTGACGCCGCCGCAGCCGGCCGCATGCGCGAGGAGATCCTAGCCGCGCGCGACGAGCTCGATAGCATCGGCGGCATCGTGGAGTGCGGCATTTACGGGCTTCCCACGGGCATCGGCGACCCCATGTTCGACGGCATCGAAAACCGCATCGCGCAAATCGCGTTTGGCATTCCCGCCGTAAAGGGCGTGGAGTTTGGCATGGGCTTTGCCGTGGCCGCCATGCGCGGCAGCGAGAACAACGATCCGTATCGCATCGACGCCGAGACCGGCGAGATTGAAGTCAAGTCCAACAACGCCGGCGGCATTCTGGGCGGCATCTCCACCGGCGCGCCCGTCATGTGGCGTATGGCCGTAAAGCCGACACCCTCTATTGGCCGCGAGCAGCAGACCGTAGACATGGACGCCATGGAAAATGCCGAGCTCTCGGTCCACGGTCGTCACGATCCCTGCATCGTCCCCCGAGCCGTCCCCGTAGCCGAAGCAGCCGCGGCGCTCGCCATCTGGGACGCCCTCCTCGAGGACGCCGCCCAGCGCTAACCCGCCCACCCCGGGCAATGATTCACGAAAGGGGTCCCTATGGACCTTGCTGACATCCGCCAGACCATCGATGGCATCGACACCACGCTCCTCAACAGCTTTATCGAGCGCATGGACATTGCCACCGAGGTCGCCAAGTCAAAAATCAAGATGGGCAAGGCCGTCTTCGACCCCGCCCGCGAGCGCTCCAAACTCAACAACCTCGCCAGCCGCGCGCCCGAGCGCTATGAGGCGCAGACCATCACCCTGTTTCGTCTCCTCATGAGCATGAGCAAGGCCGAGCAGCAGCGCTACATCAACGAACTCAAGGGCATCACCGTCTCGCAAAAGGCCCACGCCACGGCTGCAGCCTCCGACACGCCCTTCCCTCAAACTGCCACCGTCGCTTGCCAGGGCGTTGAGGGCGCTTACAGTCAAATCGCCGCGTGCAAGCTCTTCGACGTGCCCGACATCGCGTTTTTCGAGACCTTCGAAGGCGTTATGCGCGCTGTGCGCGACGGCTTCTGCGAGTTTGGCGTGCTGCCCATCGAGAACTCCACCGCCGGCTCGGTCAACGCCGTCTACGACCTGCTCGCCCAGTTCGACTTCCATATCGTGCGTTCGCTGCGCCTCAAGATCGACCACAACCTGCTCGTCAAGCCCGGCACCAAGCTCGCGGACATACGCGAGGTCTACAGCCACGGCCAAGCCATTGCCCAGTGTGCCGGCTTTATCGAGTCCCACGGCCTGCACGCCACCAAGTACCCCAACACGGCCATGTCGGCCGAGATGGTCGCCAACTCCGAGCGCACCGACGTCGCCGCCATCGCCTCGCGCAGCTGTGCCACGCTGTATGGCCTCGAGGTGCTGGAGCCCAATATCCAAGACTCGGACAACAACTACACGCGCTTTGTCGTCATCAGCCGCGAGCCGCGCGTCTACCCCGGCGCTAATCGCACCTCGCTCATGATCACCACGGCCAACGAGCCGGGCGCCCTCTATCGCGTGCTCGAGCGCTTCTACGCACTCAACATCAACCTCATCAAGCTCGAGAGCCGCCCCATCCCCGGCCGCGACTTTGAGTTTATGTTCTACTTTGATCTGGACTGCCCCTTTGGCAGCAAGGCCCTCGACGACCTGCTCGATTCCATCGACGACGTGTGCGAGAGCTTCACCTACTTTGGCAGCTACACGGAGGTGCTCTAGATGACCGATACCGCCGCAACCCGCCCCTACGGTGTGCTGGGCCGCGTGCTGGGCCACAGCTACACCCCGACCATCTACAAAGAGCTCGCTGGGCTCGATTACGTGCGATTTGAGCGCGAGCCCGAGGACCTCGCGGCCTTTATGACGGGTAAAGAATGGGAAGGCACCAACGTGACCATCCCCTACAAACGCGCCGTCATGAACTACCTGGACGAGCTGAGCCCGCTCGCCGAGCGCATGGGCAACGTCAACACCATCACGCGCCTGCCCGACGGCCGCCTGCGCGGCGACAACACCGACTACTTTGGTTTTCAGTGCCTGGTCGAGGAGCTGGGGGTTGAGGTTGCCGGCAAGAAGGCTCTCGTGCTCGGAGCCACCGGCGGCGCCGGCACCACGGCAAGCATGGTACTCGGCGACCTGGGCGCCACCGTGGTGCCCGTGGGCCGCACAAGCGAGGTCAACTACGGCAACATCGCGCAGCAATCCGACGCCGCCCTGCTCGTCAACTGCACGCCCGCCGGCATGTTCCCCCATTGCCCCGACGCGCCTTGCACGCTCGAAGGGCTCGATGCGCTCGAGGGCGTCATCGACATTGTCTACAACCCCGCCCGCACGGGACTCATGCTCGAGGCCGAGCGCCGCGGTATCCCCTGCATCGGCGGTCTGCTGATGCTCGTGGCCCAAGCGGCACAGGCTGTTGAGCGCTACACCGGCCAGGTCACCCCGCGCAAGCGCATCCTGGATGTAACGGAGCGCTTGTCACGCCGCGAACAGAACATCGCGCTGATCGGCATGCCGGGCTCGGGCAAGACCCGCGTGGGTGAGCAGATTGCCCTGCTCACGGGTCGCGAGCACATCGACCTGGACCGCGCCCTCGAGGAACGCCTCGACATGCCCTGCGCCGACTTTATCGTCGAGCGCGGCGAGGCGGCCTTCCGCGAGCAGGAGACGGTGGCTCTGTCCGACATCTCCAAGCGCAGCGGCTTGGTGCTCTCCACCGGCGGCGGCGTGGTCACACGCGACGAGAACTACCCGCTGCTGCACCAAAACAGCCAGATCTTGATGCTCAATCGCAAGCTCGACGAACTCGCCCACAAGGGACGCCCTATCACCGCCCGCGACGGCATCGACAAGCTGGCCGAGCAGCGCATGCCGCGCTACCGCACCTGGGCCGACTACATCATCGACTCACGCGACTGCGCCGCCAACACCGCCCGTGCCATCCTCGACACCCTCCCACCCGCTCTCTAACCAAAACCACTACAAAGGGGACAGGCACCTTTGTGGTGGTTTTCCAATCGCAAAGGAAGCAACCATGAAAGCACTCGTCATCAACGGCCCCAACCTCAACATGCTCGGCATTCGCGAGCCGGGCATCTATGGCAGCGACAACTACGACCGCTTAGTGCAGATCTGCCAGGAAGCGGGCGCTGCACAGGGCTTCGACGAGGTCGAGGTCTTCCAGTCTAACCACGAGGGCAGCATCGTCGACAAGATCCAAGAGGCCTACGGCAAGGTCGACGGCATCGTCATCAACCCGGCGGCTTACACGCACACGAGCGTCGCGATCCTCGACGCCCTCAAGGCCGTTGCCATCCCTGCCGTCGAGGTGCACATCAGCGCCGTAGAGACGCGCGAAGACTTCCGCCAGGTGAGCTATGCACGCCTAGCTTGCTTCGCCACCATCACCGGCGAGGGCCTGAAGGGCTACGCACATGCGCTAGAGCTGTTGAAAGAGCATCTGCTACACTAATCCCTGGGACAAAGACATCAGATATGTTTGTCCCTAAACTAAAGTAACTGTCCAATCGACATACAAAGGAGCATATCCATGTCCCAGTACGATTACCTCGTCGTCGGTGCCGGCCTTTCGGGCGCCGTCTTCGCCAATGCCGCCAAGCGCGCCGGCAAGTCGGTCCTGGTCATCGACCGCCGCGACCACATCGCCGGCAACGTCTACACCGAGGACGTCGAGGGCATCCAAGTCCACCGCTACGGCGCGCACATCTTCCACACCTCCATGAAGGACGTCTGGGGCTACGTCAACCGCTTCGCCGAGTTCAACAACTACGTCAACTCGCCGGTAGCCAACTTCCACGGCAACATGTACAACATGCCCTTCAACATGAACACCTTCGCCA
>CAUFXK010000013.1 GCA_959596495.1 uncultured Collinsella sp. | reverse complement strand
AGGCCGTCTGACTTACGCGCGATCATAAAGGATCACTCCTTCGCGCTCGATTACCGCGGCAAGATCGCCATCAAGATGGTCGCTCGAGACGAGGTCAACCTGCCTCCCAGTTTCTTTGCGCACCGCCTCGCCGAATGCCGACAACGCGAAAAGACCAAAGCCCTGCTCTCGATCGACTTCGAGACGCAAGTCAATATCACTATCGGCACGTGCCTCGCCACGGGCATACGAGCCAAAAAGAATCACGGTTTTGATGGCAGGAATCGAGCTGGCCGCCTCACGGACGGCTGACTCAATCTGAGCAGTATCCAAAATGCCCGCCGCGGCGCTTTCGCTCGCAGAGTTTTTGCCAAGTGAAGGAACAAACGGCAGCGAGCGCTCGCGCAGCATCTGCCTCATAAACATATTGACCGCTACAGACGAAGTCATGCCGAGTTCTTCGCATAGCTCGGCAAATGAATCTTTAATTGACGAGTCCACTCGTACACTCAGTACAGACGCAGCCATGGATACCTCCTGTATGACATTGTCTATATATTATCACACAGACTAGCGCGAGGTCGAGGCGCGGTGTTCGATGTGGCCGGGGATCTCGATGCGCTTGGGAGCGAGCTTTGCGGCATCGCCCACCGTAGTGGTAACGATGTCGATGCGTTCGGACAGACGCTCGACTACGCGCTCGGCAATGGTGAGGGTGTCCTGCGCGGCCGTGGTCACACCGCCAAAGAGCACATGGTTCCAGGGATAGTCGTCAAACGTCGCAATCTTGAGGCCAGCCGGCAACGAGGGCCCCAACTGTGCCAGTGCCTCGGTCAGACGCAGAAAGACCAGGCCGTTGACGGCAATGAGGCCGAGCTTTTTACCCGCATAGCCGCGGATGGTCTCGTCCAGGCGACTGACACCCGTGGCGCCACCGTCGGCCAGGGTGACGACCTCGCCCGCAAGGCCGCGTCGCGAAAGCTCATCGACAAAGGCCTCGGCGCGCTCGCGACGCACGGGGCTGTTGTCGCTTGCCTCGGTGAGCAGGCACAGGCGCTCGCTGCCCGCGACAGCCAAGGCGTCTACCAGGCCGGCGACCAGCTCACGGTTGTTGGAGGTCACCAGATCGACACCGCCGGCAGCAACATCGCGGTCGAGCAGTACAACGGGTAGGCGTCCCGCTGCCGCGACGATTGCCTCGTCGTTGCCGCCACAGGTGTTGACGACCAGGCCGTCCACGCCGGCATCGATAAGTCTGGTGAGCGACTCTGCTTCCTTGGCGGAATCATTGCCGCTAATGGCCGTCATGAGTGAGCAGCCGCGCGCGGCGGCGCTGGCGGAAAGCCCTTCGAGCATGGCGCTCGAGAACGGGTTAGCAATGTCGGCCAAGATCACGCCGATGAGGTTGGTACGCGAACTGCGCAGATTGCGCGCGGCGGCACGTGGACGATAGCCGGTGCGCTCGATAACTGCCGCGATGCGAGCACGGGTTTCCTCGGTCATCTGCCCGGGGCGGTTGTTGAGATAGCGCGAGACCGTGGCCGGGCTCACGCCCGCCTCGGCGGCAATGTCCTTGATTCTCATCTGCGCCATAGCGCACCCCGTTTCCCAATTGTCGGCTGTCTGGGCCATTTTAGGCATTTTTTTAAAAATCTCGCTTGCAAAACGTTGTAGATGAGTATACTACAACTCGAAACGAAACCGATTTCGTAAACCGATTTCGGCAAGCGTTGGCACGGAGGTGCAAAGATGTACCCTACCGTCTTGGCACCTCCGTGCCAACGCCATATCAAAGGTGTACGCACGAGTAAGAAGGAGCTGCGCGACCATGGGTAAAACGGTTCTTACCTTCGGCGAGATCATGATGAGGCTCTCGCCCAAAGACCATCTGCGCATTGAGCAGGCGACCGAGTTTGATGTCCGCTACGGCGGCGCCGAAGCCAACACCGCGCTTTCCCTGGCCTACCAGGGTGACAAGGCAGCTTACGTCTCCGTTGTCCCGGCCAACCGTCTGGGCGAGTGCGCCCTGCGTTCGCTGAAGGTCTACGACGTCGATACCTCGCGCGTCGTGCGCCAGGGCGACCGTCTCGGCTCCTATGTGTTTGAGGTCGGCGCCTCGCAGCGCGGCAACGGCTGCGTCTACGACCGCAAGTACTCTGCCATCAACATGGCCAAGCGCGACGTCTTTGACTGGGACGAGATCCTCAAGGATGTCGATGTCTTCTACTTCTCCGGCGTGACGCCTGCCGTCTCCGATGAGATGGCCGCCGCCTGCAAGGATGCCCTCACCGCCTGCCGCGCAAAAGGCATCACCACCGTTTGTGACGTGAACTATCGCGGCAAGATGTGGTCGCCCGAGAAGTCGCAGGCCACCATGAAGGAGCTCCTGCCGCTCGTCGACATCTGCATCGCCAACGACGAGGACGCTCCTGCCGGTCTCGGTATGACCTGCGTCTCCGGCTCCCTTGCCCACGGCATCGAGGAGCGCGACACCTACGTCGAGATGGCCCGTCAGATCTGCGCTGAGTACGGTTGCAAGAAGGTCGCCTCGGTCGTCCGCAACATCTCCTGCGTCGAGCGCTCCATTTGGATGGGCATGCTCTTTGACGCCGAGAGCGGCGAGCACTGGTTCTCCCCTGCTCACGACGTGCACGTGCTCGAGGGCGTTGCCGCCGGCGACGCTTTTAACGCCGGCCTCGTCCATGCCCTCATCAACGACTTTGACCCGCAGGCTGCCGTCAACTACGCCATCGCGGCCTCGATCCTCAAGCTCACCATCAAGGGCGATTCCAACCTGGTGACCGCAGACGAGATCGCAGCCGTGGCATCCGCCGCCGACGGTGGCACCCGCGTCGCGCGCTAAACCGTCCCCATTCCGCGGGCCGCAGCTTTTTGTACCCATACCCCTGCGGCCCGCTCCCCGATTCCTCCGGTCGGGCAAAACCACCAGTCCCATTCCGGTTTTGCCCGGCATTCCCTACACGACTGGTCGCGTAGCCGGTTTTGGAATTGCTTGTGACCCCAAGCAGTGCCTCCGATAACCAATCCAAAACCGGCTCATGACCAGCATATTTGGCAATCACGCGCCCGCGCGCGCCGTACATCGAAAGGAACATCATGTTCGATCAGTTCTACACCACGCTTGAGTCCCTGGGCATCGTGCCGGTCGTCGTGCTCGACAAGGTCGAGGACGCCGCTCCCCTCGCCCACGCCCTGATGTCTGCCGGCATGAAGTCCGCCGAGGTCACCTTCCGCACCGCTTGCGCCGCCGAGTGCATCGCCGCCATGGCCGAGGCCGAGCCCGAGATGTGTGTTGGCGCCGGTACCGTCCTGACCGTCGAGCAGGTTGAGCAGGCCCGCGCTGCCGGTGCCAAGTTCATCGTCTCCCCGGGTTACAACGAGGACGTCGTGAAGCACTGCATCGACATCGACCTGCCCGTGCTGCCCGGCACCGTGACCCCCTCCGAAGTTACCGCCGCCGAGAACCTGGGCCTCAAGGTCACCAAGTTCTTCCCCGCGGCTCAGTATGGTGGCCTGAACACCATCAAGGCCCTCGCCGCTCCGTTTGTCGGTCATCGCTTTATGCCCACCGGCGGCGTGAGCACCGCCAACGTCGAGGAGTACCTGAGCTCCAGCGCCATCATCGCCTGTGGTGGCACCTGGATGGTCAAGCCGGCCCTGTTCGCCGACGGCGACTTCTCCAAGGTCGAGCAGATCGCCCGCGAGGCTATGGACGTCGTCAAGAAGGTCCGCGGCTAGGTTTAGCTCTCTATCGTGAAAGGGGGCGTGTCCTAGACCTCGCCCCCTTTCTTTTAAAGCGGCTCGGAAGCGCGCCGTTTCCGTCACGAACAAGAACCGAAACCGTCTTGTATGCTGATAGAACGTGACGGAAGCGACACGCCCCCGAGCCGCTTTTCCTACTCGGTTGGCGACCGCGCCCAACTGAGCCGCTTCGACAAAAGCCGAGCCACCAAAACAGCTGCGGCGCCGTCTGGAGGAATGGACCCTTGCTTCCGGTTTTTCCTCCAAGCGGCGCCGCAGCCTTTTCATGCCCCGATTGCACCCCCGTACTTGCGGTGAAATACGGACTGTTTACGCCGCCAAAGCCGCAAAACAATCCCTATTTCACCGCAACTAATTAGGGGAACGGATTAGATGGCCGAGTCTTTGGGCAGCTCGAAATAGTCGGGATGCAAGGCGATAACCGGGCCCTGCTCCTCGGGCATCAGATGCAGGTGCGTCTCTGCCAGGTAGCTCGCCGTGTCGGTATCGCCCTTCTTAATGGCCTCAAGAATCCGGCGATGCTGCCCACGGATCGGCTCCCAGTCCAGATCCTGCGACACCATACGCAACCAGTTGTATCGCTCGAAATGCGTGTTGACGCTCTTCATCCAATCCCACAACATGTGGCGGCCGGCAATCTCAAAACACGTCTCATGGAACAGGTTGTCCAGATCAAAAAAGCGACGCGTTTCGCTATGGTCGAGCGACTCGGACTCGGCAAGAATCTGCTCGAGCCGATGCTTTTGCTCGGACGTAGCAGCCGAACAACATTTAATGAGTACGCTCCTCTCGAGCTTCTCGCGCAAAAAGCAGGCGTTCTCGGCGCGCTCCATGCTGATTTTTGAGACATAGGTGCCGCTTTTGGGACGCGTTTCCACCAGTTCCTGCTCGCGCAGGCGCACAAAAGACTCGCGAATGGGCGTACGCCCGATTCCCGTCTCCTTTTCCAGACCAATCGCCGAAAGGCGCGTGCCGGGCCTGAGCTCGGCATAGATGATCTTGGAGCGCAATGCGTTGTATGCCTGATCTTGCAGGCTCTGATAATGCTGGTGTTGTTCCATAAAGCCCTCGAATGAAGCTCACGGTTTGTCGAATATCACCACGTTATACTATCGCATCCCCTATCCCTACAGTTGCGGTGAAATAGGAGCCGCTGGTACCCATGCACAACTTAGGTGGCTTTGACGTGACCAGACGTGACCACCGCTATCTCGGCGCTGATCTTAGGCAACGTCGCCGGCATCGCCAGCAAGTTGTTCACCCGGCACTTTGTGTGCGCCGCATTTGAAAAGTAGCACTACACGCGGGGCCAACGGGCAGCCCATGCTCACTTGTCTCTCGAGCTCGCCCTCCTCGATCAGGACAATCGTGCCGTCCGCACAGCAGGGTGAGTTCACCGTTTACCTTTTAAAAGTGAACGTTCACCTATTTTTCGGAGAATGGGAGGGTTTATTACCCTACTTCACATATACTGAGCTTGTACGAAAAGCAAGACTTATATAGATGAACGTTTCTTTTGGAAGGATTGCTATGTCTGATCTTATGGACAGCTTCCGCTTGGACGGCAAGGTCGCGCTCGTGACCGGCGCCACCTACGGTATCGGCATGGCCATGGCCGAGGCGCTCGGAGAGGCAGGCGCCAAGATTGCCTTTAACGCCCGTCACGCCGACAAAGTTGCCGAAGCCGAGAAGCACTACCGCGAGCTGGGCTTTGATGCTCACGGCTATGTTGCCGACGTCACCGACGAGGCTGTCGTCGCCGAGCTCGTTGCCAAGATCGAAGCCGATTTTGGCACCACGCCCGACATCCTGGTCAACAACGCCGGCGTCATCCAGCGCACCCCGATGCTCGACATGAGCGCCGAGGACTTCCGTCGCGTCGTCGACATCGACCTCAATGCCCCGTTTATCGTATCCAAGGCCTGCCTGCCGGGCATGATCGCCAAGGGTCACGGCAAGATCATCAACATCTGCTCCATGATGAGCGAGCTCGGCCGCGAGACCATCGCCGGCTATGCCGCCGCCAAGGGCGGACTCAAGATGCTCACCAAGAACATCTGCTCCGAGTTTGGCGAGGCTAATATCCAGTGCAATGGCATTGGGCCCGGCTACATCGCCACGCCGCAAACCGCGCCGCTGCGCGAGACGCAGCCTGACGGCAGCCGCCATCCGTTTGACCAGTTCATCATCGCCAAGACGCCAGCAGCCCGTTGGGGCACGCCCGAGGACCTGAAGGGCCCCGCCGTGTTCCTGGCTTCCGACGCATCGAACTTCGTCAACGGGCACATTCTGTACGTGGACGGCGGCATACTCGCCTACATCGGCAAACAGCCGCAGTAAGGAAACTGGGCGAGGCGGTCGGCAGTTAAGTCTGCTGCTCGGACAGTCCTGCGCAAGACGGAAAGCACATTAAGTGCTTTCCTTTGCGTGCGGAACTCGCGACAGACTTAACTGCCGACCGCCCGCATAGCTCATCGCGGGTTGGCTTTGCCGCCGCCCGCGCACAGAAACAAAAAACTGGAAGATTAAGTTGAAAGGTTAACTCAAATGAAGATCGCTCTGATTAATGAGAACTCTCAGAACTCTAAGAACCCTATGATCGAGGCTGCCCTTAAGAAGGTTGTCGAGCCTATGGGCCACACCGTCTTTAACTATGGCATGTATGCCGACGCCGACTCTAAGCCCCTTACCTACGTGCAGAACGGCATTCTTGCCGCCGTGCTGCTTAACTCCGGCGCTGCCGACTACGTCGTGACCGGTTGCGGCACCGGCGAGGGCGCCATGCTCGCCTGCAACTCCTTCCCCGGCGTGCTGTGCGGCCACGTTGCCGACCCGCTGGATGCCTACACCTTTGCCCAGGTCAACGATGGCAATGCCGTCGCCATGCCCTTCGCCCTCAAGAACGGTTGGGGCCAGGAGCTCAACCTCGAGTACACCTTCGAGAAGCTCTTTGGCTTTGGTTCGGGCAACGGCTACCCCGCCGAGCGCGTTGAGCCCGAGCAGCGCAACAAGAAGATTCTCGACGGCGTGCGCGCTGTGACCATGCGTCCGCTCGTCGACGTCCTGGGCGAAATCGATCAGGATCTGGTGAAGGGCGCCCTCGCTGGCGAGCACTTTCAGGAGTACTTCTTTGCCAACGCCACCGACGAGGCCATCATCGCCAAGGTCAAGGAGCTCTTGGGGCTGTAATAAGGTCCACGGGGCGCACCGCCCCCCAACACGCCGCTAGACAAAAGGCGCCGCGACAATCTATGTGTCGCGGCGCCTTATTTGATTGGCTATCGCTTGAGCCACCGCAAGGCGGCCGCTCCCCTATTTGCCAAGAGCCTACAGCTCGCAGGCGACCTTGTAGCCGTCGCCGATGGCGTCGCGGATGTTACCGCACTTCTGGGCATCGCCCAGCACGTGGGTGGCAATGCCGGCAGCGGCAAGGTCATCGGCCAGCTTTGTGTTGGGACGGTAGCCCATGGCAAGCACCAGCGTATCGGCGTCGGCGATGGTGTGGACCTCGCCGTCCTTTTCGTAACTGATGGTGTTCTCGGTGATCTCGGTCACCTTGGCCTCGGTCAGCACGTGAACGCCCTTGGAGAGCATGCGCGTGATGAGCACCGCGCGACCGGCGCCGCCCTCGTTGGCAGCAAGGGTCTTGGTCATCTCGATGACGGTGACATCGCGGTTGGCCGGCGACAGGTCGTTGACCAACGGGGCCAGGTAATCGGCCGTCTCGCAGCCGACGGTACCGCCGCCCACGATGACGATCTTCTTGCCCGGGAAAGCCTTGCCACCCAGCAGGTCATCGGCCGTCATAACCTGCTTAAAGCCCTGCATGAAGACCGGAGCGATGGGCTCGGCGCCATAAGCCAGGACAACCTCGTAGCCCGCGTAGTCGCGCTGAATGTCCTCGGCAGTAAGCTCGGTGCCAAAGACGCATGTGACACCGGCCTCGGCCAGACGACGGTACTGATACTTGATCACGCGGGTGAGCTCCTGCTTTGCCGGCGGCACGGCCGCGATGCGCATCTCGCCACCCGGTTCGTCCTGTTTATCCACGAGCACCACGTTATGACCGCGCTTGGCGGCAATGTAGGCCGCCTCCATGCCCGCGGGACCGGCACCCACGACGAGCACGTTCTTGGCCTCGGCGGCAGGCTCGTAGCCGGCTTCGTCGCGCTCCACGTCCGGGTTGACGGTGCAGGAGATGCGCTTGCCGAACATGATGCCGTTCAGGCAGCGCAGGCAGCCGATGCAGGGGCGGATCTCGTCGGCGTTGCCGGCAGCCGCCTTGTTGCAGAACTCGGCATCGCACAGGTTGGCGCGGCCCATCATGCAGATGTCGGCAGCGCCGTCCTCAATCAGCTCCTCGGCAATCCATGCCTCGTTGATGCGGCCGACGGTGGCGACGGGAATGTTCACATGCTTCTTAATCTCGCGCGAGCAGGCGGCGTGCGAGGCCTGCTGCGTACCGGCGGCGGGAATGGCGGAGCCGCGCTTGATGGTAGTGCCGCCCGACACGTGGATCATGTCGACGCCGGCCTTCTCCAAGCGACGCGAGACATAGATCATGTCGTTGAGGGTCAGGCCGCCATCGGTGTACTCGTCGCCCGAGATACGGACGTCGATGATAAAGTCCTTGCCGCAGCGCTCGCGAATCTCGGCGATGACCTCGAGCAGGAAGCGCATGCGGGCGTCGAGCGAGCCACCGTACTCGTCGGTGCGTTTGTTATAGAGCGGGGTCAAAAAGCCGCCGAGCATGCCGTGGGCGTGTGCCGCATGGACCTCGACGCCGTCGACACCGGCCTTCTGCATGCGCACAGCAGCGTCACCAAACTGATGCGTGAGCTCGTGGATCTCATCGACCGTGATGGGGCGCGGCGCCTCGCGGGCATAGGACGGGCCCACAAAGGACGGAGCGATCAGGCGCGGCGTGCCCGGAATGTTAAAGGCCATGTAGGCGGGATGGAAGAGCTGCGGCATGATCTTGCAGCCATACTCGTGGACGGCCGCGGCGAGCTTTTCCCAGCCAGGGATAAACGTGTCGTCGTAGCAGCACATGTCACCCGGTAGATAGGTATAGGTGGGCTCGACCGTCACGACCTCGGTGATGATCAGGCCAACGCCGCCCTTGGCACGGGCACGGTAATGATCGACCAAGTCGTCGGTCACATAGCCATGATCGGCCAGGTTCGTGGACACCGGCGGCATAAAGACGCGGTTCTTGACCTCGGTCGTACCGACCTTGATCGGGCTAAAGAGCATCGGGTAGGCGGAAGACTCCATACAGGGTTCCTTTCGTTTGAGCCGCTCGGCGGCAGTTGCTAACGTTCTTATCGTATCAGTAACCGCGCTGTACCCGACCGTACACGCTCCCCCGGCTTTTACTCAGCCCACAAAAAGTTGCGGTGGAATACGGAGTAGATAAGGCCTTTGACAGCCAAAACAGTCCGTATTCCACCGCAACTGATGGATGGGATGGGTTAGAGGCCCAGGTAGGCAGTCATGCCCTCATCCGCCACTCCCTCACCTACAGCGCGCCGTCCAGCATAAGATTCACCTTGAGCACGTTGACCGTGGGCTCGCCGAACACGCCGAGGAAACGGCCCTTGGTGCACGCGGCGATGATGTCGCGCACCTCGTCCTCACTTTTGCCCGTGGCCTTGGCAAGGCGCGGAACCTGGTACTCGGCGGCATCCGGAGAGATCTCCGGGTCGAGGCCGGACCCCGAACACGTCACCAGATCGACGGGCACAGCGTCCATATCGGCATCGGGGTTGGCGGCGCGGATCTTCTTCACGCGCGCATCTATCAGCTGCCGATACTCCTCACTCGCCGGGGACAGGTTGGACGGGGCACCATACGCCATGAGCTCGCCGTCTTCGCCTTCGACAATTGATACGTTCTGGATACGACCCCACATGTGGGCTTCGTCATCAAAGTTCTGGCCGATGAGCTCGGAACCCACAACCTTGCCGTCGACCGTAATGAGCGATCCGTTCGCCTTGTACGGAAACGCAAGCTGCGCGATGCCGGTCACCACGAGCGTGTATCCCAGGCCGCAGACGATGGTAAACAGCACGAACACGCCAAGTGCGCGCGATGCGATACCTTTGAACATACAAACCTCCGTCTACATCATGCCAATGCCGAACAAGGCCAGCAGCATGTCGATAATTTTGATGAATACGAACGGTGCCACGATACCGCCCAGACCCCACACCAACAGGTTGTGGGTCAGCAGCTGGCCGGACGAAAGCTCGCGGTACTTCACGCCTTTCAGGGCGGCAGGAATCAGTGCGACGATGACCAGCGCGTTGTAGATAATGGCGGACAGCACGGCAGACAACGGGCTGGTGAGCCCCAGGATGTTGAGGGCGTCCAACCCGGGGTAGATCGGCGAGAATAGCGCCGGGATGATGGCGAAATACTTGGCGACGTCGTTGGCGACCGAGAAGGTCGTGAGCGAGCCGCGAGTCATGAGCAGCTGCTTGCCGATACGCACGACCTCGATGAGCTTGGTGGGGCTGGAGTCGAGGTCGACCATGTTGCCGGCCTCCTTGGCGGCCTGAGTGCCGGTGTTCATGGCCACGGCGACGTCCGCCTGGGCGAGCGCCGGCGCATCGTTGGTGCCATCGCCGGTCATGGCGACCAGGTGACCCTCGCGCTGGAACGCGCGGATCTTCTCGAGCTTGCCCTCGGGGGTGGCCTCGGCCAGGAAGTCGTCCACGCCCGCCTCGGCGGCGATGGCGGCCGCCGTGAGCGGGTTATCGCCCGTCACCATGATGGTCTTGATACCCATGCGGCGCAGGTCGGCGAACTTCTCCTTCACGCCGGACTTGATGATGTCCTTAAGGTAGACGACACCCAGCACACGTCGGTCCTTTGCCACGACCAACGGGGTGCCGCCCACCTTCGCAATGCGTTCGACGGCCTCGTCGCACTCCTTCGAGAACACTCCTCCGGCAGCCTCCACATAAGCGCGAACGGAATCGGCCGCACCCTTGCGGATCTCATTGCCCTCGTAGTTCACGCCGGACATACGCGTTGCCGCGGTGAACGGGATGAACTCCATGCCCTTATCCTCGAGTGTGCGGCCGCGCAGCCCAAACTGCTCCTTGGCGAGCACGACGATGGAGCGGCCCTCGGGGGTCTCATCCGCCAGAGAAGACAGCTGCGCGGCATCGGCGAGTTCTGCCGGATCGACACCGTCGACCGGAATGAACTCAGCGGCCTGGCGGTTGCCCAAGGTGATGGTACCGGTCTTATCGAGCATGAGGATGTCGACGTCACCGGCGGCCTCGATGGCGCGGCCGGACATGGCCAGCACGTTGGCCTCGTTCAGTCGGCTCATGCCGGCGATGCCAATGGCGGACAGCAGCGCACCAATGGTGGTGGGCGCCAGACAGACGAGCAAGGCAACGAGCGTGGTCACAGCGGTGGGGTTCGCCATACCGTTGAGCCCTGCAGAGAAACTCGAGTAGCAGTACAGTGCGAGCGTCACGAGGATGAAGATGACGGACAGAGCAACCAGAAAGATCTCGAGCGCGACCTCGTTGGGGGTCTTCTTGCGGGCGGCGCCCTCGACCATGGCGATCATCTTATCCAGGAAGCTCTGGCCAGGCTCACTGGTGATTTTCATCACAATCCAATCGGAAAGCACGGTAGTGCCGCCAGTGACGGCAGAACGGTCGCCGCCAGCCTCGCGAACCACGGGTGCAGACTCGCCGGTAATGGCCGACTCATCAACCGAGGCGGCACCCTCGATGACATCGCCGTCTCCCGGAATCTGCTCGCCGGCGCGCACGACCACCAGATCCCCGCGTGAGAGCTCGGTACCGGGAACGACCGTGAAGCGGTCCTTATCCTCGACGGACTCGATGCGATGGGCCTCGACGTCCTTTTTCGCCGCGCGCAGGGAGTCTGCCTGGGCCTTACCGCGGCCCTCGGCAAGTGCCTCGGCAAAATTTGAAAAGAGGTCGGTCAGCCAGAGAATGACGGCAATGGCGATCACATAGTACGTGGGGACGCCGGCGTCCTGTACCCCAAAAATAGAGGCGATGGCCAGAATGGAGGTCATGGCGGCCGACAGCCACACCAGGAACATGACCGGGTTTTGGACCTGGACACGGGGGTCAAGCTTGGCAAATGAATCGCGCACCGCGCGGCTCATCATGTCTTTTTGCATAGCCATAAATCTGCGACTCCTTTACGCAACCATCTGGAAGAATTCGGCAACGGGACCAAGCGCCAACGCCGGGAAGAAGCTCAGGGCGCCAATCAGCAGAACGACGAATACCAGCAGAAACACGAACATGGCATTGGTTGTGGAAAGCGTGCCGGCGCTCTCGGCGACCTTGCCCTTCCCGGCCAGCGAGCCCGCAATGGCGAGCGTGCCCACAATCGGCAGGAACCTCGCGAACAGCATCTCGATACCCAGCAGCACGTTGATCCACGGGATGTTGCAGTTCATGCCGGCGAATGAGGAGCCGTTGTTACCGCCAGCCGAAGTAAGGGTGTACAGGACCTCGGAGAAGCCATGCGCCCCGCCGTTGGTGAGTTGGTCGACAAGACCGGGCACCATGCAGGCGATAGCGGAGCTCACCAGAATGGCGAACGGAGTGGCGAGACACAGAACCACCGCCCAGCGCATCTCGGTCGGCTCGATCTTCTTGCCCAGGAACTCGGGCGTGCGGCCGACCATAAGGCCGGCAATAAACACCGTGAGGATGGCGAAGCCGATCATGCCGTACAGGCCGCAGCCCACGCCGCCGAACACCACCTCGCCCAGCGCTATCTGGAGCATCTGGACAAACCCGCCGAGCGGGGTATAGGAGTCGTGCATGGAGTTGACCGAGCCGTTGGAAGCAGCCGTCGTGAAAGCGGACCAGGTGGAAGAGGAGGCGATGCCAAAGCGGCTCTCCTTGCCCTCCATGTTGCCGCCCGCCTGGCCATCGGTCATCTCAATGTTGACCGCGCCGCCATCTGCCAGCTGCGGCGTACCCATATGCTCGTTAACGGCGATGATGCCGGTGAAGATCACCAGCAGGATGAACATGGCGGCAAAGATAGCCTTGCCCTGCTTGGTGTTCTTGACGCCGATACCGAAGGTGAAGCAGCAGGCGGCCGGGATCAGCAGCAGGCTGGTCATCTCGATGATGTTGGTGAAGGCACTGGGGTTCTCATACGGATGGGCGGAGTTCACGCCGAAGAAGCCGCCGCCGTTGGTGCCGGACTGCTTGATGGCGACCTGAGGAGCCGCGGGACCCTGGGGCAGGAACTGCTCGGTGACCACGCGCGCGCCCTCGACAACCTTGCCGTCGACCTTGACCGTGTCGCCCTCGATCTGGGCGCCGTCGATGACGCTCCAGCCGCCGTCTGCATTAGGCTGGACAGCGACGGGCTCTACGAGCTCAGCCTTCTGAGCCGGCTGGAAGTTGGAGATGACGCCACCGGCAGCCAGGCAGATGCCGAACACGAGGTTCAGCGGGATGAGCACATACAGGACGGTGCGGGTGAGGTCGACCCAGAAGGAACCCAGGCCCTGCTCCTTGACCTGACGGAAGCCGCGGATCAGCGCGAACATGACCGCGATACCGGTGCCAGCGGAAACGAAGTTCTGCACGGTGAGGCCCATGAACTGCACAAAGTAGGACAGGGTGGTCTCACCGGAATAGGATTGCCAATTGGTGTTGGTTATGAAGGAAGCGGCCGTATTGAACGACAGGTCCCACGACACACCCGGCAGGTGCTGAGGATTGCCTGGCAAGAAGGACTGAAGCGCCTGGAGTGCCACAAGAGCCACGAGACCGATCCCCGAAAAGACCAGCACGCTCGCCAGATAGCGCCTACACCCCATCTGCTCTGCCGTGTCGATGCGAAGCAGACGATAGACGCCACGCTCCACAGGAGCAATCACAGGCGACAAGAACGTATGCTCACCATCCATGATATGGGCCATGAATCGACCGAGCGGAACGGCCAGGACGACGAGCACGGCAAAGTACAAGATGTACTGAATCGCAGCGTCCATAGTTTACGAATCACTCCTCATCAGAATGTAGATGTAATAGATAAAGAGTCCAATGCAGACGACTCCGATAATGGGAATAAGGATGTCCATTACCGCCCCTTTCACGCGCGGTCCGATGTCTCGGACGCCTGCTCTCGCAAGCGTCTGGGGACAGTAAACGCTTCTAGGGATTAAAGAGGCGTGAGGGCTGGGGCTCACGACCTTAAGATGCCGTAAAGATGCAGGTAGAAAGCACTATTGCGGCTGCAGTGCGCCTATACTCGACCTCGCGAGCATACAGTGGCGTCCTCGCCGCGTATGCACGCATGGACAACGCTTCAGAAAGGCTACGCTATGCAGCGCGACGCATCGGACACTCGCGTCAATCCAGACCTCATCCTCAAGGCAATTGAGAAAGACGAGGTCGCCGATGACGCTCGAACCAGCCGGGGACACCTCAAGATTTTCTTTGGCTACGCTGCTGGCGCAGGCAAAACCTATGCGATGCTTCAAGCCGCCCACGCCGCCAAGCGGCGAGGTGTCGACGTCGTCGCGGGATACATCGAGCCGCACGAACGTCCGGCAACTGCCCATCTTGCACAAGGGCTTGAGAACGTGCCCTGTAAACTCATCGAGCACAACGGCATTGCGCTCAGCGAGTTCGACCTAGATGCGGCTATTGAGCGCGCCCCTCAGCTCATCCTTGTCGACGAGCTCGCCCATACGAATGCGCCGGGGTCTCGCCACGACAAACGCTATCAAGACGTCGAGGAACTTCTACATGCGGGCATCGACGTCTATACGACCGTGAATGTTCAGCATATCGAGAGCCTAAACGACATGGTTGCATCCATCACCGGCGTTGTCGTGAGCGAACGAATCCCCGACCGTATCTTCGATGATGCCGACCAGGTCGAGCTCGTCGACATAGAGCCCGAAGACCTACTTGAGCGCCTTCGCGCCGGCCTCGTCTACCGTCCCGCACAAGCCGACCGAGCGCAACAGCATTTTTTTACCGTCGAGAACCTCACCGCACTCCGAGAAATCGCGCTGCGCCGCTGCGCCGATCGCACCGGCTACCTCACAGACGCCGCACGCGTGCTGGGAAACCGTGACTACTACACCAGGGAGCGTATCTTAGTCTGTGTCTCCCCGGCGCCGACTAATCCCCGCATCGTCCGTGCCGCCGCACGCATGGCGAAAGCGTTTCGCAGCGAGCTCGTCGCCCTGTTCGTAGAGAGCCCGCGCGCGCAGGCCATGAGCGATAATGAGCGCGCCAAGCTTGCAGCCAATATCGCCCTAGCCGAACAGCTCGGAGCACATATGGAAACCGTCTATGGCGACGACATCGCGTTTCAGATCTCCGAGTTCGCGCGCCTGTCGGGTATTTCGAAGATCGTCATGGGGCGCACGGGCGAGCGTAGCAGCGTCCGTCAGGCCCTCTTCGGCCGCAAATCTCTCGTAGAACAGCTCATAACATTCGCCCCGAACCTCGACATTTACATCATTCCAGACCAGTCGACTCCGCCCTCCCGACCCGAAGGACGCCGTCGTGCGCTCGCCCTGCAGCCGCCCAGCAGCCGTGACGTGCTTCGCACGCTGGCCCTCTCTCTTGTCGCCACGGCGATCGGCACGGCTTTCCGCCATCTGGGTTTTGCCGATTCCAGCATCATATCCCTCTATATCCTCACGGCCCTGCTGACCGCCGTCACCACGACGGGGCGTATCTGCACGATCGTATCGAGCGTGCTCTCTGTAGTGCTTTACAACTTCTGCTTCGTCACGCCTCTGTTTTCGCTCGCCAGCTATGACCGAAGCTATCTGGTCACGTTCGGCATCATGTTCGCTACCGCTATGGTCGCCGGCGAGTTAACTGCGCGCATCGCCGACAACGCCCGTACCTCCGCCGAGAACGCATTCAAAACGCGCGTACTCCTCGAAACGAACCAGCTCTTGCAGCAAGCCCATAGCGCGGAGGAGTGCGCCCGCGTCACCATGAACCAACTCATCAAACTGCTAAAACTCGACGTGGTCTTCTACTCCGCCGAACACGGCACGCTCGGCAAGGCGCTCTATGAGTCCGCTGGCACCGAAAACCGATCCGCGTCGCTGCTCACCGACTACGAGCGCGCCGTTGCAACCTGGACCTACACCAACAACAAGCGCGCGGGCGCAAGCACGCGGACCCTGCCTGAGGCGCGCTGTCTCTACCTCGCGGTTCGCACCGGCGACAAAGTATTCGGTGTCATCGGCATCGCCCTGGAGGGGCGCGAGATCGAAGCCTTCGAGCATTCGATCGTCCTATCTATCGTAGGTGAATGCGCCTTGGCGCTCGAAAGCGACCGGGCGGCGCAAGAGCGCGAAGAAGCTGCGGTCTTGGCGAAAAACGAGCAGCTGCGCGCCAACCTTTTGCGCTCCATCGGCCACGATTTGAGGACACCCCTCACGGCTATATCCGGATCTGCGGCAATCCTTCGGAAGAGCGACGAGAAGCTCAGCCTCGAACAACGCTGCGATCTTGCCGATGCCATCTACGACGACTCCCTCTGGCTTATCGATACCGTGGAGAACCTCCTCGCCATCACACGCGTAGAGGACGGCACCATTCACCTCAACTTCACATCCGAGCTCATCGACGAAGTCATCGAGGCCGCCCTCAGCCATGTCGCCCAAGCATCGCATGGACGTACCGTCACCATCGAGCACACTGACGACATCATGCTGGTACGCATCGACGTCCATCTCATCATGCAGGTGCTTACGAATCTCATCATGAACGCCTTCAAATACACGCCCGAGGACTCGACTGTCACCATCAGCGCACGTCGCGAGGGTGCGTTCGTCGTGGTGGACGTCGCAGACGATGGGCCGGGTGTGGCAGACTGCGACAAGCCTCATATCTTTGAGCGCTTCTTCACCTCAAGCAATACGCGGCCCGTGGATTCGCGTCGAAGCATCGGCCTTGGGCTGTCGCTCTGCCGCTCCATCGTGGAGGCGCATGGCGGCGTCATCGAAGCTCGCGACAACCACCCCCATGGGGCCGTCTTCCGTTTTACCCTGCCCGCCGAGGAGATCGAGATTCATGAATAATGCCGCTAAGCCACGCATCCTCCTGGTCGAAGATGACCTGACCGTTCAAAACCTCGTTTCGACTGCGCTTGACCTCCACGGCTACGTCGTGAGCAAGGTTTGCAACGGCCAGGCCGCCATCATGGATGCGGTGTCGCACGGCCCCAGCCTCATCATGCTCGACCTTGGCCTTCCCGACATTGACGGTATCGAGGTCATCACGAAGATCAGAAGCTGGTCGGCAGTCCCCATTATCGTCATTTCGGCGCGCTCCGAAGATTCCGACAAGATTGCAGCACTTGACGCAGGGGCAGACGACTACCTCACCAAGCCCTTTTCTGTGGATGAGTTGCTCGCGCGCGTCCGTGCGAATTTGAGGCGCTCCTCGATGGCGTCGAGCGAGTCGACAGAAGCGAGCACGTTCGACAACGGTCCGCTGCATATCGACTACGCCGCGGGATACGCGACGAAAGACGGACGCGAGCTCTCGCTCACCCCAACCGAGTACAAATTGCTCGTCCTTCTGGCGAAAAACGTCGACAAGGTGCTCACCCACACCTTCATCACCCGCGAGATATGGGGCACGAGCTGGGACAGCGATCTGGCGAGCCTGCGCGTGTTCATGCGCACCCTGCGCAAGAAGATCGAGGCAGACCCCTCTCACCCCAAGATGATTCAGACGCACATGGGTGTCGGGTACCGCATGCAGCGTCTCTAGCCCACCCCACAAAAAAGTTGCGGTGGAATACGGAGCAGATGAGGCCTTTGACAGCCAAAACAGTCCGTATTTCACCGCAACTGATGGGTGGGATGGAGTTAGAGGCCCAGGTAGTTGGTCATGCCTTCGACGGCGAGCTTGGCGCCGGCTACGGCATGGACCACGGTGAGCGGGCCGTTGACCACGTCGCCGGCGGCAAAGACGCCAGGCACGGTGGTCATGCCGCACTCATCGACCGAAAGAAGACCGCGATGGTCGGTCTCCAGACCGCCCGTCGTAAGCACCAGTTTGTCCTTGGGCACCTGCGAGGCCGCAATCACAACCGTGTCGGCGGGCACATGGTCAAGTTCTTCCTCGTAGCCCACCACGTTGTCGTCCTCGTCAAAGATAGCCGTCTCGAAAACCGGACCGTTATCGTCGATGGCGCAAATCGCCTTGCCGCGCACGATCTCGGCACCGTCAAGCTCGGTCAGCTCCACCTCGTCATCGATGGCCGAGATATGGCGCGATCGGGCATACACGGTAACCTTGCGAGCGCCCGAGCGCAGAGCCGTGCGGGCAACATCCATGGCCACGTTGCCGGCGCCGATAACCGCCACGTTCTGACCGATCGCCACGCTCGTGGGATCGACCAGGTAATCGATACCAAACAGTACGTTACCACGCGACTCGCCGGGAATACCCAGCTTGCGGGCGCGCCAGGTACCGGTACCGACAAAGACCGCATCGTAGCCGTCGCGCAACAGGTCGTCGATATGCAGCGCGCCGCCAATGGTGGTCGAGGGACGGACGCGTACGCCAAGCGAGCACATCACGTGACGGTACTTTTGCACGAGAGCACGGGGCAGGCGAAACTCGGGGATGCCGTACTCCAGCACGCCGCCGATCTCGGGGCGTTGCTCAAACACCGTGACGGCACAGCCCAGCTGGGCCATCTTAATGGCCACGGTAATGCCGGCAGGACCGGAACCGACCACGGCAACCTGCTTGCCGCACGACGGCGCGGGTTTCCACTCCTTACGGTCCAAATATGCCGTCGAGATATAGTTCTCGATACTCGAAAAATGCACCGGTGCGCCCTTGCGGCCCTGAATGCACGCGCCCTCGCACTGGCCCGAATGGTTGCAGATCATGGAGCAGACCGCGCTCATGGGGTTGTTCTGGAACAGCAGCTCACCTGCCTCTTCCAGACGACGCTGCTTGAACAAGTCAATGACCTGCGGAATAGGCGTCTGCACCGGGCAGCCTTTAAGCTGGCAGAACGCCCTTTTGCAACCTAGGCAACGGTTCGCTTCCTCAACAATATGAATAGCCATCGGTTCCTCTCCTGGACCTCTACGACAATCTCTTTCGCCAACCTGCTTCGTTACAGAATCACGTGCTCGCACATCACGCTGCGGCCCATGCGCAGCAACTCGTCGCGCGAACGCTCGACCGTGGACGGTGTGCTGTTCTCGATAACGGTCATAATGCCCGGTCGCGCGGCCGCGGCCCAGGCGGCAATAGCCTCAAAATCAAAGTTTCCGCACGTACAGGCGCCGTGGCATACCAAACGAGAGCCCGAGCCATCGCACCAGCCATCCTGGTCCTCGTTGTCTACGATCTCGTAGTCCTTGGCATGCAGCACGCGAATCTTGCTGCCGCACAGGTGCAACATGCGCGACACCTGTTCGGAAGCCTCACCGACGATCGTAGGATGCAGTAGCGACACCGGATCGTAGATCACGCCGAGTGCGGTGCTCGAAACGCGCTCCAGAACCTCGCGGCAGCGCTCGGGCGTATTGACGATCTCGTTCCAACCGGGCTCGATCAGAAGTTCGCCGCCCTCCTTTTCGGCCATCGAGCACACGCGTGCGAGTCCTTTGCAAAACGTATCGAGCGCAGCGGCCGAAAAACGGTCATCGGCCATCTTGTTCTGCGCGTTAGGGCGCCCCGTCTCGGTCCCCACCGGACAGCCCCCAAGCCAGCGCGCGAACCTCAGGCACGCCTCGTACTCGGCATAGGTATCCACCAGTTGATTCTGATCGGGCGTTGCCAGGTTTTTATAGCAGCCGAGCACCGCCACCTGCACGCCGTTGGTGTCGAGCACCTCGCGCAAATGGTCGGCGAGTTCGTGCGTAAGGCCGGAACGGTTAATGCCAAAGGACTTGTAGAGTACTTTGCTCGGCAGCTGAATGCACGAGAAACCCAGTTTGCCCGCCATGCGAATGCGCTCCTCGACCGTACCCTCGGGCAGGTCGTGCAGGCGCACGCCGACGCTCAGTGCGCCTTTTGACTGCGCCATGCCTAGACCTCCTTGCACGCATTGATGCCCGGGGTGTAGCCGCCAAACGGGTCATCGATGGAGCACACGCCCGAAGGGGCGAGCGGATCGCGCTTACCGGCAAGCTTGTCATGATGCATGGTCTCGATATAGGCGAGCACCAGCGGCGCCACGCCCTTTGCGTCGTTTTTGACGACGGGCTCACTCATGTAGTAGCCAAACGTGCCCTCGCGGTGCGCGGTGTTGCCAAGGCCCGCCACCAGACAGATATTGTCAAGCGCCAACTGCCCGTCGCGCTCGGACAGGCACGTATCGCAGATGCCATCAAACGCACGGCGACCGTACTGGTAGTAGCGCTCGCCCAGCACGCCCAGGCGCACGCCCTTCATGATGGCGTTGGCAAAGATGGCGCTGCCCGACTCCTCCAGATAGTTGGGGGCGATATTGGGCAGGTTGATGACCTGGTGCCACATGCCGGTCTTCTCGTCCTGATACGGCAGCATGGCGTCGATCAGGTCGTGGAACATCTTGCGGATCTCGTCTTTCTCGGCCGACATCGAGGGCGGCATGAGCTCCCAGGTATCGATGAGCGCCATGGCGAACCAGCCCTCGGCGCGCAGCCAGAAGTTGGCCGAAAGGCCGGTGACGGGATCGCACCAGAACTGCTTGCGGCTCGCGTCGTAGGCGTGATAGTACAGGCCGTTGAGGGGGTTGCGCATCAAATCGTGCACCACTTGGAACATATGGAAGCTATCCGAGCAGGCACGGCGGTTGTGGAAGCTCAGCTCGTACTGCATGTAGAACGGCTGGGCCATATACATACCGTCGAGCCAGATCTGGTTAGGATAGACAGCCTTGTGCCAAAACACGCCCTCTTTGGTGCGCGGCTGGGTCTCGAGCTGACGATAGATGGTATCCATGGCGGCACGGTACTTGGGCTTGCCCACCAGGTCGTAGAGTTTGTAGAGGGTTTTGCCCGCGTTGACGTTATCGAGGTTGTACTCCTGGGGATTGTAATGCTTGATGGTGCCGTCGTCCTGGACAAAGAAGTCGATGTAGTCGTCGGCGAAGGTCAGGTAGCGCTGCTCGCCGGTGATCTCGTACAGCTCGATGAGTGCCTTGATCATGCAGCCGTCAATATAATTCCAGGTGTTTTCCTTGCCGGCGCGAAGCTTTTCGATATTCCAGGCCGGCGCCTGAGGCGTAGAGGTCTCGATCAACTGCTCGATATAACGGTCCAGAATCTGATTGCAACCCATTGCTGTCCCCTCTGACGTTATTGATGGGTGAACGTTTCCCCTAGTGTAACGCGAACGGGGATTATAGGGTGAACGTTAACCCTATAATCCCCGTGAACGGCAAACTTTTAACGGCAAACGGCGGTGAGGCCCGCAGCGATGCGATGCGCCAGGCGCTCATAGCCGGCAGGGCTGTAATGCAGACCGTCCGGCATGTAGAGCTCGCGGTGCTCCGGCAAAAACGGGCTGATGCCGCTTTGCGCATACAGGTCGATCACCGGCACCGAGTAGCGATCGCAAACCTCCAGCATCGCGCGCACATAGGCGTCTTGCGTCAGGCCCAGATGGTTGGCCTCGTTGCTTGCCGGGATATCCTTCTCGTGTTTGCCGCTCGTCTTGCACGGCGTCATAAACACCAGCTTTGCCTGAGGCGAGCGCGCCGTGATGGTGCGGATCAGGTAGTCGAGCGCACCGTAGAACTCGTGCACGTCCGTGCTGCCCAGCTCGCCCAGCGACACGTTGCGGCTAAAGTCGTTCACGCCGCCAAAGACGATGCAGATATCTGCCGCGTGATCGATGCCGTCCAAGCGCTCGACAAACGAATCGGTACGGTCGGCCTTGACGGCAATACGCGAGCCCTTGATGCCGTAATTCTCGACAGTGGTGCCGCCCAGCAGCGCTCCTAGATGCGAAGTCCAGGAGATATCGTTGCCTCCCCCGCCGCATCCGTTATCGCCCCAGGTGGTCGAATCGCCAAAGCAGCAGATGGTCGATTCGCTCAAGTTTTTCGATTCCATATTCTTCTCCTCACCCGCACATCGGCGGTCTTACAGGTACATACCGTTCATTCGCAGCATGCCGAGGGACTATGCGTTGGCACATTTCGTAACTTGCGAATCGAGCCATTCGATATCCTCGGCAAGATGCGCCACGCCAAGATGGTGTCCACCCGGACACACCTCGTGCAGAAGGTTTTCGTC
This sequence comes from uncultured Collinsella sp., assembly GCA_959596495.1. GTDB lineage: Bacteria > Actinomycetota > Coriobacteriia > Coriobacteriales > Coriobacteriaceae > Collinsella. The sequence continues at coordinate 16,120 of CAUFXK010000013.1, read as the reverse complement.
CTTGCCCAGCAGCGCGTAGGCGTCGCGAACGATATCGAGCTGCTCGTCTACGTTCGCAAGCCCGCGGGCGCCGTTGAGATGGTCTTTCTCGCAGCTCTGAACCAAGAGCGGCCGTGGCGCGACAAGCGATGCAATGTCGCCCATGTCGAGCAGACGCCAGAGTCCAGGCGTGTAATTGCAGCTGCAATTGCCGTTGAGGTGCAGTAGCGAATCACCGACGCCGTACAGATAGCCCGAGACAAACGCCTTGCGCACGCGCGGGTCGAGCGCGGACAGGCACAACGTCATGTAACCGCCGCCCGAAAAACCAAGGCAGCCCAGGTCGTCCATGGCAATGTCACCGCGTGTCTCCAAGTAATCAATCAAGCGCATGTTGTCCCAGGCGTTGAGGCCCGCGACCGTAAGACCCAGCGGCTCGGCCATACGTGCTTGATTCAGACACGTACCGCGCAGGTAGCTGTTCTCGTCGTCGCCCTGACCCTTCCAGTCACGACGGTATCCCCAACCACGCGCATCGGGGCAGACGGTCACATAACCCATGCGCGCCAAACGCAAACCGTAGTCGTAATTGAACTTACGCACGGCATCGTCGACCGCCGGCACGCCCGCAACGCCGGCTATGCTTGCAGCACCCGCCCCCTGGTGACCATGCGGGCAGATATAGCAGCGCTTGAGTCCCCGCTCGTCAAGCTTGGGGCGGGACGGCTCCAACAGGTAAAACGGCATCCACACATCGTGCTCAACCTGCAACACCGCATGAGTACGCACGATGCTGCCGGCAACCCGCACGCGATTGAGCTCACGAATCTCAATCGGGGCGCGGTCCATAAGCGAAAGACCCAAAATATCGTACAGACGAGTCCTGGTCGCAGCCTTCCATGCCTCAAAGTCTGTGGGAGTCTTGCCCGTAAATGCGGCCGAGCGCCCCTCGCGCTTCAGTCGGGCGCGCAGCGCAGGTTCGTCCTCGTAGTACGTCTCGATGTGCACGGTGCGGCCATTGGCAGATAGCCCGGCCGTCTCTACCGCATCACCGTCGCCGCCCTCGGGATCCCAACCATCCGTGCCGGCAAGCATTCGGTCACGCGCATAGCGTTCGGAATCCTGACCGGTCAGGCAATGCGCCCACGGCACCCAAGCGGCAGTATCACCCGCCGGGCCAAACAGGGCACCGCCGGCATACAGGGTGCCGTCATGTGCCGCTGGCTTATTCCAATCCCACCAACCCTCGAGTGAAATATGGGGGCCCAGCCAGCATTCGAGCAAAACGGTCTGGGCCCACTCGCGCCATGGACGACCCAGATAGACCGATCCGGGGGCAATGCCCTCATCGGCTGTAAACGAACAGCCATGAAACACAAATCCGTACGGCTCGCCCTGAGGCGTGGAGGCTGCCGTTACATACCCGTTGACATCCATATCGCGGTTGAGCGAGCGAATCTCACACCCCTCAAAGTAGGCACGCGCGCCGCCAAAGATAAAGTCGACATCGCCCTCGATCCGGCAACGTCGAAAATACTGCCGCCCCACGCGGCGAGGAGCGAACTGCTTGGGGCCTATAAAGCCGCCCGGCTTGGCCTCGCGCAGCGGCAGCGGCCCCAAAAAGAGCGTGTCCTGGTGTCCCTTAATGCAGCAGGCATCGACAACCAGGCGGTCACCATCGGCATACAGGGCAATCGCCTGACCGACCTCGCGCCCATCACCGGCGTTGTTTTCGATTGTTAGACCCGCAAGCGTCACGTCGTCGGCATCGACCAGCACCGTGTACGTACGGAAGGTGCCGAGTCTTCCATCCTGGCCGCTACCATCTTCCGAAGGCATCTTGGCACCCAGGCCTCCCACGATACGCACGCTGTCGGCCGTCTCGCCCTCGAGCGTCACATACGGACGACGAATTTCGACCTGCTCGCGATACTCGCCCGGCGCCACCAGCACGCGCACCGGCACGGTCACATCGGGCACACACCGCTCCGCCGCCTCGAGCGCCGCCGAAATGCTGCGATACGCGCCTTCGCGTTCGAGCGATACCTCAAAGAGCTGCTCTTTACCACTCATCTGTCATTACGCTTTCTGTCACAGAACACCCGCCGTGCAATGCCGGCACCTATAGATTGCGTGCGACAGCCGGGCAGACCCGACCGTCGCACGCCTCAACATGCCGTATTCACTTGTGCAGGAGCACTACCCTACGCGCGGATAACCTTGTCGACGTTTTGCAGCTGCAGCTCGTCGCCATCCTGACCCTCGATGCGCACGTTCTGCAGGTCGAGGACTTTCACGTTCTGCGCGATGATGCCCTGGCGCACCATGGGCTCCACGCCGCAGGCCATGGCCGGCACAAAGGGCTCGGCATCGGCGGCAAAGGTCACATGGACATCCTGGAACGTCAGGCGCGTCACCTTGCTCTCGGGAAGGCCCGTGATATAGGCCGCGGCCGCATGGCAGTTGGTGGCCTCGATATCGCAAAACGTCGTGGCGCCAAAGCCGGGCGTACGGTCGTCGACGGGCAGCGCCTCGCGAGACTGCACGTAGTCGGTCTTGCCGTCCTTGTCGCAGAAGTAGAACGAGTTGACCACGAAGGGCGTGAGCACCTTATCCATGCGAATGTGCTCGAAGGTGATGCCCTCGTTGACGGCGTCCTTGCCGCGTCCGCGGCGTGTCTTGACGCGCAGGCCGCGGTCGGTGCGCTCAAAGAGGCACTCGCTCACGGTGAGGTCCTTGATGCCGCCGGCGGCCTCGGATCCCAGCACCACGGCGCCGTGGCCGTCGTGCATGTAGCAGTGCGAGATCAGCACGTCGTGCGTGGCGGGACGGAGCTCGGGTTCAATGCCCAGTTTGCCGCTCTTGATGGCGATGCAGTCGTCCCCCACCGAGAACTGACAGCCAAGGATGCGGACAAAACCGCAGCTCTCGGGATCGAAACCGTCGGTGTTGTGGGAGTTCTTGGGACCCTCGATGGACAGGCACAGGGCATCGACGTGCTCGCACAGAATGGGATGGATATTCCACGCCGGGCTGTTGCGCACGGTAAAGCCGGCAAGGCTCACGTTTTCGCACTCGGACAGGAAAATCATGCGCGGGCGGGCGACCTCGCGGCCCTCCTCGGGACGGAAGATGTTCTTAAAGTCCTTGTTCCACCAGTTGTCCTCGGCAAAATCGGTCTGGCCGTCGATGGCGCCGCGGCCATAGATGCACACGTCGTGCACGCTCAGGCCCGTAAAGGTCGAACAGTAGGTCGAAAAGCTCTCGCCTTCCCAGCGGCCCAGGGGCAGCATGTCGGTGCCGGCATACCCGGCGCCCTCGTCGCCCGTGACCGTGCCCGGAATGTAGGCAAGCGCCGCGCGGTCGTGACGGGCCAGCAGCACCGCGCCCTCGGCAAGCTCGATGTTGATATTGCTCTTAAGGAAGAGGGACTTGATGCGGTAGTTGCCGGCGGGGATCAGCACGCGCCCGCCCTTGGGGCACGCCATGATGGCAGCCTGAATGTTGGTGGTGTCATCGTGCTCGGCATCGCCCTTGGCTCCGCAGTCGCGAACGTTGATGGTAAAGGGCTCCGCCGGCGTGGTGACGCCTACGCTCAACTCGCGCTCGCCGCAGACAAAGCGGATCAGGTTGCGCTTGCCGGGGGTCAGGCCATCGACATAGGTCTCGACCGTATTCGTGGTACCGGCGGGCTCATCGTTGACAAAGATCTCCCACGTATCGGCACAGGTAAAGTAGCCGCCATCGTCAAGCTCGATAACGGCCGCACGCGCGTTGCGCCAGATAACGTTCGTCTCCATGGGTCTCTCCCTCAAATGTAATCAGAAGTTCATACTACTCGTTTTTAAAAAAGGGCCGCACCCGCCGGTGGATCTCCGGTGGCACGGCCCTTTGGTTTGGACAATGCGTTGGCCCTACTCGGCGGGAATTACGCTGCCGTCCTGGAAGCCAACATTGTTGTGGGCAAAGCAGTCCTCGTACTTAAAGCCGGAGAGCTCCTCGCAAAGCGCCTTGACCTCGGGCTTGACGTCGGCCATCTTGCCACCCTCCTTGACACGGTGGATCTCGTCGCAAAGGATGTCGCACTGCTCCTTGTCAATCTTGATGCCGCGGGCAAGGACGGCCGCGAGCAGGAAGAAGCCGGCGCAGCCGATGAGCATGTAGCCGCAAATGTACAGAGGCACGGTGGCGGGCTGGGTCACGGCGTCGCTGTTGCCGGCGGTCTGAATGAAGCCGGAGGCAGCAAGGACGATAGCCCATACGTTGACGGCAACAGCCTGGGCGATCTGCTGGCAGAGCTGCTGTGCGGAGCTGTAGATGCCCTCGCGACGACGCAGGGTGATGAGCTCATCGACATCGGGGATGTAGTTGAGCAGAACATCGGGCAGATACTGGAAGCCAACGTAGAAGAACTTCCAGATGGCGAAGATGATGGGGTAGGCGATCATGGCGATGGCGACCGTGGAGGTGCCGTTGATCTGACCAAAGGCGAAGTAGTTGTAGGCGATGATGCACGCGGCGCAACCGACGTTTGCCAGGTACCAAGACTTGTGGAAGCCCTTCTTGGCCATGAGGGCGACCCAGATGGCGGTGCAGACGATAGCGACGACCTTGCCGGGCATCTCCATCACGGACTCGTAGGACTTAGGAATCTGCAGACAGTAGACGATGAAGAAGGACAGGCACGCAGACCAGCAGGCAGCGGCGAGCTTCGTGGAGACCTGCGCATACAGGACCTTGCGGAAGGACTTGTTGCGGAAGGTAGAGATAACGTCGATGAAAAACTTCTTGATACCCTCACCGACGCTCTCGATCTTCTCCTGAGCGACCTCCTCGGGGGTGTGCTCCCACGTAGACAGGTACACGCAGAGCAGCGAGATTGCCATGACCGAAGCGTTAATCGTAGCAATAATGAAGTAGCTGAACGGGTTGGTCTCGCCGAAGGTGCCAAAGCCAAAGCCGACGAGTGCTGCCATCAGGAAGCCGGCGGCGTTACCAAAGAGGTGCTTGTAGCCGGTGAGGTACGTACGCTCCTTGAAGTCATCGGTCATCTCGATGGTAAGCGGCGACAGGTTGGCGGTGCAGAACGTGTACGCGACGTTGTAGATCAGGTACAACACAAAGTAGTACGGGAAACCAAACGGCGTAGCCACAAAGATGAGCGGCTCGGCGACCATCATCGGGATAGCCAGCAAGATCCAGAAACGGCGGCGGCCAAAGATGCGGCCGATCTTGGTAGCGTAGAAGTTATCGGCCACAAAGCCCATGAGTGGGCACAGAATGGCGTTGAGATAGATGGCGAACGAGCTGATCAGCGCAGCCTCGCCTGCGGACAGACCACACTCCGTGGACAGGAACAGCACCATGTAGCTGTGCGTAAAGCTCAGGGCACCGGAGTTGAGCATGCCGCCCATACCAAAGCCCAAGCGCGTCCAGAATGTGATCTTGCGCTTTTTACCGATCTTGTTAGTCATCGAGCTCCCTCTCTTTTCTCGATTGTCTTGTAACAAGACATTGGAGTCCATACCGATGTCTGTCTGCATATCGCCCACTCGTAGGGTGAACGTTTAGCTAGATTATGCTCGATTGCATATGATAGGTGAACGTTCACTTGTATATTATCCTTGAACGGTCGTTTTTTGCCGTTAAACGGACATCTGACTTGAAAAAAAATCACGATTACATGGGTATTGAGTGGGTTTAAATTTGAGGTCGATTAGGTGAACGTTTATTGTTTTCGCCGCTCCCGTACCCTCAGGAAGACACGCCCGAACAGACAGAACAAACATGGCCCCGCCGGGAACACTCCCGACGGGGCCATGGTCAATAGCGCCCTATGCGAACCCATTTACCGCTACAGGCAGACGCCATCCTTCCAAATGCTGATCTCGTGGCAGCCGCGACGCTCGGCACTCGTAAGCTTGCCGCTCGCCGTTTCTAGCACCAGCTGGTACAGGTCGTGGGCAGCCTCGTCGAGCGTACGCTCGCCCGTGGCGACCACGCCGGCGTTAAAGTCCATCCAGTTGGCCTTGTGGTCGCACAGACGCTGGTTGGTGAACACCTTGAGTGTAGGCGCCGGTGCGCCAAACGGCGTGCCGCGGCCGGTCGAGAACAGGATTACGTGGCAGCCGGCAGCCGTCAGGGCCGTGGTGGATACCATGTCGTTGCCCGGACCGCACAGCATGTTCAGGCCATGCTTGGTAGCCTGACCGGCATACGGCAGCACGTCGACGATGGGGGCAGATCCGCCCTTTTGCACGCAGCCGCAGCTCTTGTCCTCGAGCGTGGTAATGCCGCCGTCCTTGTTGCCGGGGCTCGGGTTCTCATAGACGACCTCGCCGTGGCTGATAAAGTAGTCCTTAAAGCCGTTGAGCATGTCGGAGGCGGCATTGAAGACGTCCTGGCTCTCACAGCGATCGAGCAGAATGCTCTCCGCGCCAAACATCTCGGGAACCTCGGTGAGCACCGACGTGCCGCCGCGGGCGACAACCATATCGCTCACGCGACCGATCGTGGGGTTGGCGGTAATGCCCGAAAGACCGTCAGAGCCGCCGCACTTAAGGCCAATGACCAGCTCGGAGGCAGGAATGGGCTCACGCTTGGCCTGCTTGGCCAGGTCGGCAAGCTCGGACAGGATCTTGTGACCCTCGACCTGCTCGTCGGCTACATCCTGGCAGGCGAGGAATCGAACGCGCTCGCGATCAAAGTCACCGAGCTCGTCGAGTACCTGCTGGTGCGTGCAGTTTTCGCAACCGAGGGACAGGAACAGCACACCCGCAGCGTTTGCGTGACGCGAGAGCGCCACCAGCAGACGGCGCGTCTGGGCATGGTCGGCACCGGTCTGCGAGCAGCCAAAGGGATGCGGGAAGTAGTAAACGCCCTCCAGCGAGCCCTCGACCAGATCCTGAGCCTGCTCGCACATGGCACGTGCGACCTCGTTGACGCAGCCGACCGTGGGGATGATCCACAGCTCGTTGCGCGTGGCGGCGCGGCCATCGGCGCGACGGAAGCCCATAAAGGTCTCGGGCTCAACCGGCTCAACGACCGGATGCGTCGGGTTGTAAGCGTACTCGACCTCGCCCGAAAGGTTGGTCTTGACGTTATGCGTATGAAGCCACTGACCGGGCTGGATGTCGCCCGTCACGTGACCGATAGGAAGACCGTACTTGACGACGTCCTCCCCCGCCGCAATGGCACGCACGGCCATCTTGTGGCCCTGCGGAATATCCTCCGCGGCAACGACCTCGCCCACCCCGGGAACCGCGACTGCGGTGCCCTTGGCAAGCGGCGACAGCGCGACGATCACGTTGTCGGCCGGATTGATCTGGATAGTATTCATTACAAAGAGTCCTAACCCTACAGGTTGAGCAGAAGTCAGCGGGCGCCCGCCAGTTGCCCGGCGGGCGCACAGAAGGATTTAGGCCTGGGCGTTGGCAAATGCCTGCTTGGCGCCCTCGGCGCGCACAACGGCAAGCGCGTTGACGACAAACTCCTCAAGGCCGGCGATCTGCGTAAGGTCCTCGCCCCACATCTGCTCGTTGCTGAGCACGTCGTGCACCAGCTCGGCATCGTCTGCACCGGCGTGGGCGGCGTAGAAATCGAGCACGAAGGCATCGTCCTGAGCGGTGTACTCGGTGCCGTCGGCGCGGCGCAGGTGCAGGCCATCGCCCTCGCGAGCAACGAGCTCCTGCGTATAGAAGGCAATGAGCGTAGCGAGGCTCGTCGCCAGGCACTTGGGCAGGTTGCCGGTCTCGGCAACATAGTCCTTGAGCGTGGGCAGGTCGCGAGCACGCCATTTGGCGGTTGAGTTGAGGCAAATGGAGAGCAGCGCGTGGTCGATAAACGGGTTGTCGAAGCGGTTCTCGACGGCGGCGGCAAAGGCCTTGCAGTCCTCGACATCAAGATCGGCGGCAAGCGTCGGGATGACCTCGTCGTAGAGCATGGTGTTCATGAAGCCGCGAACGGTCTCGTCATGCATGCAATCGCGCACGATGTCAAAGCCGGCAACCCAGGAACCCGGAACAAAGGCAGTGTGGGCGCCGTTGAGGATGCGGACCTTGCGCTTCTTGTACGGGGTGACATCGGGGGTCACAAAGACGCCCGGCAGGCCGGCCTTCACGAAGGGCAGACGCTCCTTGAGCGACTCATCGCCCTGGATACCCCACATCTGGAAGGGCTCGCGCACGGCCAGGAAGGGATCCTCGTAGCCCAGGCGCTCGGCCACGGCAGCGGCCTCCTTGGGGTCGCGGATACGGCCGGGGACGATAGTGTCGACGAGCGTGGTGCAGACGGTGCAGTCGTTGGCCATCCACTGCGCAAACTCGTCCTCCCAGCCCCAGTCGCTCACGTACTGGTTCATGATGCGCAGCAGCTCCTCGCCGTTGTGATCGATGAGCTCACAGGCGAGCACGATGACGCCCGGCTTGCCGGCGGCCCAGCGGGTGTGGAGCACCTGGGCAAGCTTGGCGGGGAAGCTCGCGGGCGGCATGTCGTCGGCCTTGCAGGACGGATCGTAGGCGATACCGGCCTCGGTGGTGTTGGAGACGATAATCTCCAAATCGTCGGAGACGGCGACCTCCATCATGGCGCGGTAGTCGTCCTCGCGATACGGATTGAGGCAGCGGCTGCAGGCGCTGATCACACGGGACTCGTCGACCGTGTTGCCGCTCTCCTTGCCGCGCACCAGCACGGTGTACAGGTCATCCTGAGCGTTAATGCCGTCGGCAAAGCCAAAGGCACCGCTGATGGGCTGGACCATGACAACCTTGCCGTTCCAGCCGGTTGCCTCGTTGCCCATGTCAAAGAAGCGGTCGACGAAGGCGCGCAGGAAATTGCCCTCGCCAAACTGCAGAACCTTCTCGGGCGCGTCCTTGGGCAGCAGGTAGCCCTTGTAGCCGATCTTCTCGAGCGTCTCGTAGCTGATGTTCTCCATCGATGTCTCTCCTTAGATTGCTGTTAGCGTGCAGGCAAAACGGGGGCGCCGCGTGTGGCAACGGCGCTCCCGAGTTCGGTGTGATTCGATGCGGGTTTAGGCCTCGACGGTATCCAGGTCAAAGCCAAAGTAGCGGACCGCGTTGTTGTAGCTAATGTCGCGCACGATGGCTCCCAGCAGCTCCATGTCGGCCGGATACTTGCCCTGCTCGACCCACTCGCCGATCACGCCGCACAGCACGCGACGGAAGTACTCATGACGCGGGTAGGACAGGAAGGAGCGGGAATCGGTAAGCATGCCCACAAAGTTGCCCAGCACGCCCTCGTTAGCCAGAGCCGTGAGCTGCTCGCGCATACCAACCTCGTTGTCGTTGAACCACCAGGCAGAGCCGTTCTGGATCTTGCCGGCGGTCGGAGCCTCCTGGAAGCAGCCCATCACGGTATCGATCATGGTGTTGTCGATGGGGTTCAGGCTATACAGGATGGTCTTGGGCAGACCCGTGGACTCCTGGATGGAGTTGAGGAAATCGGCCAGCTGGTCGGACGGCGTGTAGTTGGAGATGCAGTCGTAGCCGGTGTCGGGACCGAGCTTGGCGAACATAGCGCGGTTGTTGTCACGCTTGCAGCCAAAGTGCAGCTGCATGGCCCAGCCAAGGCGGACATACTCGCCGGCGACGAACTGCATAAAGGCCGTCTTGTACTTGAGGACCTCGTCCTCGGTAAGCGGCTCGGCGGCAAGGCCCTTGGCAAAGATAGTCTCGATCTCGTCGGCGGTAGCCGGAACGTACATAACGTAGTCGAGCGCGTGGTCGGAAGCGCGGCAGCCCAGCTCGTGGGCAACGTCGTAGCGCTTGGAGATGGCGGCCTTCATGCCCTCGAAGTCGCTGATCTCAATGCCGGCAACCTCGGAGAGATGCTTGCAGTAGTCGGCGAACTCCTGGCCACGCTCGATGCGCAGGGCGGCATCGGGGCGCATGGCGGGAACGACCTGAACGTCAAAACTGTCGTCGGCGGCAATCTTCTTGTGCCACTCAAAGCTGTCGGCGGGGTCGTCGGTAGTGCAGATCATGCGGACGTTGGACTGCTTGATCAGGTTGCGGCAGGTAAAGCTGGCCTCAGCGAGCTTGGCGTTGGCAAGGTCCCAGACCTCCTGAGCGGTTTTGCCGTTCAGGACGCCCTCGTAGCCAAAGTAACGCTTAAGCTCCAGGTGGCTCCACTCAAAGACGGGGTTGCCCACGCAACGGCCCAGGGTCTCGGCCCACTTCTGGAACTTCTCGCGAGCAGGGGCATCGCCGGTAATGAAGCGCTCGTCAACGCCGTTGGCACGCATCAGGCGCCACTTGTAGTGGTCACCGCCCAGCCAAACCTCGGTGATGTTCTCAAAACGTTTGTCGTCCCAGATCTCCTTGGGAGAAATGTGGCAGTGGTAGTCAACGATGGGCATGCCCTCGGCAAAGATGTGGAACAGCTCCTCACCGGTTTTGGTGCTCAGCAGGAAATCCCGATCGTCCATGAAGTTTTTCATCAAACAACCCCTTTGTTGGCGGAGCGGGCGCACGATGCGCTCGTTATCCTCTAGGTGAACGTTCACTATACTAATTCATTGCGACTTAAAAGGTGAACGTTCACCTAACCACCATGGGGTGAACGGTCGATTTTGCCCGTTCAACGGTTACTGGAGCCGTAACTTGTATGTATTGCGAATTGGCAGGCGTCCCCGAATACCGAACTTGAGCGCTTTGGCCAGGTGGGTCATGTTCCGCCGTGCATTTTTGGGAGTATTCAGCATCGGAGCGCACCGCGCACCGTCTTCGAAGCCCTATCTGATACTCATATTGCGCCCAATCGGCATAAATAAATGCCCCCGATGGCGAATTACGCCATCGGGGGCACTTAAAACAGTCGTCCTAACCTCTTTCGGGACACGCCATTGCTGAATACTCCAAAAAATGAACGTCGCAAGAGGGGGCACCTGACTAAACGGCTAAATTCCCGCAAGCTCGCAGTAGCGGTCGACGTTGCTGGCAAACACCATCTCCACAGCACCCTTCTGCACGGGCTCCGCCGGAGTTTTACCCCACAGCAGATACTCGCCCAAGGTCTTGGCGCCACGGTAGGCCAGGCTCACCGGGTCCTTATAGACAATATTGGTAAAGATGCCACGGCGCAAGGCCAAGGCGCTCTCGGGGAACAGGTCGTTGCCGATTACCATGACCTTGCCGGCCTTGCCGCTTGAAACAAGCGCGTCGGCGACCACCTCGGAACCAACGGCAAAAACGCTACAGATGAGCTCGGGAGCATCCGGCGCACTCAAGCGCTGCTCAAGCTCGCGCTCGAGCTGTTTGACTTGCGCATGGGCGCCGGCAAGGTCCTCAACCTGCCATGGAATATCGTGTTCGCGCAGGTAATTATGAAAGGCACGGGCGGTCAGGTAGTGTGAATCGGTATAGGGGTCGCCCGCCAACAGGAGCACGCGGGCATCAGCCCCAGAAGCGTGGACCAGATTTGCCGCCTGCTCCGCCATAAGACTGCCCGCCGCGGAATAGTCCGCCAGACTGGCACCCAGGCGATCGAGGTGCGGGCGGTCGCCGTCTACGAGCTCGATTGTCACGCCCGCCTCGGCAATCTGCCTCAAGAGCTCGGTTGCGCGGTCATCACCCGGAACATAGGCAAGCAGACCATCAATCTTCTCGCCTACCTGCAGACGCTCATCGATCTGCTCGAGCGCATCGGCGTAGCCACCCACGCCAAATTCAACGCGCTCAACCGTAATGCCCCGGTCGATGACCTCCTGCTCAAAGCGGTTGCAGCCTTCCCAAAGGTAACGGAAAAAGTACGCCCCCTCGCACGATGCGCGGGGCAGGCAAAACACCAGGTTGATATCCTTGCGGCGCAGGCTCGAGGCACTCGTATTGCGATGGTAACCCATGGCCTCGGCCTTAGCATTCACCTTGGAGCGCACGGATTCGCTCACGCCGGCCTTACCCGTCAGAGCCTTGTGCACGGTATTGATGGAAACGCCAAGCTCGGCGGCTATGTCCTTCATGGTTACGCGAGCGCTCATGGGGTTACTCCGTTATAGATAAGTTGCCAATTAACAGTACAGGTAACGATACCCCAAAATCACTCTTCAACTCGCCGCGCTCTCCCCCAAATGTGCAAAGCGCCCCGCGAACGGATGCTCGCGAGGCGCTTGGATGACGGACCTTACTTGATACCGCGGCCCAAGTCTTCGGCAATTTTGTCCACGCCCTTAAGTGCGGCGCAGGTTTTTTTGTTGGAACAATGTCCCGTGCAAACGCCGCCCTGAGCGCAGTCGGCGCAGGTGCCCTTGCGATAAATGCGCACGCACACGGCGACAAACGCAATGCCGATAACAGCCAGTACAACAATATCGATAGGTGCCATAGCAAGCCTCCTCTAGTTAACCACCACTTACTTTACCCCATTCTCCACCTGCCAAAAAGGGACAGGTTTATTTTGGTCGGTTTTATCTGCGGAAACGCCACATCTCCCTCACCAAAAAGCCCGAGTGTCACTGGGACACCCGGGCTCGTGGAAAGGGGCTAATCCTTATTCGGACTTAAGCGGAAACTGCGGCGGAAGCAGTGTTGGTCTCGTCCTCGTCGGTCCATGCATGCTTGGGCATGGGACGGAAGATCTGGAAGAGCATCGCAACCAGCAGCACGATGGCTACAATCGTCCAAATACCAAACTGGCCCAACACAAACAGGTTGTAGAACTGGTTGATGAACAGGCCGATCACCCAAGCGAAGGCGCACTCGTAGCCGATGGCAATCGCGGTCCACTTGCCGGAGTCCATCTGGTTGCGGATAGTGCCCATGGCGGCAAAGCACGGAGCGCACAGCAGGTTGAAGGCACCAAAGGCCACGCAAGCACCCATGGTGGGGAACATGCCCGCAAACGCGGTCCACAGGCTCGGGTCGGTCTCGCCAGCATCGGCGACGGAGAGCAGCGAGCCGGCGGTAGCGACGACATTCTCCTTAGCCACGAGGCCGGAGACGGTCAGCGCGGTGGCCTGCCAGGTGCTAAAGCCGAGCGGGGCGAAGATCCAAGCGACCAGGTTGCCGAGCATGGCGAGCACGGAGTAATCCATGAACTCCTCGGGGATGCCGTCCATCGCAGGCAGGAAGCCAAAGGAACCGTTGTAGCTGCCAAAGTTGGAGAGGAACCAAACGACGACGGTGGACGCAAAGATGACCGTACCGGCCTTCTTGATAAAGGCCCAGCAGCGCTCCCACACGTGCAGCGCCCAAGAACGGATCGCCGGGAAGTGGTAGGCAGGAAGCTCCATAACAAACGGCGTCGGGCGACCAGCGAAGAGCTTGGTCTTCTTGAGCATGAGGCCCGAAGCAATGACGGCAAAGACGCCCAGGAAGTAGAAGAGCGGGCTGATCCACGCGGCGGTGGTGGAAGAATCGCCGATGATGGAACCCATGAGCAGGGCAATGATCGGCAGCTTAGCGCCACAGGGAATAAACGTGGTGGTCATGACCGTCATACGGCGGTCCTTCTCGTTCTCGATGGTCTTGGTGGCCATGACGCCGGGGACGCCGCAACCCGAGGACACGAGCATCGGGATGAACGACTTACCGGACAGGCCAAAGCGGCGGAACACGCGGTCCATGATGAAGGCGACGCGGGCCATATAGCCGCAGTCCTCCAGGAAAGACAGCATCACAAAGAGCAGGAACATCTGCGGGACGAAACCGAAGATGGCGCCCAGGCCGCCGACGATACCGTCACAGACCAGCGAATCGACCAAGCCGCCGTCCTCGGTACCACCCGCCACAAGGGCGTCGTGCACCACGGTGGTGATACCCGGGACATAGGGGCCGTACTGTGCTGGGTCGACCGAGTCGGCGTTGTCGCCCGCAGCCTCAACAGCTGCGTCATAGGCGTCACGACCCTGACCGAGCACGTACCAGCCGTCGGTGCCGAAGAGCTGGTCGTTGGTGAAGTCGGTCACCGTGCCGCCCAGGGTGGAAACGGCGATGTAGTACACGCAGAACATGATGACCACAAAGATCGGCAGGCCCAGGATACGGTTGGTAACCACGCGGTCGATCTTCTCGGAGGTGCTCATCTTGGCAGGAGCCTTGGTCATGCACTCGTCGATAATGTGGGCAATCACGCCATAGCGCTCGCCGGTGATGATGGACTCAGCATCGTCGTCGCAGTCCTGCTCGCACTGGGCGACCAGCTGCTCGACGCGAGCGGCCTTCTCCTTGGTGAGGTTGATGAGCTTGCAGGCGTCCGCGTCGCGCTCAAACAGCTTGACCGCGTAGTAGCGACGCTTGTTGGCGGGAACGCTCGCCGGCAGGTTGTTCTCGATGTGGTCCAGAACGTCCTCGATAGAGGAATCGAACTTGTGCTCCGGCACCTGGCCCTTAGAAGCGGCAGACTTCTTGACCTGCTCGAACAGCTCTTTGATGCCCTTGTTCTTAAGGGCCGAGATCATCATGACCGGGCAGCCGAGCTTCTTGGAAAGCTTGTCCGTGTCAATCTTGTCGCCGTTCTTCTCGACCAAGTCGGCCATGTTGAGGGCAACGACCACGGGCAGGCCGGTCTCGATAACCTGAAGCGCCAGGTACAGGTTGCGCTCGAGGTTGGTAGCGTCGACCACCTGGACGACCACGTCGGGCTCGCCGCTCATGAGGTAATCGCGCGAGCACTGCTCCTCGGGGCTGTAGGGGGAAAGCGAGTAGATGCCGGGGAGGTCCGTGATGGTAACGTTCTTGTCGCTTAGGAGCTTGGCTTCCTTTTTCTCAACCGTGACGCCGGGCCAGTTGCCAACGTAGCCGTTGGCGCCGGTGATCAGGTTGAAAAGCGTGGTCTTGCCGCAGTTGGGGTTACCCGCCAGCGCGACATGGATCTGAGAATCCGCCATTCAATCCTTCTTCCTTGTGTGCCTGCGCTGCTTTCTCCGCGCAGGCTGGATAATGTGCTCTAAAGTTGCTGCATTAAGTTAGAAAAACCTAACTTTACCTGCAGAAATATACGCCGCAAGTCCTTACTGGACCTCGACGACGGCCGCCTCCTCCTTGCGGATAGAAAGCTCGTAGCCGCGCACGTTGATCTCGACCGGATCACCGAGCGGCGCAACCTTTACGACCTTGAACGAAGTGCCCTTGATGAGGCCCAGGTCCATAAGGTGGCGGCGCAGCGCGCCCTCACCGTGAAGCTTGACGATCGTGGAGCTCTCGCCCACCTTAACGTCACCCAACGTCTTCATTTACTTGTCCCCCTTTCAGTTTTTAAATGCTGCGGACTAACCGACGGTCATGATGTGCATGGCAACCTTGGTGTCGATACCAAAGCGTGCGCCCAGCACGGCGACGATGATATTGGCGCCACTCGAGCTCACCACGTGAACCTCACTGCCCTCGACAAAGCCGAGGTCCTTGAGATGGTGCTTCATATCCTCATTGCCCTTTACGCGAGACACGCGCACGGTTTCGCCCGCTTTTACCATCGAAAGCGGCATAGCCGGCATCTGCGGTCCGCAAGACATGAGTGAGCTCCTAACGTCAGTTCGTCCTCAACATCGACGCAGCAAAAGTTAACCACGTCTATGTTCGCTATAGTAAACTAGCACGTGGTTAACTTTTTGGAAAGGGTCCCCATTTAGATTTCGAAAAAGTTTCCTATACGAAACAAAAAGGCGCGGCAAAGAGCTGTCCTTTGCCGCGCCCTGTCATGCTTAGAGCGAGAGGTTTCTGATCGATGTGACGCAGGAGGCCTCATCCACGCCCGAAACGCGGAACACGATGTCTTCGCCACATTCGCCGTAGAGAGCCATGAGCCCCATTACATCGCGGCCGTCGGTATGGCGATCGCCGATGCTGACCGATACGTTGCTACGATGCTTGGCAATAATGTCGTAGAGCAGCGCAACCGGGCGGGCATGCAGTCCCAACGGATCTTTAATCGTCTTTGTAAACTCGACCATGTCCCCTCCCACGGCATCGCACATTCGGCCGGCAAACCCAGCCACGTGGTAGTTATTGTAGCGTTAGATGCTTGTCGAGAGCTCCTCTGAACACCTCGTGGGCAAAAAGTGGCAAATATGAGTACTGTCACCAATTTAGTAGCAGCAAAATCGAGAGCAAGTTGCCTCCTTTGAGCGATTCGAAGGTAGCGCACAGAGATGTGGTGTAAGAGGCGGGGCATACCCCGCCTCCGCCCT